>PKYZ01000087.1 GCA_003132865.1 Bryobacterales bacterium
GGGGTGGCGGAGTTGCCGGAGGGCACGGAGATGGTGATGCCGGGCGACCACGTGAACCTGGTGATCGATCTGATCACGCCGATCGCCATGGACAAGGGGTTGCGGTTCGCCATCCGCGAAGGCGGACGCACGGTGGGCGCCGGAACCGTCACCGACATTATCGAATAGGTTCAAAATGGCGCTAAGAGAACGCATTCGCATTCGCCTGAAGGCGTACGACCACCGTGTGCTGGATCAATCGACGACGGAGATCGTCGACACGGCCAAGCGCACCGGCGCCAGCGTGGCCGGTCCGATTCCGCTGCCGACATCGCGCAGCGTTACGACCGTGCTGCGCTCGCCGCACGTGGATAAGAAGTCGCGCGAGCAGTTTGAAATCCGCACGCACAAGCGGCTGCTCGACATACTGGAGCCGACTCAGCAGACTGTGGATGCCTTGATGAAGCTGGATCTGCCGGCGGGTGTGGATGTGGAGATCAAGGCGTTTGGGAAAGACCACAAATAAATGCGAAGGGGCGAAACGGCGAGGGGGCGAGGGGGCGACGTAACGCCGCAAGTTTTTGGCCCGCTCGCCCGCTCCCCCCATCGCCCGCTCAGCTCGTTTGACGCGGCAGTGCAAGGAATTTGAAAATGAGTCCAGGAATCCTTGGCAGAAAAATCGGAATGACGCAGGTGTTCCGGCCGGACGGGCAGGTGGTTCCGGTCACCCTCCTCAAGGCGGGGCCCTGCATGGTGGTGCAGCGCAAGACGCCCACTACCGACGGCTACGACGCGGTGCAGCTCGGCCTGATGGAGTTTATCAAGCCGGCGCGCATCAACAAGCCGATCACCGGGCATCTGAAGAAGGCCGGCGTGGAGGGCGCGCGCTTCATGCGTGAGTTCCACTTGCGCCCCGGCGACGACGACTTCAAAGCCGGCGACAAGGTGTTGGTCGACCAGTTCAAGCCCAAGGAAAAAGTGGACGTGATCGGGGTCAGCAAAGGGCGCGGGTTCGCGGGCGTGGTGAAACGCCATCACTTCCGGGGCGGCGAAGGCTCGCATGGCTCCATGTTCCACCGGGCGCCCGGATCGATCGGCGCATCCAGCTTCCCGTCGCGCGTTTTGCCGGGCATGCGCATGGGCGGACACATGGGATCGGAACAGGTCACGGTGCGCAACCTGGAGATCATTGAAGTAGACACCGAGGACAATGTGCTGATGGTGAAGGGCGCGGTGCCCGGTCCCAACGGCGGCTACGTCGTAGTCCGGAGGGCCAAGAGGTAACGCCATGCCGACAGTGGACGTAGTGGACTTAAATAATCAGAAGGTCGGCGAGCTGGAGCTGGCCGACGAAGTTTTCGGAACCGAAGTCAACCAGAACCTGCTCTACGAAGCCGTGCGGCACTATCAAGCCGGGCAGCGGGCGGGCACGCACAAGACCAAGGTGCGCGGCGACGTGGCGGGCTCCGGCAAGAAGCTGTGGAAGCAGAAAGGCACCGGACGCGCGCGCGTGGGCTCGGTTCGTTCGCCGATCTGGCGGCACGGCGGCACGGCGCACGGTCCCCAGCCGCGCGATTACAGCTACAAGCTGCCGCGCAAGATGCTGCTGGGCGCGTTGCGCTCGGCGTTGTCGGCCAAATTGCGCGACGGCGAATTGAAAGTCGTGCAGGCGTTCAACCTGGGCGGGGTGAAGACCAAGGAAGCCAAGGCCGCGCTGACGCGCCTGGAAGCCACGCGCAAGGTGCTGGTGGTGGAGAACGGCGATAACCGCAACCTGACGCTGGGCGTGCGCAACATACCCGGCGTGACCCTGATGCCCACCCGCGACGTGAACGCATATCACCTGCTGGGCCACGACCGCGTGCTGCTTTCCGAAGCGGCCGCGCGCAAGTTCTCGGAGGCGCTCGCAAAATGACCATACATGAAGTGATTCGGCGCCCGGTAGTCACCGAAAAAGGCGTGGCCGCCAAGGATGAACATGCCACGCTGTGCTTCGAAGTGGCGCTGGCCGCCAACAAGACTCAGGTGAAGCAGGCTGTCGAGAAGCTGTTCAAAGTGAAAGTGGCCGGAGTGCGGACCTCCAACCTGGAAGGCAAGATGCGCCGCCGCGGCCGCTTCGTTGGATACAAGCCGGATTGGAAGAAGGCGTACGTGAAGTTGAAAGACGGGGAGAAGGTGCCCGACTTTGCGCAAATTTAGGAGCGGACATGCCCATTAAAAGCTATAGGCCCACAACTCCCACGCGCCGCTTCCAAACGGTCGTATCGCGCGCGGATATCACCAAGGAGCACCCGGAAAAATCGCTGCTGGAGTCGAAGCATGGCACGGGCGGCCGCAACTCCACGGGCCGCGTCACATCGCGCTTCATCGGCGGCGGCCACAAGCAGGCGTATCGCGTGGTGGATTTCAAGCGCGACAAACAAGGGGTTCCGGCGGTGGTGGCGGCGATTGAGTACGATCCCAACCGCTCGGCGCGCCTGGCGCTGCTGCACTACAAGGATGGCGAGAAGCGTTACATTATCCAGCCGGACGGGCTGAAGGTGGGCATGACGGTGTCGTCGGGACCCGCGGCCGACATTCTGGTGGGCAATGCGTTGCCGCTCAAGAATATGCCGGCGGGCACGGTAGTTCACAACATCGAACTGCGTCCCGGCAAGGGCGCGCAGATGGCACGGTCGGCGGGCACGCAGGCGCAGTTGGTCAACAAGGAAGGCGAGATCGCGCTACTGAAGCTGCCTTCCGGAGAAATCCGCCGCGTGCCGCTCGACTGCATGGCGACGGTCGGCCAGGTGGGCAACGTGGACCACGAGAACGTCTCGCTGGGCAAGGCCGGACGGAAACGCTGGCTGGGCAAGATGCCGCACAACCGCGGCGTCTCCATGAACCCGGTGGATCATCCGCACGGTGGCGGCGAAGGCAAGACTTCCGGCGGACGGCACCCCGTGACACCCTGGGGCCAGCCGACCCGCGGCTTCAAGACCCGCAATAATAAGCGGACCAATAAGTGGATCGTCACCAGGAAGAGTAAGAAGAGATAACTATGGGGCGTTCAGTCAAGAAAGGGCCGTTCACCGATGGCCACCTGGAAGTGAAAATCGCGGCTCTCACCGCCAAGAGCGAGAAGCGCGTGGTGCGCACGTGGTCGCGGCGCTCGACCATCCTTCCGGAGTTCGTGGGCCACACCATCGCGGTGCACAACGGCAAGAAATTCATTCCGGTATATGTCACCGAGAACATGGTGGGACATAAGTTAGGCGAGTTTTCCCCCACCCGGCATTTCAAGGGGCACTCGGTGAAGGCCGCTACGGAGAAGGCAGCGAAACCGGCCTAAGAGGCGGGCTTTGAGAGAGCAAACATGGAAGCCAAGGCAGAAGCGAGATATATCAGGGTATCGCCGCAGAAGGCGCGGCTGGTGGTGGATTTGATCCGCGGCCAGAGCGCCGATCAGGCGCGCACCACGTTGCGCGCCACCAATAAGCGCATCGCGCCCACAGTGCGAAAGGTTTTGGATTCGGCGATTGCCAACGCGAAGGAACGTTTTGAAGACGTGGACGTGGACCGGCTGGTGGTATCGGCGGCGTACGTGAACGAGGGCCCGCGCGTGAAACGGGTCCGCCCGGCGCCCATGGGCCGCGCCTACCGGATCCAGAAGCGCATGGCGCACATCGTGATCAAAGTGTCGGCGAAGGCTGTGCAGGAGAAAGAGTGAGAAGCTCTCAGCCGTCAGCGATCAGCTTTCAGCCAAAGCGCGGTGGCAGGTGCTTTTGAAGGCTGAAAGCTCAAAGCCGATAGCTGATAGCTGATAGCTTGAAAGGTTTATCGAATGGGACAAAAGGTTCATCCTTACGGTTTCCGGCTGGGCTTTAACAAGCCGTGGCGTTCCCGCTGGTTCGCCAAGCAGGACTACGCGAAGCTGCTGCAGGAAGACGTGGAGCTGCGCGCCACGCTGCGGGAGCGGCTGAAGTCGGCCGGCGTCAGCTCCATCGAAGTGGATCGCCCCGGCAACAAGCTGCGGGTCACCATCCGCACCTCGCGGCCTGGCATCATTATCGGACGCAAGGGCGCCGAGATCGAAAAGCTGAAGGTGGATCTGGCCAAGCGCACCAAGCGCGACGTTTTCATCGACATCCAGGAAGTCCACAAGCCGGAGCTGGATGCGCAACTGGTGTCGGAATCCATCGCGCTGCAGCTCGAGAAGCGCGTGGCGTTCCGCCGGGCGATGCGCAAAGCCGTGGATTCGGCGCTGCGCTTCGGCTGCAAGGGCATCAAGGTGCGCGTGTCGGGCCGGTTGAACGGCGCGGAAATCGCGCGCAGCGAATGGTATCTGCAAGGCCAGCTTCCGCTGCACACGTTGCGCGCGGATATCGATTACGGTTTTTCGGAAGCCCATACGACGTATGGCGTGATCGGCGTGAAAGCGTGGCTCTACAAGGGCGAGATCCTGGACGCCGGCAACCGCATGAAGTCGCTGTCGTCGGAACCGGAACCCCGGCGCGACCGTGGCGACCGCGGCGACCGGCGCGACCGCGGCGGGGATCGTGGCGATCGTGGCGACCGGCGGCCGCCAGCGGCGCGGCACCACGAACCACCACCGGCGCCCGCGGCCGAACCCAGCGGACCTGCCAGGCAGGCACCGCCGCCCGAGATGGCGCATCCGGCGCGCAGCGGTGGGCCGATCCTGCCGCCGCTCATGGCGCCGCAACCGCATTGGAAACAGGAAGTACGACCGGATATCGAGCCGCAGGCCGAGCCCGCGCCCGCATCCGAAGCGCCTTCCGCAGCGCCTTCCGCGGCGCCTCCCACAGCGCCTTCCACAGCGCCTTCCACAGACGGAACGCCTGAAGGAGAGAAGTAAGCCATGATGATGCCGAAGAAGGTCAAATACCGCAAGCAGCAGCGCGGCCGTATGTGTGGCAAGGCGTGGCGGGGTTCGTCCATCGCTTTCGGCGAGTATGGCCTCAAGGCCATGAGTTGCGCCTGGATCACCGACCGGCAGATCGAAGCCGCGCGTATCGCCATGACCCGTTCCATCAAGCGCGGCGGCAAAGTATGGATTCGTTTGTTCCCGGATAAGCCCATCACCAAGAAGCCCGCCGAGACCCGTATGGGAAAGGGCAAAGGCGCGCCGGAGCAATGGGTGGCGGTGGTGCGGCCGGGCAAGATTCTGTTCGAGATGGAAGGCGTGCCGGCGAATGTGGCGGCCGATGCCATGCGGCTGGCGGCCCACAAGCTGCCCATCCGTACCAAGTTCGTAACGCGGGAGCAGGCGGAGTAGCCTATGAAGTCGCAGAAGATTCGGGACCTCGACGAGAACGAGCTGCAGCATCAATTGCGCACCATCGAGGAGCAGCTTTTCCGGCTGAATTTCCAAATGTCGATGGGCACCATGGAAGGCCTGAAAAAGGCGCGCGCCATGAAGAAAGACCGCGCCCGTATCTACACCATCATGAGAGAACGGGAACTGGCGGGAGCGAAGAAGTAATATGGCCGAACAGCATAAGCCGTTGAAGAACGAGAAGGTCGGCCAGGTGGTTTCCACCAAGACGGCCAAGACTATCGTTGTGGAAGTCAGCCGGCGCGTGCCGCATCCGCTGTATAAGCGGATTGTGAAGAAGCGCAAAAAATTCCACGCGCACGACGAAGAAGGACGCGCCAAGATGGGCGACATCGTGCGGATTATCGAGTGCCGGCCGTTGAGCCGTATGAAGCGCTGGCGGCTGGCCGAAGTGGTCCGGCGCGCCCCGCAGGTGGGCGTGCAGCCGGAGGAGTTGGACGTAAAAGTATAGGGATTAGGGACTAGGGTCTGGGGACTAGGGGAAAACAAAACCCCGGCCCCCTGGCCCCCGGGAGTGTAGCGACCATGATAGGGATGAGAACGATCTTGGAGGTAGCCGACAACAGCGGCGCGCGCCGTCTGGCGTGCATTTTGCCGCGCGGCGGCGACCTCGGCTTGCGGGCCGGCTTGGGCGACGTGGTTACGGCCAGCGTGAAAGAGGCGGCTCCGGATTCCGCGATCAAGAAGGGCAAAGTGGTGCGTTGCGTGATCGTGCGCATGCGCAAGGAGACCCGGCGCAAGGACGGCACGTATATCCGGTTCGATTCCAATGCCGCGGTGTTGATCACCGAGCTGGGCGAGCCGGTGGGCACGCGCGTGTTCGGACCCGTGGCCAGGGAACTGCGCGAAAAGAGATTTATGAAGATCGTGTCCCTGGCGCCCGAGGTGATTTGAAATGCCGAAGAAGAAACTGGCAGAGCCGGTACGAATCTTACTGAAGAAGAACGACCAGGTGAAGGTGATCGCCGGGCGCGATAAAGGCAAGACGGGCCGCGTGCTGGACGTGAATCCCGCCAACGGCAAGGTCCTGGTAGAGCATGTGTCGATGATCAAGCGGCACACCCGTCCGAATCCGGCCAAGCAGATCAAGGGCGGTATTGCCGAGCGGGAAAGCCCCATCGCGGTATCGAACGTGAGAATCGTGTGCTCGCAGTGCGGGCCGGTGCGTATCGCGCATCATGTGGAAACTCTGCCGGGCGGCAAAGTACGGCGGACGCGCGTTTGCCGCAAATGCGGGCAGGCTTTGGACAGGAAATAAGAAATGGCAGCACGACTGAAGCAACACTACGCAAAGACGGTCGTCCCGGCGCTCACGAAGGAGTTCGGGTACAAGAACGTGATGGCGGTGCCGAAACTGGCGAAGATTTCGGTCAACGTCGGCTTGGGCGAAGCCACGCAGAACGCCAAACTGATGGATGGCGCGGTCACCGAGTTGGGCCAGATCGCCGGCCAGAAGCCGGTGGTGACCAAGGCGCGCAAATCCATCGCCGCGTTCAAACTGCGCGAAGGCATGGCCATCGGATGCATGGTGACGCTGCGCGGCGACCGCATGTACGAGTTTTTCGACCGGCTGGTGAACGTGGCGCTGCCCCGCGTACGGGACTTCCGCGGCGTCTCCAGCAAGTCGTTCGATGGCCGCGGCAATTACACGCTGGGCATTCGCGAGCAGTTGATTTTTCCGGAAATCGATTACGCCAAGGTGGAGAAGACCAAGGGGATGAATATCTCCATCACCACCTCCGCGCGCACCGATGCGGAGGGCATGGCCCTGCTGAAACAGATGGGCATGCCATTCCGGCAGTAAGGGAGAGAAAGAAAGAAATCATGGCCACCACCGCCAAGAGAGCCAAAGATCTGAGACTGGAGAAGGTCCAGCGCGCCAAAATGCTGGAGGACGTCAAGGCCGGCAAGAAGCCGAAGCAGGACTGCAAGCACCGCAACCGCTGCTGGCGCTGCGGAAGGCCGCGCGCGTTTCTGCGCAAGTTCGGCATCTGCCGGCTGTGCTTCCGCCAACTGGCGCTGAACGGGGAAATCCCCGGCGTCACGAAGGCGAGCTGGTGAGAGCCAAAGGAAGAGTTGGAGGGCAGGAATGACAAGTGACCCTATCGCCGACATGCTTACGCGGGTGCGCAACGCCATTCGCGCGCGCCACCCCAAAGTGGATGTGCCGGCTTCCAAGCTGAAGACGGAGATCGCCCGCATTCTGAAGGAAGAGGGCTACATCCAGAACTTCAAGGTCGCCGAAGAAGGCCCCAAGAAGACCATCAAGATCTATTTGAAATACAGCACCGGCAACGCGCCGGTGATTTCGAATATCGAGCGCATCTCGCGGCCGGGCTGCCGGGTGTACGTCGGGCAGCAGGATATTCCGCGCGTGTTGGGCGGCTTGGGAATCAACATTCTCACCACGCCGCGCGGCGTGATGACCGGGCGCGACGCGCACAAAGAGAAGATCGGCGGAGAGTTGCTGTGCCGCGTTTGGTAGCTTGTGGGGCAGGCCCCCGGCCTGCGGCGGCCTCTCAGGCCGCCTTGCCTTTACAAAGGTTTTGAACTATGTCTCGAATAGGTAAGAAGCCGATTCCCCTGCCGAAAGGGGTCAAGGTGCAGATCGGCGATCAACTGGAAGTGACCGGACCCAAAGGCGCCTTGACGGTGCCGATTCCGGGCGGCGTGCACTTTAAGCAGGCCGATGGCCGCCTCGACGTGGTGCGCGACAGCGATAAGTACAGCGCGCTGCACGGGCTCACGCGCGCTCTGGCCGCCAATGCCGTGCAGGGCGTTTCCACCGGCTTCACCCGGGAACTGGACATCGTGGGCATCGGCTATCGCGCCGACGTCAAGGGCAAAATCGCCACCTTCACGCTAGGCTATTCGCACGCCATCGAGGTGCTGTTGCCGGATGGCGTGGACCTGAAGATCGATAAGCAGACGCACCTGGTGCTGAGCGGCTATGACAAGCAGATGGTGGGTCAGGTGGCGGCCAACATTCGCGCGCTGCGCAAGCCGGATCCCTACAAGAATAAGGGCGTCCGCTATACGGGCGAGCGGTTGCGCAAGAAGGTCGGCAAGACTGGGGCGAGTGCGAAATGATCCACGTAACTCAAAAGAATGAGATCCGCCAGCGGATTCACGAGCGCATCCGGCACAAGGTGCGCGGCACCGCCGAGCGGCCGCGGCTGGCGGTGTTCCGCAGCCTGACTAACATCTACGTGCAGGTGATTGACGATTCCCAAGGCGCTACGCTGGTGTCGGCTTCGACCATTGAAAAGGGCAAGCGCACCGCCGGCGGCAATCTGGCCGCGGCCAAGACGGTCGGCAAACTGGTCGCCGAGCGGGCCAAGGAAAAGGGAATTCAGAAGGTGGTGTTCGATCGCGGCGGCTATATTTATCACGGCCGGGTGAAGGCCCTGGCGGACGCGGCGCGGGAAGCCGGACTGGAGTTCTGATGGCAGCAAAAACGGTAAAACGCATCGATCCGCAGACGCTCAATTTGAAAGAGCAGGTGGTGTCGATCAATCGCGTGACCAAGGTGGTCAAAGGCGGCAAGAACCTGAGCTTCTCCGCGCTGGTGGTGATCGGAGACCCGGGCGCCAAAGTGGTGGGCTTCGGCGTGGGCAAAGCCAAGGAAGTGCCGTCGGCCATTCGCAAAGGCATCGAAGCGGCCAAGAAGAATCTGCGCAAGATACATATACTGGGGACCACCATTCCGCACCAGTCGCTGGGCCGATTCGGCAGCGGCCTGGTGCTGCTGAAGCCGGCTCCGGAAGGGACCGGCGTGATCGCCGGCGGACCGGTGCGCGCGGTGATCACGGCGGCGGGCATCCCCAACGTGCTGACGAAATCCATCGGCACGCACAACCCGCACAACGTAGTGAAGGCCACCATCGTGGCGCTCGAGCAACTGCGCGACAAGAACGAAGTAGCCGAGATGCGGGGCCTGGCAGTCGACAAACTTTAAGACGGAACCACAGATGGACACATATGCACACAGATAAGAGCAAAACCCAAGCGACCGTTCTTCTTGGTCTTCATCTGCGTTTATCTGTGTTCATCTGTGGTTAAAGGTTTTGTTTTTATGGATGGCATGATTAAGATCAAGCTGTATCGCAGTCCGATCTGCACGCCGAAGAAGCACAAGCGCGTGGTGCTTGGGTTGGGGCTTCGCAAGCTCAATCAAGTCGTGGTGCGGCCGGATTCGCCCGTCTTCCGCGGCATGGTCAAGAAAGTCCCGCATCTGCTGAAGGTAGTGGAATAGGAGCGAGCGTATGAATCTTAGCGGATTGAAACCCCCCGCCGGGCAGAAGCACGTGCGCAAGCGTATCGGGCGCGGTATGGGATCGGGCCACGGCAAGACCGCCACCCGCGGCAGCAAGGGACAGCGGGCCGGCACCGGCTTCGGCCAGAAGCGCGGCTTCGAGGGCGGCCAGATGCCGCTGCACCGCCGCTTGCCCAAGCGCGGTTTTACGAATATCTTTAAGAAGCAGTACGCAATCATTAATCTGGACAGACTGGAGAAACTGGACGGGGACACGTTCACACCCGACCACCTCCTCGAGCACGGCGTCATCAAGAAACTCCACGAGGGGTTGAAGGTCCTGGGATCCGGCCAGTTGACGCGCAAACTGCGGGTGGAAGCGCACCTGTTTTCGAAGTCGGCGCTCGAGAAGATTCAAGCGGCCGGCGGTGAAGCGGTCGTAATCGGCGGCACTGAGCCGCGCGCGTAAGCAAGCGGTTTGGAAGCGAAGGAACCATGAAGTTTTTTGAAGCGTTCGCCAACGTATTTCGCATTCCCGATCTGCGCAAGCGAGTCTTGTTCACCCTCGCCATGCTGGCGGTCTACCGCCTGGGCGGCCACATTCCTACGCCGGGCATCAACATAGGCCGGTGGGAAGACTTCCTCAGCCGCAATGCCGGCGGCATCTTCGGCTTCTTCGACCTGTTCGCGGGCGGCAACATCCGAAGGTTCACCATCTTCGCTTTGGGCATCATGCCCTATATCACGGCCTCCATCATCCTGCAGCTCCTCACGGTGGTGGTGCCTACGCTGGAGAAGCTCCAAAAAGAAGGCGAGTTGGGCCGCCGTAAGATTACCCAGTGGACCCGCTATCTGACCATTGCCCTCTCCATCGTCCAATCGTTCGGCATCGCGCAAGGATTGCAGCACAGTAACGGCGGCTTCGTCACCAACCCGGGCTGGGGATTCGTACTGATGACCATCATCTCGCTGACCACCGGCACGGCGTTCATCATGTGGCTCGGCGAGCAGATCAGCGATCGCGGCATCGGCAACGGCATGTCGCTCATTATCTTTGCCGGGATCGTGGTGGGGCTGCCCAACGCCATCTCCAACATCTACCGGAATACGTTCATCACGCGCGAGTGGGGCGTGTTCCAAATGCTGGCCATCCTGATCATGATGGTGGGGGTGGTGGCCTTTATCGTACTGGTGGAGCGCGGCGAACGGCGCATTCCGGTGCAGTACGCCAAGCGCGTGGTGGGGCGGCGCGTGATGGGCGGCCAGTCCACGCACATGCCGCTAAAAGTTAATGCCGGCGGCGTCATTCCGGTGATTTTCGCTTCCTCGATTCTGGCTTTCCCGCAGACCCTGGCCGGCGTGCCTTTCGTTAAGAACATGCCCTGGCTGAGCAACACACTGGCCTCCATCCGGCACGGCGAACCGCTCTACTACGTGCTGTTCGTGGCGGGCATCATTTTCTTCTGTTTCTTTTACGTATCCATCATCTTCAACCCCAATGAAGCCGCCGACAACATGCGCAAATACGGCGGATTTATCCCCGGCATCCGTCCGGGACGCAATACGGCCGAGTACATGAACGCCATCCTGACCAAGATCACGGTGGTGGGCGGAATCTATCTGGCGATCCTGTGCCTGATTCCGGACATCATGATTTCCGGAATCAAGCTCCAACATCTGCCTTTGCTCGGGAATTTCATGGACGCTTACGCGCCCCGCTTCCTGCTGGAAGGGTTGAACGTGAACTTTTACTTTGGCGGCACATCGCTGCTGATCGTGGTGGGCGNNGGGAGGATTCGCGGGCGCCGTAGCACCTTCTGACGCGCTGCAGCTTTCAATGACGCAAGCTGTGGTTTTGTTTGGTTCTCCAGGTTCGGGAAAGGGCACGCAGGCCAACCTTCTCAAGAATTGTCTGAAGGTGCCGCACATATCCACGGGCGATATGCTCCGGGAGCATATCCGGGAGGGCAACGCGCTGGGTGTCCGGGTAGCCGCTGCCATGCATTCGGGCGCTTTGGTCCGTGATGAAGTGGTCGATCAGCTCGTAGAGCGGCGGTTGGCCGAGCCGGATGCCCAGG
>PKYZ01000868.1 GCA_003132865.1 Bryobacterales bacterium
ACGGCCTACTGCCGTTTTTAGGGTAAATGAAATCTCCAGGCCCCCCTGGGTGTGACTGCATGTGCGGTGCGCTCGCGGGTGTGCTAGCCGGCTGGCTGATTTGGAATATGACTGGACCGGCCGCGTTCGCGCTGGGTATTTTCTTTCTCTTCTTCTTGTTTCGATTGGTGCTCCGGAATACTTGGGTGGCTGCCGCCGTTTACGTCGCTCTCTTTGGTGGCCTCAGCCTTACCGACCCAGATCCACTTCTCGCCACCGTCTTAGCCGTGGTGGTGTTGTCCTCAAGCCTTTGGGTGATGATTCGCTTCGGTATCCTGCCGTTCACCCTCGTGCTCCTGCTGCAAATTGTCGGGAGCCAGGCGCCGCTGACCTCCGACCTTTCGGCGTGGTACGCGAGCAAGGGCCTGATCGTCGTCGCGCTGGTATTGGCGCTCGCGGTGTGGAGCTTCCGCCACGCGCTCGGCGGGCGCAAAGTGCTGCAGGGAGATTTTCTGGAACACTGATGGATTGGGCTAAGAGGAAGCTGTTGCCATGTCAACCTCGCCGAACCCGACCCCAAGCTCTTCGAGCTGCCCGAAGGCTTCGATGTCGTCGATCGCCGCAAGCCGGTCGCGCAGCACCCAGAGTAAGCCAAGCTAAATCCAGTCCCAGAGCCAGTTTGCAGAGGCAGGTTGCACTGCCCGCTCTTACGCTGCCAACTGGCCTTGGTTCAATCAGGGTTCTTCACTTCTTCATTCAAGGCCGCGTGCAGGGTGTAGCCTTCCGCTGGTGTGTGCATCGCGAAGCCAGTGAGCTCGACCTGCGCCGTTCAAAAATGGATACCGATAGGAGCTTCTCGTCCAGGTGTCCTACGTGAAGGCGAAACCGCGGGCCTGAATCCGCGCACTCGCCGCCTGGACAGCTACCGATATGAACGAATAATGCCCTTTTCGCCGGGTGGATTACTTCCGGATGCGCCGTGACCAAGGATCTACGGTCGCCGGGACAGCTTCCAGAACCGGAAATCGGGATAACCTCCGCGGGTTTGGGTGGACCCTCAACGAGCGGATTGACCTCGTGCTTATTCAGAACGACATCCAAAATGTGTCCACTCTCGACAATATGGCGTAATCGCGCGGTTCCCCCAACGGGGCTGAGCATCGCCTTTACGCCGTGGGCCGCGACGACCGCTGCGTAGGGATCAGCCCCGTCGCGGCCGTAAGTGTGCAGAAAGGTGACCGTCCGAGGACCGCCCGGAGATGGCGGCGGCAACGTGAACACCGCTACCTTCGTACCGACATTCCACCGAACCTTGTGGTGTCGTAAGGCACCCACCGGACAGGAGTGCCGCCGAGCCACGAAGTTGGCTTACAGCCTGCAGTTCCACCCGGTATAGTACGTACTGCCTGTTATTCGCAAGCTATGGCCACTTGAATAGTTCGTCTTCCTTCCTGTTTTTTCTTGATCTCGAAACCGAACTGCGATAATCTTTAATGGTCATATCCGGCTGAATGCCGGCGATAACGACATGCGATTCTTGGGTGTAAGGTGCGTCCTCTGCCAACGAGAATTCGTTGTCGAGCGGATCGACGACAATTCTCAGACGGCTCACTTTCAGCGTTCGACTTTCCGCGCTTCTTATACATGCCCGAGATGCAATGGGACGAGTGATTACTGTTCGGAGGATTTGGTGCCCTATTCGCCTTCGCCGTAACCTGCCGTACCGCCCTTTCGGAAAATGCTCCGGTTCGGCAACGTTGTTGAGCGTGATTTGTAACCCTTGCGCACAGGGCTGGAAGGGCATTATGGCCGAGGCGTCGCTGGCGCGCAAATTCGAGACATGGAGCGTGCCAGGGCACTCTGTTCGCATTGAGTATTCCCGCGCGGCACTCGAGGAGATCCGCACGGCGGCGGTGGACGGATATCATCGCGCGCCCCACGGCGGCGTAGAGACGGGCGGCATTCTGTTTGGCACGCACCAGAAGCGCGCGGTACGCATCACCGCCGGGCGTCCAATTGCGTGCGAGTTCGCCAAGGGCCCCTCTTTCCTACTCTCGGAGCGGGAGGAGGCGGCCCTTGCGGACACGCTTAAGGATTGGTGCGGCGATCCGGAACTGGCCAAGCTGGAGCCTGTGGGCTGGTATCGCGCGCACAACCGCAGTGAGATACTCCTTTGCGACACGGACCTGAGCTTTTTCAATCGATTCTTTCCGCAAGACTGGCAGGTGGGCCTGATTGTCCGGCCAGCTAGCTTGGCGCCCACCCGAGCGGGATTCTTCTTCCGAGAGCCGGGCGGCAGCATCCGCACAGAAGGCAGCTACGGAGAATTCGTATTGGCGCCCTTTCAGGTTACCTTGCAGCTAGACGCACAACCTGCCGTGGCGGAGGCGCCTCTGGCGGTTTCGGAACCTCCGCGCGCCGCCACCTGCGAACTTCGGCCGCTGGCGGAGAAGGCCCAAGTGCCGGAGCCTCTCAAGCCCGAACCATGCCCGGCGACCGAGCTTGAACCGCGGATGGCAGGGGCGTCCGGCGACTTTGCCCCGCGGCCGCGGCCCAAATGGCTCTGGCCGGGAATAGCTGCAATGTTCGCTATGGGGGCCAATAAACGTGCTCTGCGCGGCATGGCGGCGGTGGCGAGCGTGACAGCAGACACGGCAAGTGCGGGAGGGTATGTCTGGAAGGATCCCGGCGACTCGATCGTGATCCAGGTCAGCCTGGACTTGGTCGAGCGGTTGGGCGCGGCGGTGCAGGAGGGCTTGGGTACAGGGCCGCGCGGCAATGAAATAGGTGGGATCCTGTTGGGCCGGACGCTGCCTGATTTCGGGCGGGCGGTCCTGATCGAGGATTTCGAACTGGCGCCTTGCGAACACTTGCGTGGCCCGTCTTACACACTCTCCCCGAAAGACCGGCGGCTGCTTGGTACGCGTCTGGCGCACCGACGGGCAAGGCAAGTGGTAGGCTATTTCCGCAGCCATACGCGTCCAGGGATGTATCTGGATCAGGAGGATTTCGCAGTCTTCAGCCATTACTTTCCGGATCCCTCGCAGGTGTTCCTGCTGGTGAGTCCCGCGACGGAAGGTCCGGCGATTGGCGGGTTCTTTTTCTGGGAAGATGGCGACGTTAACCGGCGGTCGACCTACCGCGAGTTTCCGTTCGACTGTGCGCGGCTGGCCACAGGCGATTTCCCGCTCGCCGGCGGACAGCCCGCGGCCGCTCCGCGTCCGCGTCCTGCGCCCGTACTGGTTCCGCGCCCACTGGCTCCGAAACCCGAGGCGCGCGCACGGCACAGGCTGCCACCGCTCCCTTGGGTGGCGGTGCCCGTGATCGCGGTCCTGTTTTTCATAGCGGGTTTCTTTGTTTCGGAAAATCATAGGCCGGCACGCGAGGCCGCCGCGGCTAAAGCCAGCGTGCCTGTTGAGCCGTTGCTGCCGGAACCGGTTCCCCAGGCGGCGGTGAGTCCCCAAGTTGCGGTGGGCACGCCCGCACCTCCGGCAGCTCAGGAGGCAGCCGCGCCACAGTCAGAACCTATGGCGCAAGCTCCGGCAGCGGAACCCAAACCAATAGCAAAGCCGAAGCCGAAGCCCGCGAAGAAGCCTTTGCGTAAGGTGGTTGCGCCCCCGCCGGTCACGGTCGCACGTATGCCGTTCCGCGAAGTCGAGCCGCCGCCGGCGCTGGCTCTTCCCATCGATAGGCTTGAAGCGAGGCTGCCTGCGGTGTTGCCCTCCCCTGTGAATGCCGCGCCTCCGCCCGAGGCCGGAGTGAGCTACGAGACTCCGCGTCCCGGGGTCTTCCGGCGCGCGCTGCACAAGATCGAGGGCACGGGCGAGGTGGATTCGGCTGCCTTTGTGCCGCCGTCGCCTATCCGGAAAGTCGCGCCGATAAAACCCGCGGACGCCGGCGCCGAGACGCGCCCAGTGGACGTGAAGGTCTTCATCGACGATTCGGGCAACGTGTCCCGCGCGCTGGCGCTGACGAAGGGCAACCGTCTGGCGACCCTTGCAGCGTTGAGCGCCGCGCGCCAGTGGCAGTTCACGCCGGCCCGCAAACACGATAAGCCCGTACCGAGCGAGATGGTGCTGCATTTCCGGTGAAGCAAGAAGCCAGGAGTCAGAAGAGTAGTGCCAGCGGTAGCGCCCACCTGCCCTTGCGCCGTGCCGCCGACTGCTTGTCCCGCGTGCGCTCGCTGATGATCTCCCGGCTGAGGATGTAGGCCTGCGCGCACTCCCGCTGGGCATCCAGGGAGTTGAACTCCTGGCCCAACCGCGACCGGTGTTGGCACCGGTGCCCGCGGACGCGCCCCAAGGCCGAAAACGCCTACTGCTGGGATGCGGCGCGGAAGGCGATTCGTTCGGGGGGCGAACCGGAAGTGCCGCCCAAGTAACGATAGGTGCCCAGAAGCTGTCTGCGACGCTGATTGGAGCGAAGCGACTTCCGGACGCTCCGGTCTCGCTCGGTTGATGGAGATGCCGCAAGACCGGTAAGGTGGTGCTGGAGTTGCTCCCTGGACAACCACCTGATCGACGGCACATACGAGTT
>PKYZ01000178.1 GCA_003132865.1 Bryobacterales bacterium
TTCTGACGCACTACACTAGCACATGGACCTCCACGCTGGGGGACTGGCGCTTTAGCGTGGATGGGAACTTTGGTAGCGGACTACCGAGACAATTTCTCCCTGGCGATGGCGCGGTCCTCATCTGTGAACAGTCCCTTCCATTCGGGCGTTAGAAGCAGGGCTTCGACCGAGAGATCGAGCCTTCCGTGCTCTTTCAGAAAAATGAATCCGGGTGTCTGGAATGGGAGCACGCTCCGAACTGCCTGGACGCCACCGACGTAACGCTTGCAGTGGCGCGAGAATTATTGGTAAAAACGCCTTGCCCAATAGCCGAGGCCGCCCCACTTATAGTAAAGGCTCTGCAGCGCGGCTTCGAGTTCTTCTTCGCTGGCCATTGGGCAACTCAGATAGATTTTACTACTCAACCGGCTTTCCGGGAAGTTGCTCGGACGGGTCCGGCCCCGGCGTGCGGGATCCTCACCTCGCGCGTGCCGCCCGTCAACCGGAGGCACGCGTCCCTTCCAGCACCAGCACCCAATCCTGAAACACCGGAGCCACCGGCGGCTGCCACACACCCGCCACATCCGCCACCGCCGTCCCCGCTGGGTGCTCCGTCGCCGTGGCTGGGTTGAAGTAAAACGCGCGATACGAAAGGCCAGTTTCAAGCTGCACTATCTTGGGCGCGTCCCACATCGCCGGCATGAAGACGATCCGCAACTCGCGCGGAATGCCGGCGCAGTACGGCTGGATATAGTTCGCCGCGGTCCAGTGCGGTTCCACCCACTCCGGATGCGGCTCCATGCGCCACCACGGATAGCGCATCAGCAGGGCTTTGGCCAGCCCGAGTTGCCGCGATCCTGGTAGTTCGCTGGCCACGTCCCAAGGCGTATCGCCCCAGGAGCGGCCGTGCGGCGACGGTCCAAACGGCTGCTCCGCGGTGTTCACTTGCCAAATTCCGTTGGCCCCGTAGGTGTGTCCGGCGGCCCCGCTCAGTATGCAGGCCCAGAACATGAAGCGCTGTACTTCCTGCCGGCTCTGCTCCAGGATGCCTTCGTAGCAGACCTCGCCGTCGATCACGGGCATGGGCGGGTTGGCCGCGCGCGAGGCCGTCACCAGTTTCACCGTGTTCGGAATGCTGGCGCGATCGCTGTGGCCGGTTTGCAGCATGTCGAAATCCAGCACGGACGCATCCTCCACCGTGTTGCGCGCGCTGTCGGACGGATGAATCGTGATGGGGTGACGGAAGGGGTCCGTGGCGCGCACGTAACGGCCCAGTTCGGTCCAACCGCGTTTCTGCATCGCCCGGTCGCGTGCCGGGTCCGCCGATAGGTAGTAGGGCATGGTGCCCTCGCCCGCCAGGCACCAGATCGCCGGATGCGCGCCCCAGCGCGCGATCAGGTAGCGCCAGTGCCGCTTCATCCGGGCCATTCCCAGGATCGGCAGATAGTATCCCCAGCAACCCACGATGCAGGGCGCGATCCCCCGATCCACCAGGTGCTGGATGCGCAGGTCTGCCATGTCGAAGTACGCCGGATTGATGCGCGCATAGTCCGGCGCCCACGGGAATCCGGCTTCGTTGGCGCCGCGCGGATCGAATTGCGGCATGTCCGGATAGAGGCCCGCCACGATCTGCACCACGGTGAAACCCTTGCCTACACGGTCCGCCGTGAGGCGCGCGAAATCGGCGGGCCAGCGCAGGCGCTTTGACAGTCCCATCCACCAGGTATCGGCCAGCCAGAAGAAGGGCGTGCCGTCCGCGTGCTCCAAGTGGCGGTGGCTGGATGCGACGCGCAGCGGGCCGCGGCTCAACAGCGGGTTCGTGCCCTCGTAAGGCGCGACCTCCAGGACACCGCGCCGGCCGTGCAAATCCTGGTTGGATGTGTCGCTGCAGACGGTCTCGAACGAGTAACGCCCCGCGGACTGGGCGGCGTAGCGCACACGCCACTCCTGACCACCCGCCCAAAACGCGGGCACCCGCTGTTCCCTGCCCTGCGGATCGCGGATGATCGCGTCCAATTCGATTTCGCTGAACGGATCTTTGTAGGGCTTGGCGGAGACGAAGATCCATTCGGTCATCTCGCGCGCCACGCTGAAGGTGTCGCGGCGGGCCTGCGCCGAAGCCGCAGCGGCAGCCGCGCCCAGCAGCAAACTGCGTCTGGTGAGCTTCATAGCACTACCCGTTCGTCGCCTTCGCGGCGCGTGACCCGCTCGCGGTCCAGGTACTCGAGCAGCGGGATGGCGTATTTGCGAGAGATGCCTGTCCAATCCTTGAACGTGCCGACGTTGAAGCGTGCGGCCTTGTGCGCGGCGAGCATCGCGCGCAGTTTTTCCATCGCGCCGTGATGGAAGACCAGTTCGTCGCTCACCCGGATCAGCCGTTTTTCACGCAGCAGAATCTGCAACAGCGAGCGGGCGCGGGCGGCCTCCACGCCGGATTTCGCCAGCACATCCGGCACCGCGGGCACCGCCAGGCCGGCCTGCTCGAAAGCGCGCTCTATGGCGGAGCGGGCCTGCTCTTCATCTTGTTTCAGCACCAGCTTGTGGCTGGCCAGCCGCACGTTTTCGCCTTCCACCGCGACCTGTTTCTCCTGCGCGAGAATGGCGTCAATGAGGAAGGCAGGCGAATCCGGCAGCTCGCGGCCACGCAGATCCTGCTTCGGGATGCCGGGGAGCAGCGGGTTCTTCTGATGAAACTCGCGCACCACGCGCAGCAGCTTCTCGCCGGCGGAGTGGAACCAGGCGCGATCCGCGAACCAGGACTGCGGCTGCTTGAACACAACTAACGGCGCGTCCGCCGCAGCCGTCACGATCTCGCGCTCCGTGAGGCCCGTGCGCGCCACCAGTTCGGCTGTGCCCATGCCGTATTTCGATTCGCGCACCAACAGTGCGACGCGCTCGGCCGCGGGCGCTTCCGCGAGCGTGCGCAGACGCTCCGCCACGCGATCGCCCTTGCGATATCGCTTGCCAACAGTGTCCAGCACCACGCCACCGCCAATGGTCACCACCGGAGAAAACATACGGATGATGAAGCGGTCTCCGGGCAGCAGCAGCGCCGGCTCGCGCAGCACGATGCGGGCCCAGCAGTGCTGGCCCGGCTGCAGCGGCGTAGCGCCTTCGAGCAGCCGCACTTGGGCTTCGATCTCCGCCGTGCCCGCGTGGAAATGCACGGGCGCGCGGTGCTTCAGCGGCTTGGCCGAAGGCAATAGTTGGAGCGCGCAATCCACTTGCGTGACGGTCCGGAACGTTCCAGGCGCGGCCAGCACCATGCCGCGCGCCAATTCCGCCGGTTCGATGTCGGCCAGGTTGAGCGCAGTGCGTTGCCCGGCCAGCGCCTGCTCGGCGGGCTCGCCATAGACCTGCACACCGCGCACGCGCAGACGCCGGCCGGTTGGGTGCAGTTCGACTTCCTGCTCCTTGCGGACCGCGCCCGAAATCAACGTTCCGGTCACCACGGTGCCGAAGCCTTTCACGGTGAAGGCGCGATCCAGGGGCAAGCGGAAATGCCCCGCCGCGCTCTTCTCCCGCACGGCGGAGGCGGCGCGCTGCAACGCGTAGCGCAGGCCGTCGATCCCGACGCCCGTAACGGAGCTGACCGCCACCACCGGCGCGCCCTCCAGAAACGATCCCGCCACGAACTCCTCCACCTCCAACCGCACCAGTTCCAGGATGTCCGGCTCGACCAGGTCGGCCTTGGTGAGCGCCACGACGCCCTGCGGGATTCCTAGCAGGCGGCAGATGTCGAAGTGCTCGCGCGTTTGCGGTTTGATGGATTCGTCGGCCGCGATGACAAACAGCACCAGGTCGATGCCGCCCACGCCGGCCAGCATGTTCTTGACGAAGCGTTCGTGACCGGGCATGTCCACGAAGCCCAGCCGTAGACCGGGTGTCAATTGCAGGTGCGCGAAACCGATATCGATGGTGATGCCGCGGCGCTTCTCCTCTTCCAGACGGTCCGCGTCGATGCCGGTGAGCGCCTTCACAAGCGCGGTTTTGCCGTGATCGATGTGGCCGGCTGTGCCGACGATGATGTTCTTCATCCGCTGATGTTCATCGTACTACCGGATGGCGGTGTAAGGCGGCCAATCGCAGTGTTATACACTGGGGGTGGACCCTGGGACCCGGATCACGGTCGAGCTGATTCTCGAGAAGCTCGCGGCCGGAGAGACTGTGGACCAGATCTTGTCCGAGCATCGAGCGGCAATTGCCTTCGCCGCCGAGGTGCTTCAGGCAGATGTCGTGTATCCGGTGGAGACAGTGGCGGGGGGAAAATCGTCGCGGACGTCCTGTTTGTTGCCGAACTCGCCCCCGGTATCGACGATGAAACGGTTCTCGGCCGCGTGGGGCAGGCCCTCGGCCTGCGGCGGCCTCCCAGGCCGCCCTGCTGCGCTTTCAATAGGTTGGAGTGGATTTTCGACCGTGCGCGCCTGCCGTCCGGCGTGCGGGGAGGCTTTTAGGTTTGGCGTTTACCTTCTTCTTCCGAGACCAACAAGTACTGGAGCGCGTGGCGGAACACCTCCTCCCCAGCCTGGCGGGCCGCAGCCATCCCCGCATCTGGGACGCCGGCGCGGCCATGGGGCAAGAGCCTTACACGCTTGCCATGATACTTGCCGAGCGGATGGGACACTTCGCCTTCAACAACCTCCGCATCGATGCCTCCGATGTGGAAAGCACCGGCCAGTTCGCCCAAATGATCGAGGCCGCCCTGTACCCGAGGGACGAGTTGTCGCGGTTGCCCGAAGGCATCCTGGAGAAGTACTTCGAACCGAATGGCCGGCATGACTACTTTCGCGTGATCGACCGCGTCCGGGGGCGGGTCGCGTTTCAACAACACGATCTTCTGTCGTTCCAGGAAATCGGTCAGGGATATTCGCTGGTCTTGTGCAAGAACGTGCTGCTCCACTTCCAGCCGGGGGAGAGGATCGAAGTGCTCAAAATGTTCCACCGCGCCCTGGCGCCCGGCGGCTTGTTCGCCAGCGAGCTGACGCAGGACATGCCGCCGGAGCTCGCGCCCATGTTCCAGCGGGCGATTCCCGACGTGCAGGTGTTCCGCAAAGTGGAGGGCGCCGGATGCGGATCGTGACGTTGGAAAACAGCGGCGAAGTCTATTCTTCCCAGGTCTACCTTGTGCTTGGCGACGCCAGCCGGCTGGAAGACGTCAACACGCTGGTGGACGTGGGCCAGGATCCGGCCATCCTCGCGAGTATCGAGCGGGCGCCCACCGGGGTCGGCAAATGGCCCGTGGAACAGGTGGTGCTGACGCACAACCATTCCGATCACTGCGCGCTGCTGCCCCAAGTCCGTGACGCGTTCCACCCCAAGGTTTTCGCGTTTTCACCGAACACTGATGGCGTCGACCGCCTGCTGCGCGATGGGGACAGCATCAAAATGGGCGACGAGTATTTCGAGGTGATCCATACGCCGGGTCACAGCAGCGACTCGATCTGCCTTTACAACCGGGCCGAGGGCGTACTCTTCGCTGGCGACACCCCCGTGGTGAACGCGTCGGCCACCGGCACCTATGAGCCGGAGTTTCTGGCGGCCCTGCAGAAGGTGTGCGCCCGCGATGTCCGGACGATCTATTTCGGGCACGGCCCGCCGCTGACGGAGAACTGTAATGAGAGGCTGCGTGAATCGCAGAGAATGGCCGCAGGCAGTGGCGGTGGTGCGGCAGGCGGTTTCACCTGCCTTCTGGAATCTCGTAACTAACGAATTAGGAATATAAGGAGCAAACAATGGCAAGACAAGCAGGTAATGGCCGGAGCGTTGGATCCGTGCGAAACCCGTCCGGCGGCGCCGCCGTTTTGGACCGTCCCGAACATGACGCGCCGGAAATGCATGCGAAGGATCTGCTGCAGGAAGAAATACAGCGGCTGGTAGAAGCCTCGCGCGCAGGCCGCCTCAGCGAGCGCGGGAGGGTAGAGCGGTTCGAAGGGAACGACCGCACACTAGTCGAGGGCGTGAACACGATGCTCGATGCGATCCTGCTGCCGATCGGAGAGGGCAATCGTGTCCTGGCTCAGATCAGCGCGGGCAAGATCGACGAATTGATCACGCAGACCTACAGTGGCGACCACGAGAAGATGAAGCAGGCGGTCAACAACGTGGCCGTAGTGCTGCAAGGGTTACAGAAGGAGTTGGGGCGTCTCACCGAGGCTTCCAAAGAAGGGCAACTCTCGGAACGCGGCAAACCCGATCAGTTCCAGGGCGCTTACGCGGGCATTGTGAAAGGCGTCAACGACATGCTGGACGCCATCCTGCTGCCCATCGGGGAAGGCAACCGCATTCTGGCCCAGATCTCCAACGGCAGGATCGACGAGCTGATCGCGCAAACCTACAAGGGCGACCACGAGAAGATGAAGCAGGCCGTGAACAACGTCGCCGCGGCGCTGCAAAACATGGCGAAGGACGTCAGCCTGCTCGTGCAGGCGATGGTGGAAGGCAAGCTGGCGGTGCGCGCCGACGCGGCCAAGCACCAGGGCGACTTCCGCAAGGTCATCGAGGGCTTCAACCTGACGCTGGACAACGTCATCAAGCCCCTGAACGTGTCCGCCGAGTACGTGGACCGCATCAGCAAGGGCGATATACCGCCGAAAATCACCGACACCTACCAAGGCGACTTCAACGAAATCAAGAACAACCTGAACGTTTGCATCGACGCCCTTAGCCGCCTGGTGGCCGACGGCGTGGGACTTACGCAGTCGATGCTGGAAGGCAAACTGGCGGTGCGCGCCGACGCGGCCAAACACCAGGGCGACTTCAAAAAGGTCATCGAGGGCTTCAACCTCACGCTGGACAACGTCATCAAGCCCCTGAACGTGTCCGCCGAGTACGTCGACCGTATCTCAAAGGGCGACATTCCCCCGAAGATCACCGACGCCTACCAAGGCGATTTCAACGAGATCAAGAACAACCTGAATGTCTGCATCGATGCCCTTAGCCGGCTGGTGGGCGACGGTGTGGCGCTGACCCAGTCGATGTTGGAAGGTAAGCTGGCAGTACGCGCCGACGCGGCCAAGCACCAGGGCGACTTCAAAAAGGTCATCGAAGGCTTCAACCTCACGCTGGACAACGTCATCATGCCGCTGAACGTGTCCGCCGAGTACGTGGACCGCATCTCGAAAGGCGACATCCCCGCCCAAGATCACCGACACCTATCAGGGTGATTTCAACGAGGTCAAGAACAACCTCAACGTCTGCATCGACGCCATCGGGCGGCTCGTGACCGACGGTGTGGCGCTGACCAAGTCCATGCTGGAAGGCAAGCTGGCATCGCGCGCCGACACAACCCACCACCAGGGCGACTTCAAAAAAGTCCTGGAAGGCTTCAACCTGACGCTGGACAACGTCATTAAGCCCTTGAACATGTCCGCCGAATACATGGACCGCATCTCGAAAGGCGACATTCCGCCCAAGATCACCGACACCTATCAGGGCGATTTCAACGAGGTCAAGAACAACCTGAACGTCTGCATCGAGGCCATTGGGCGGCTGGTCGCCGACGGTGTGGCGCTGACCCAGTCGATGCTGGAAGGTAAGCTGGCGGCGCGTGCCGACGCGGCCCAGCACCACGGCGACTTCAAAAAGATCCTGGAGGGCTTCAACCTCACGCTGGACGCCATACTGCACCCCATCGGCGAGGGCAACCGCGTGCTTACCTTAATCCGCGGTGGCAATCTGCGGGAGAGAGTCGAGATCGCCTGCAAGGGCGACCACGAGAAGATGAAAAACGCCATCAACGGCGTGCAAACCTGGCTGACGGATCTAATCGCCTATCTCACAAAGCTGGCCAACGGCGATATGACCGCGGCCATGGACAAGGCCTCCAGCGACGACCAGATCCACGAGTGGCTCATGCTATTGAAGAACAACATCAACGGCTTGGCGGACGATGTCAACACGCTGGCCCAGGCATCCGCCAACGGGAAGCTGGGCGTCCGCGCCGAAGCTGCCAGGCATCGCGGGGAATACCGCAAGATCGTGGAGGGTTTCAACAAAACGCTCGACATCGTGGTCGACCCCCTGAAGATCGCCGCCAGCCAGGCCTCCTCGCTGGCATCCTCCGCCGAGGAACTCACGGCCGTCAGCAATCAGATGGCTTCCAACGCCGAAGAAACTGCTACGCAGGCCAATGTGGTCTCCGCGGCCAGCGAAGAGGTGTCCAAGAACGTGGGTGTAGTCGCCGCCGGCAGCGAACAGATGCAGGCCTCTATCCGCGAGATCTCCAAGAGCGCCAACGAGTCGGCCAAGGTAGCTAAGGCCGCCGTGGGCGTGGCGGAAACCACCAACAACACCATCGCCAAGCTGGGCGAATCCAGCGTGGAAATCGGTAAGGTCATCAAAGTCATCACCTCCATCGCGCAACAGACCAACCTGCTGGCGCTGAATGCCACTATTGAAGCCGCGCGCGCCGGCGAGGCCGGCAAGGGCTTCGCCGTGGTGGCCAACGAAGTCAAAGAACTCGCCAAGGAGACGGCCAAAGCCACCGAAGAGATCGGCCAGAAAATCGACGCCATCCAAACCGACACCAAGGGCGCCGTGCAGGCCATCGGCGAGATCAGCGCCATCATCAACCAGATCAACGACATTTCCAACAACATAGCCTCCGCCGTGGAAGAGCAGACGGTCACTACCAACGAGATCGCCCGTAACGTGGCCGAGGCGGCCAAAGGCACCGGAGAAATCGCCAAGAATATCGGCGGGGTCGCCTTAGCCGCGCAAAACACCACCCGCGGCGCTACTGACATGCAGAAAGCGGCCCAGTCGCTTAGCGGGATGGCCGCTCAGCTCCAAGGCCTGGTCGCCAAATTCACCTTCTAAGTTGTGGGGCGGACCTCCAGGTCTGCGGGTCCTCCAGGACCCGCTCCTCCCAATGTCGGTAGGGATGCAGACACGGCACGTTGAGAACGGGCCACACTAGGTCAGACCTGGAGCCATGAGGTAAGGTAGGGTAACAAGAACTAAGTTGAGAACCGGGTTGCATTAGCCACTACATGGATGAACGGTTCTTCTTATGGATTCCAACACAACATCCACCCATCTGTCCAAGTTCGACGAATTGTACAGTGCGGCGACGGTGGCCGGAGGCACACCGTCTAACAGCGATATACCCGATGGAGAGTGCGCGGCAATCGTCGAGGACGTAACCTTGACGAACAGCCCAACATCGACGCCAACGATTGTTTGGACCTTCCGCATTCGCGGCGAAAGCCATTCCGACCGGTTGCTGCGCAAGGTCCGGCCCATTTCGGAGCGCACCATTGCCTGGATAAAAGAGGACTTGATTAAGTGCGACCTAAAGCTAGATGTGTTTTCAGATCTGTCGAACCGGATTGAGGAGTTGCGCGGCGCATGTGTTCCGGTCCTGAAGCGTGGCGATAATGATTTCGGCGTCCACATCCAATGGCCCAAAAAGACACAGTCTCAGGCCGGCGAAGAGATCCCCTTCTGATTCTGACAGCTCGCCGTCAGCTAGTGCTAGCCGCGACGGCTGGAGTTCGAAATGTGTCCGGGATGGGGAGCCAACTGGTTTCAACGGCTTCCCATCGTCACTCTGCAAGACCCCGTCCGACCCTCTGTAAGGTGGGAACCTGCCAAGTACCCCCTTCCACTTGCTGCGTCAGTAGCGGCCCCACGATCTTGCTACGCATGATGAAGTGCATTCTCGCCGGCGGTGCCTGCCGAAAAGCACAGTCTGCTCCCCGAACCTAAAGCCAAGCCCACACTCGTCCGATATACCAAAAGAGGCTTCCTATGTCCCAGGCCATGGTCGTTGACGACTCGCGTGCGGTGCGCATGATTCTGTCCAGAAACCTTTCGGAAATGGGTTACGACGTCTGCGCCGCCGGCGATGGCGCCGAAGCGCTCGCCCTTCTACGCGAAGATTTCTCGCTGGTTCTCGTGGATTGGAACATGCCGCGCATGAACGGACTTGAGTTTCTCCAGAGGCTGCGCGCCGATCCGCGCTACGCGTCCATGAAGGTGATGATGGTCACCACCGAGACAGAGGTGGATCAGATGGTGAAGGCGCTGGCCGCGGGAGCTGATGAATACGTGATGAAGCCGTTCACCAAGGAGATCCTGTCGGACAAGCTGCGGATGCTGGGCTTGCTTCAGTAGATGCCGGGCTTGATTCAATAGAGGTCCAATGAACACAAGCATTTTCAGGAAAGCGATCCCGCCGGGCGCCCGCGTTCGCGTGCTGGTGGTGGATGATTCGGTGGTCATCCGCCGCCTGGTTACCCACGCGCTGTCGGAAGATCCCGCCCTGGAAGTGGTCGGGGCTGCTTCGAACGGTGTCATCGCGCTGGAGCGCATCGCCCAGTTGAACCCCGATGTCATCACCCTGGACATCGAAATGCCCGAGATGGATGGTCTGGCTGTCCTGCGCCGGATCAGGAACCAGGAGGTCCGGCCGCGCGTGGTCATGTTCAGCACCCTCACGGACCGCGGCGCCGCGTTGACCCTGGAATCTCTGGCGCTGGGCGCCGACGATTATGTTACCAAGGCGGCCAACGTCGGATCGCTCGACCGCTCGATGGCCAGCTTGCGTCAGGAACTGATCCCAAAGATCAGGCAGTTCTTCCTGTTGCCGGGCGCGGCTCCCATAGCCAAGCCGCCCGCCCCGGCGCCGAAGCTGCCCGGCGTCACGCCCGCTCCGTTTCGCAGGGCCGCGCAGCCGAGGGTGTTGGCGATCGGTGTTTCCACTGGCGGACCCACTGCGCTCGCGGCGATCATTCCGCAGTTTCCGGCG
The DNA here is from genome assembly GCA_003132865.1 of Bryobacterales bacterium. The sequence continues at coordinate 10,730 of PKYZ01000178.1, forward strand.
GACTTTCCGCTGCCCATCCTGATCGTGCAGCATATGCCGCCCTTATTTACGCGGTTCCTGGCCGACCGTCTCCAGAGTGGCACGAAATTGAGAGTCGAGGAGGCCGCCGATGGCGCCCCCGTGGCGGCCGGAACGGTCTTGATCGCCCCCGGGGATTACCACATGCGCGTGCGAAACCATGGCGCAGAAACCGTCGTCCGGCTGGATCAATCGCCGCCTGAGAATTCCTGCCGTCCCTCGGTTGACGTGTTGTTTCGCTCGGTCGGAGAGCTTTACGGCGGCGCGGTCATCTCGGCCGTCCTCACCGGCATGGGCCAGGATGGCCTGCGCGGCGCGGAGGTCCTGAAAGCCAACGGAGCATACGTCATCGCCCAGGATGAAGCCACCAGCGTGGTATGGGGCATGCCCGGCGCAGTGGCCGGGGCCGGCGTGGCGAACTGCGTGCTCCCTTTAAATTCAGTGGTGCCGGAGATCCTCAGGCACGTAAGTAAAGGATGATCTGATGCCGGCAGCCGACTTACATCCCGAGAGCTACCGCTTCTTGCAGGACTATGTGTATCGCGAGTCCGGCATCGTGCTGGAAGGAGATAAGCGGTACTTGCTGGAAGCCCGCCTCGTGCCCATCGTGCATCAGATGCGCCTGGAATCCTTGAACGACCTTTGTGCCATGCTCGGCAGTGGGGCCAATAATACGGTCCTGAAGCGGCAGGTGGTTGAGGCGATGACCACCAATGAAACGTTCTTTTTCCGCGACCCCGCGCAGTACGACGCGCTGCGGTCGGTCGTCATCCCGAGCCTGATCGCGCAGCGCCAGGACGCCCGGAAGATGACCTTCTGGTCGGCCGCGTCGTCCTCCGGCCAGGAAGCCTACAGCCTAGCCATGATGTTGCTCGAGATGGGGCTGGGCAGTTGGAGACTCAGAATTCAAGGCACCGATCTATCCAGCCAGATGGCCGATCGCGCCAGCGCCGGCAAATACATGCAGATCGAAGTCAACCGCGGCTTGCCGGTCGGCTATCTCGTAAAATACTTCACGCGCGTTGGCCTGGAATGGCAATTGAAGGACGAAGTGCGGCGCATGGTCGATTTCACCACTTTCGATCTGCGGCAGAGCATGTCCGCGCGCGGGCCCTTCGACGTGGTCTTCTGCCGCAATGTCTTGATCTACTTCGATGTGGAATCCAAGCGCCGGATTTTGGACGAGCTTCACGGAACCCTGTTCCGGGGAGGTTACCTGTTGCTCGGCGGCAGCGAAACCACCCTGAATTTAACCAACCGCTACGAACGTAGAATAATCGGTCAAACGGTGCTCTACCAAGCTCCCTGAAAGGATAAAAGGACAACATGCCGGCTGCCTTTTCTTTGGACGTTTATCGGGACGACATGGCGCGCGTCGTCCAATCGGTCTTCCAGACGATGATGAATCTGGAGGTAGCCCCCTCCGATGCGCCCTGGACACCCTCACCGGACACGATTACCGCCGCCGTTCTTTACGTCGGAGAATGGCGGGGAGCCACGCTGGTCGAGTGCGCCGCGCAGCAGGCCTGCCAATTTGCGGTCCAGTTTATGGGGATCGAGATGCCCGCCGCGATCGATGACGACGTCCGCGACGTGATGGGTGAACTGGCCAACATGGTGGCGGGCAATCTGAAGTCGCTGCTACCGCGGGGAGTCGATCTGTCGATTCCTTCGGTGGTGGAGGGCCGCGACTACAGCCTGCACGTATGCGGCGGGGTCAACGCAACGGAGCGTATGACCTTCTCGAGCGCCACCGGCAATTTCCGCGTCACTCTGATCGAAGCGTTGCCGCCCGCTTGAGCGCAAGCCTCCCGGCCCGTTGTATACTCTCCTCATGCCCAACATTGAGAAGTATCCCGCGGGCGCGTTCGTCTGGGTCGAACTCGGAACCACGGATCAAGCCGCCGCCAAGAATTTCTATGCATCGCTCTTTGGGTGGAACGCCAACGACATGCCCATGGGGCCCGGCGATTACTACACCATCTTCCGGCTGGAGGGGCGCGATACCGCCGCGGCCTACACCCTGAACCCCGAGCGCCAGCCCGGCGTGCCGCCGCACTGGATGCTTTACATTTCCGTGTCGAGCGCGGACGACGCGGCGGCCCGCGCCGCGCAAGTCGGAGGGAAAGTGCTCGCGCCGCCTTTTGACGTCTTCGATGCGGGGCGCATGGCCGTCGTCCAGGACCCCACCGGCGCGACGTTCTCGCTGTGGCAGCCGAAGGCCAATCAAGGTGTGGGTATCGCCGGCGTGGACGGCACGCTGTGCTGGGCGGACCTGATGACCACCGATGTCGCCCGCGCCCGCCAATTCTACGCGGATCTGTTTGGCTGGGAGATCGCGCCCGGCCAAAACGATCCGTCCGGATACCTGCACATCAAGAACGGCGAAGCGTTCATTGGAGGCATACCGCCCGTAGGCCCGCAACCCGGCGTCCCGCCGCACTGGCTGCTCTATTTTCTGGCATCCGATTGCGATGGCGCGGCAGCCAAGGCCAAATCCTTCGGGGCTAATATCTACTATGGGCCAACCACCATGGAAGGCGTGGGCCGCTGGGCCGTAGTCGCCGACCCGCAGGGCGCGGTGTTCGCCATCTTTCAGCCGCTCCCGCATTGAGGTGTGGGACAGGCCTCCCGGCCTGTCCGGTTCTCAAAACGAAAACCGCAACTGCATCTCGATCCGGCGGTTGGCCGACGCGGAACCAAAAAAGCCGCCCGCCAGCGCGTTGGAAGTGCCGAAGAGCGGTGAAGACAGATTGCCGATCGGTGGCGCCAGGTTCACGCTGTTAAACAGATTGCGCGCCGAAATTCCGATGGTGACGTTGTAGCGCTGATTCGTCACCGCATCGCCGAACGGTCCGCCGCGCGGTCCGCCACCCCCACCGCGTGGACCCCCGCCGCCACCGCCGCCGCCCCGCATGCCGCCCACCGCCAGTCCGCCGCCTCCCGGCATACCGCCGCCAGAGGCCGCCGCGCTAACACCCCTCTCCCCCCCGAACCCGAACGTGCGGCTCAGCCGCAGGTTCACGCTAAACAGACCCGGACCATCGCCGTAGTTGCGCGGGATGATGCTTTCGCCCGGTTGCGGATTGGTGTCGAATACTCCGTACTTCGTGCTCACCACACCCGCCGCGCTGGGGTTCGTGGCAAATGCGGGCCGGTCGTTGAAAATCGAGTCGCCATTCAGATCCTGGCCGGTGGTGATATCGAAAGGCGAGCCGGACTGGGCGATGATGAACGGGCTGAACCGCAAGCCCAGCGGCGCCACCACGCTGCCGCCAATGAAGATGCGATTCCGCACATCGAATCCCGCGCGGCCCCAGTCGGGCTGCTCGTTGTACTGGTTGGAGGGGAAAGTCCCCGCCCCATCGGTGTTGCTTTCGGCTTTACCCAAGGCGTAATAGCCGAACAGGTTCAGCTTGGCGTTGATGCGCGCGTTGATGTTGGTGATCAACTGGTTCTGCGTGAACAGTCCGCTGGATTCGTAGAGGTAGATGTTGCCGACATCTCCGTATGGAAACACGCCGCTTCCCGGCGCCAGCGGATTGAACGTGCCCGGCAGCGGCGCGTTGATATTGCGCGACCGCAGCATGTCCACGCCCCGCGAGTGTGTATGTCNNACGCCCCGCGAGTGTGTATACGTGACCGCCAGGGTGATGTTCTTGGGCAGTTGGCGCTCCACTCCCATGGCGCCCTGCATGGTGTAAGGCGCGTGCAGGTGCGCATCGATCTCGCGGATGGTCGCGGAGGCCACCGTGAGATCCGACAGCGGCGGCACGTTCGGATAGAAGGTCGGGTCGGTGACGAAGTACTGCTGTTGCAGGATGCCATTTTGCTGGAGGGCCTGCATCACCATGCTTTCGCCGAAACGATCGTAGAAGATGCC
>PKYZ01000543.1:0-12638 GCA_003132865.1 Bryobacterales bacterium
CGGGCACGAACAGGCGCTCCGAGCGCGGCGAATTGGTGTGGATGGCTTTGGCGATCAGCTCCTTGCCCGTGCCGGTTTCGCCGGTGATCAGGATGGTGGAACGGCTGCTGGCCACCTGAGCCACCAGGTCGAGCAGGCGCAGCATGCGGTCGCTCTTGCCGATGATGTTGGGGAAGCTGTAGCGCTGCTTCAGCGCGCGCTTCAGATGGGTGTTCTCGTATTCCAGGCGCCGCTTGGAGATCATGCGGTCGATCTCGATGAGCAGCTTTTCGTTGTCCCAAGGCTTGGAGAAGTAATCGTTGGCGCCCAGCTTCAGCGCCTCGACGGCGGCTTCCACGGAGCCGTAGGCCGTGATCATGAAGATGGGGGTTTCGCGATCGCGCCCGCGGACATCGCGCAGCACATCCATGCCGGACCGGTCGGGCATCATGAGGTCGAGCAGCACCATGTCGTAGGCGCGCGATTCGATCTTGCGCAGGCCTTCGGTGCCGTTGGCGGCGAGGTCCACGCTATAGCCTTCCAGGTGGAGAAGGGTTTCCAGTCCTTCGCGTATATCCAACTCGTCATCCACCACCAGAACGCGGCCTTTATCGGTGGAGGTGGTCGCTTCAGGTGCGGTCATTTCAGGCGGCATTCACGGGTTGATTGGATGCGGAGAGGCCAGAGGCCTGTCCCACTGCGGTCCTGGACCAGGGCAGCCGAAGCTGGAAACGGGTGCCACCCTGGCGGCTGGATACTTCGATGGAACCCTTGTGTTCCTGGACGATCCCGTAGGTCACCGCCAAGCCCATGCCGGTGCCTTTGCGGCTCCCCTTGGTGGTGAAGAACGGATCGTAGATGCGCTGGATGTGCTCGGGCGAGATGCCGTGGCCGGTGTCGGAAACATCCACGCCCGCGCCGGATTCCTCGGCCCAGGTGCGCACCGAGAGAACGCCGCCGCCATCCATGGCATCGCGCGCGTTGAGGAACAGGTTCAGGAAGACCTGCTGCAGCTTGCCGGCGTTGCCATGCACGGGCGGCAAGCCGCCGGCGAGTTCCAGCTTCACCTCCACGCCCACCTTCCGGATCTGATGTTCGAGCAACGACATGGTCTCGCGGACGACTTTGTTCAGGTCCACATCGCCGAACGAAGTGGTGGAGGTGCGCGAGAAATTCAGCAGCGAGTTGACGATCTCGCTGGCGCGGAAGGTCTGCTTGGCGATCTTGTCGAGCAGGATGGATTTCTGGTCGTCGTTGGCCACCTGTTTGGCCAGCATCTGCGCGTAAGTGGAGATCACCGCCAGCGGCGTATTGACTTCGTGGGCCACGCCCGCCGCCAGCAGGCCGATGCTCGACAGCTTGTCGGCCTGGACCAGGCGCTGCTCCAGTTCGGCTCGGTCGGTCACGTCGTCGAAAATGATGAGGCGGCCGATCTGTTCGAAGTCCTTTGAGACCAGCGGGGCGATGGCTACGTTCAGCGTGGAGCTGGAGCCATCCTGACGGGCTGAAGCCGGTCCCACCGACGCCGGTCCCACCTTGCCGTTGATGGGGACAGGCTCATGGCTTGGCAACGCGGGCAGCGCGGACAGCGCTGTGGGGTGCAGCTCGAACTTATAGATGTGGTGAATGCCGGTCTGGCCGCGCACGCGCTCGAACTGATCCGACAGGTCGGCGGGGAACAGTTCCGCCAGCTTGCGGCCGACGGCGGATTGCCGCGGGATTCCGGTGAGCTTCTCGATTTGCGTGTTCCAGCTTTCGACGCGGTCGTCCAGGTCGGCGGCCAGGATGCCCACGTTGATGGATTCGACGATGTTTTCGCTGAACTCCTTCAGGCGCTCGTACTCCTCCATCTTGCGCTGCAGCGAGCGGTAGAGGGTAGCGTTCTCGATGGCGATCCCCACATAGCCGGAAATGGTGGCCAGGAGTTCGACATCCACCGTGGAAAGGAAGTCGCCGTCTTCGGTGCGGCTTGCGCCCAGGTAAGCGATGGTCCTGCCGCGCACGGTGCAGGGGAGATAGTAGGTGAGGTCCAGATCCGCGATGGCAGCGCGCACGCTGGGCGGCCAACTGCGCGACACCGCGTCCAGTTGATGGCGGGTGCGCTCGAAGAAGATATAAGGCTGCGCCAGGTCCCAGTTCAGGAAGCTCAAATCCAGTTGATCCGCGGTCAGTTCCGGCGGCCGGCGGCGCGCGCCCATGGACATTTTCAGGCGGAAAGCGGGTTTATCGTCCGGCCGTTCCTCCGCCAGGAACACGGCCATGTGGCGGATGGAGAGGGTCTGCAGCAGGCGCTCGCAGACCGAATTCAGCATGGCGTCCAGGTCGGTTTCCGCGTTCAGCTCGCGGGCGAATTCTACCAGCGTGCGCCGGTAATCGTAGCGGTCGCGATAGAAGTGTTTGTCGAGCCGCTCCTGAATCCAGTTGCGGATAGGCTGGAAGAGGAAGGCGGCCACCAGCATCACCAAGATCAGGCCGATGTTGCCCACATCCTTGAAGTTCTTTTGCACCAGGCTGCCGAGCGAGAACACGATGCCGTAGAACGCCGCCAGCACGCATACCGTGGCCAGCGTGTAGGCATATCCGCGCTGGAAGAGAATATCGACATCCATCAGCCGGTAGCGCGCGATGGCATACGCCAGGGTCAGCGGGATGAGCGCCATCGACAGGACCGAAAGCCGCATGTATTGGTTGGGTATCATCCCCAACGCGTAGGGCGCCACGTACAGGATGGTGAAGGGCAGGATTCCGCAGAAGGTCCCGTTGCGCAGCCATTTCAACTGCTGCCGCACAATGGGATCCTCGGCTTTGCGGTAATCCAGGCTCAGCACCAACCAACCGAGCAGGTAGGGAACGACCAGCAGCGGCTGCCAGATGCGGTCGAGCATCCAGCGCAGTTCCAATAGCGAGATGCCGATTTGCAGAGTGCCGGAAGTGACCGCGAGCCAAAGCGCGAAGAGCAACGCGGGCGGCAGGTACAGGATCGCCACCCACGGCTGGGAACGGAACCAGCGGCGCGGCTCCGGGAAGGTTAGGCAGAAATGCAGAAAAACGATAGGCGCGAGCAGGCCGGCCGCCACATTGCAAAAGTATATGACTTTGTCGAATCCATTCAGTTTGCCGGTGTAATGGAAGCAGCACAAGATGAATGAGACCAGGCACAGAACGTAGAAATGGCGCGCCATATGGGCACTGCCGCGCCGGAAGTAGACGAATAGCCCGATGAGCAGATACGCGGCGCCCACCATGTATTGGTAGGAGACGGCTGGATCGAGCGGCTCTTCGCGGATATAGACGGCGGCCTTGAACTCGACACTTTGCCGGCTGGCGGTATAATCCGCCTTGTTCCAGGCTCCCACCGCCGCCAGGATTTGGGGAACGTCGATGGCCTTGACGGTGGCGGCGCCATTGATTTTCAGCAGCGTGTCGCCGTTCTTGAGGCCGGCTTTGGCGGCGGGCCCGTCGGGATCGATGTGCAGGGCCTCCACGCGGCGCCCGCGATCGACCCAGACCGCACCGTCGTCGGCCAGGCGGAACTTGTGTTGTTGCTCGAAATTGATGACGGCAGAGTAAGCCGCGGCGATTGTCAGGATGATCAGGATCGCGGTTGAGAGCTTGAATTTGAGTTCCTGAAACATTCACACCGCCATCATGGGCTTCTGGGGCACACTACCACCGGGAGTTCCGACCTAGCACGTTGCATGCCAGCCGCCACCATCATAATAGTAAATTTTTCTTGCACTTACCAGTGATGCGGCTGTGGGAATCCGCAAATCGGGAGAAGCCCCTATGGAGACGCGGAGACGCCGTGACACGGGGACGCGGTGACACGGGGCGCACGTTCTCAACGTGCCGCCCGCTATCGGGCATGCTTCGCGGCCCAAGACGTGTCGGCAGGAGTGCGGACACGGCACGTTGAGAACGTGCGCCACGTCAGATCTTAGTTTTGCCGTAGCGCTGGCGCATCCATTCCACAAACGCCCCAGGCGCGCTCATGGTGGAAAGGCGGCTCTGGCGGACCAGGGCCCAATCGGCGAAAAGGCCGCTGTCCTTGATCTCGCGCAAGGTGGTGGGCGGCTCCAGAGCGCTCAGAAACTCGAAGTCCACAACGGTCAGTTTGGCGTCCTTGGGGTCCGGCCGCGGCGCGGAGGCCACCTTCGCCAGTCCGACGATGCAAGGGTCGCCCATGCTGTGATAAATGAAAACGCGGTCGCCCGGACGCATCTCCCGGATGGCGCGCAACGCCTGAGGGTTGCGCACACCGTCCCAAACCGTCTTGCGGTCGCGCGCCAGGTTGTCTATGGAATACGTCTCGGGATCGGTCTTGGCCAGGAAGTAGTTCATGCGGTTATTTCCCGCATCGTACCATTTGCAGGGTGTGCATGGCGCTACTGGCCCTGAGAGCCTTGCCGACAGGAACGAAGCGCATCGTGACACCACCAGTCCCGCTGCTCTCCGCTGGCGGTAGGACCCAGCGCCTCCCGCAACCAGGCGGGCGCGCCGTCTGCCACGTAGCGGATGCGGCCGTCGATGGCTTCCAGAACGAGGTCAGGTCCAGAGTCGTGCCGACTGATGTCGAAAACCTGTACCTGGTCGAATTCTTGAATCGCTCTGGTTAGGTTGTTCATGCTTGCGTTATGTATCCGCCGGATCTCATCGGGCGGCGCGGAATGTCCGCCGCCATCCGCTCGAACCGCAACGCGGCTGATATTGAGTTCCACGTCATCAAGCGCCACGTAGAGTAGCACTGACAGAAATCCGTTGGCGCGCGCCTCATTCGCCTGCCGGAAAGGTGATACCCATCCGCAGAGTCGTCTCATAAGCGAAGCTTTTTCTGTCGTGTATGTGGTCCGCGATGAACCGCTCCAGCTTTTTGCCGACTTGGATCCGCACGTCCGGAGTGATGTTCTGGTAGGAGCCGCCGTTCAATTCCGCGGCTCTGTCGTCGGCGTTGAAGGAGTCGAGGCCAGTCTCCGCGACTGGGAAGAGGCTGGACTTGCCGCTGCCGGGTGGACCCGGCGACGACGATCATCCGGGGATCGTGCATTTTGAGCCGCGGCGCATGTCGGGCGGCGTCTCTTTTTTGACGCGCCGTCCCTGGGAATCGATCAGCCCTGGTATTGAAGGTCCGCGACGACCTTGCGTCGTCTGGCCCGGGCCTTGTCAAGCTCCTGCTCCGTAAACCTCGCTCGCTCCTCAGGGTCCTGCAAATTGACGTTGGCCCAACCGATCTCTTTGGTTTTGTGGGCCATTGGTGTTTTCAGGAGTCGGGCGAGTGCGATCCGGTCCTGATCCAATGTTACCACCGGCACCCCTACTGCATCGCTCCACCGCCAGTCCCAAGGGTAGGGTGGCAGACCGCTCCCTTGCGGGGTGCCCTTGCGGCTGCGGCTCAGTTAACATGATGGGGTGATCGCCCGCTGCATATTTCTCCTGCTCGGCGCCATTCCGCTCTTCGGCGCCGAGGCAACTATTCAGGATCGCGTCCAATTCAGCCAAGTCTTCGGGGAAACCCGCAACTTCCGCATCTTCCTGCCGGCCAATTACGCCACTTCCGGGAAGCGCTACCCAGTCATCTACTGGTTTCACGGTTGGAGCGAGCGCTTCAACAAGCCCGTCGACGACCCGCCCAATCGCAATTACGACTCCGGCACGGATTACGGCGGCGACAACATCGCCAACTTCGTCGCCACGCACGACGTGATCGTGGTCAAGTGGGACGGCTTCAACCCCCGCTTCTCGGGCGACAATTACAAGCGCCCGTATAACATCAGCCCGGTCGAAACCAACCGCCAGTTCCCGCTCTATTTCCCTGAGTTGGTCGATTTCATCGACGCCAACTACCGCACCATCGCCGATCGCGATCATCGCGCCACCGCGGGCCTGTCGATGGGCGGATTCATGTCATTCTGGATCGCCGGCAAGTATCCGCACCTGGTTTCCAGCGCGTCGAATTTCATGGGATCTTCTGAGTTCTTCGTGGGTCCGCGCGACTTCCCCGTCGAATACCGCCACGACGAAATGTACGGCAACTACGAAGGCGTGCGCACCCGCCTGGTGACCGGCGCGCGGGATTTCATCCAGTTCTACCACGCCCAAATGAACGCCATCTGGAAATACGCGCGCGACTGGCACGAAACCGAGGACTTCGACTTCGATCACGGCACGCCCGGCATGGCCAAAACGCTGGAGTTCCACATGAACGCGTTCGCGCATCCCCTGCCCCGCCCCACGGTTTGGAACCATGCGGATGTGTATCCGAACTTCACGGTTTGGGGCTGGGAGGTGGCATCGGACCGGAAGCAGCCGGGCTTCACCGCGCTTTCGAATGTCTCAGCCGCGGGCTTTCGCTCGTCGGTGCGCGAATGGCTGCCGGGCGGCGCCACGATCCCGGGCGTGAAGCTGTCCATCGAAACCGACAAGCTGTATCCGCCGCGCAAGCCGCAAACCGTAACCATCGTCCGCTTGCGCGATGGCAACGTGCGGCGGCAGACGCTTACAGCCGGCGCCGATGGCCGCCTGAATCTCGACCTGGATGGCGAAGAATACGAAGTAGGCATCTCATCCGGACCGGTGCTGGCGCTCTCCGGATATCAGTTGGATGGCGCCGCGTGGGCCACCGCGGGCGAGCCGTTGCGCGCGCGCTTGCGTATCTGGAACAAGGGCGCGGCGCCTTCGCGGCCGGTCACGTTGCGGTGGCTCAGCCCCAATCCCGGCGTGGATCTGGCACCCATGTCGTCGGAATTGCCGGCCATCGCGCCGGGCCAATCCACGGATATTGCGCTGACGGTGACAGTGAGGGATCTGAAGCGGGCCATCGTGAAAATCGTGGCCGTGCAGGGCGACACGCGCCTGCCGGTCGAAATTCCGCTGTTTCCGCCCGCGCAGGCCTTTCCGGATTTCCGCATCGTGGATGGCCAGCAGGTCCGCATTTTCCAGCACGCCACCGAAAAGGTCCAACTGACCCTGGGCGATGGCAATGGCGATGGAAAGGCCAACGCGGGCGAAAGGATCGCGATTCTGCTTCCGGAGGACGACGTTTACCGCGCCGCCGAGCTGTTTACCAACGACGCCTGCGTGGATAATTCTCTGCGCGCCTTCGACGATTGGAGCGACTACGATCACGTGGGCGCGTCGTCCAAATATTCGCTGCCGCTGATCAAGCCGGACTGTCCGGCCGGCCACGTGATCCACGCGCTGGCCCGCGTGTTGCTACCCGACAAGCCCAACCACGTCGTGCGCTACGCGGTTATCGAGTTTCCGGTTCAGCGGTAAACCACTGCTGACTCCGTGGCGCACGCGCTCGTGCGTAATGCCGCATAGTTTTCCTGTAATCGCGCACCTGCATTAATCGTGGGGCGGTCCCCCTGGACCGCGGCCGACGTCCCCGTCGGCTTGTCGCGGTTGCCGAAAGCCTTGGCTCTTCGAACGAAAGAGCGGGTCCAGGAGGGCCCACGCAGACCAGGGGGTCTGCCCCACGAATTCTGCGGCATTACCGATATTGGGAAAAGTATACCGCGCACGCAATCTTGCGTGCCGCGTCCCGACTCATCGGGGCGCAAGTGTCCGCAGGCATGAAGCGCTAAAATAGAGCGATGAAGCTCGGCAGGAAAGACATCTGTGCCTCGATCGTTCTGGCGCTGGCCCTGTGGGTGGCGCCGGGAGTTCGCGCGGACGTAACCATCCGCTATCAATCCGAATTCAAGCCGTCTGCCGCCTTCGGTCCGATCATTGCACCGTTCATGAAGACGGTGCAGGCCGGATCCGCGACATCGGTCCGCATGAAAGGGAACAAGGCGTACACGACGTCGGGCAACTGGATCCAGATCTTCGATTTTGTGAAGCAGGAGGTGACGCTGATCGATCCGGCGCACAAGACTTTCGCGGCCTTCCCCGTATCGCAATTCGCCGATAGAATGGCGGGCGCCATGCCCCAGGCGACACCCGAGCAGACGCAGGCCGTTCAGCAAGCCATGGCGTCGATCAAAACCAATGTCGACTCCAAGATGACGGGCAAAACCACCGAGATTCAGGGCGTCCAGGCCGAAGAGCGAGAGGTGACCGTCACCATGGATATTCCCATGCCGGCGGAGATGAATCAAACCGGCCCGAGCGCGAGACTGGTGATGCACCTTTGGACGGCTAAGAAAGAAGAAGCCTTGCGCGTTCCGGCCATCCGGGAATTGACCGGCTACCAAGCGTGGCAGAAATATGTCATGAACCCCGCGGGCACGCTGGACAAGTTGTTCGGCAAGATGCCCGGCATGTCCAACATTATGGGTCCCACGTTCGAGGAGATATATAAGAACCCATCCGTGATTCTGCGCACGCACATTGAAATGTACATGCCTTTCATGGCTGCGGTGGCGTAGCAGACGGCAGGGCAGGACCAGACGGTCCCCGCGATCGATCCGGACGCTCCGCTGATGGAGATGAACCAGGAAGTAGCGGAGCTTTCCAGCGCTCCCGTGGACGCGTCCCTATTCGAGATACCGAAGGACTATGCGGCGGTATCGGCCGACGATATGATCCGGGAAATGGTCAAGGCGCAGAGCGCGGCCATGGCAGCCGCTCCGAAGACAGCCGACCCGAAGTAGCGCGTTCGCGCCCACTTCGGCCCGGACTCGATTTCCGCCGATGTGGTACGCGACCTAAGAATGGAAGAGCTATTGGGTTAGTGACGGAGCGAAAACTCTTACTACCTCGCGGTTGAAACGTTCGGGCTCCTCGAACGGGATCATGTGCGCGGCGCGTTCGAAGATGACCTTCTCTTTCTTGGGCGCCTCAAGCTCATTGAAGTAACGCTCGGGCAGTTCGAAGGGAGTGTTGTAATCGCGGTGGCCGATAAAGAAATATACGGGGATGGCAAACCGCAGATGGGTCTTATCGAGCGCCCGGTCCCAATAGTTCCGGCTGAGGAAGCTACGCGCGCTAAATATCTGCGCCTTGACGAAGCGCCACACGTCAAAGAGTTCATAGTGCGGACACCCGAGCGCATCCCGTATCATCCTGGTGACCGGGTAGCCCGGCCCAAAGCGGCCGCCGGCGCGCCACAGCACTGCTTATTGCCGCCGTTCCTATCATCACACGCCCATCGCGCCGGAACTCAGAGCACACATCGCCGCGTTGTCGAAAGCTCCAGGCGCAATGCGCGGCCGCGGCCATCGCTCCGAAGGCAGACGCTCCGAAGTAGCCCGTAAGGAACGCAGACGACAGGCCGGGAGGCCTGTCCCCACCGAGCGCGTTTCGCGGCTACCGGGTTCCCTGGTTCTCAAACCACGCAATGGCGTCCGCGCGGATGACGAGGATATCGGGACGCCCATCGCCGTTCACATCATTCATATGCAGCGCCCGCGCGAAAAGAATGGGCCGCCCTTCGGCGACGGCCACGGGCCGAAACCGTCCTTCGCCTTCGTTGTACAGCACCAGCAGGCGGCCTGCGCCGGCTTTCTCGGCGATCAGGATATCGGGCCGCCCGTCGCCGTCGAAATCGGCGGTTTCCAGGCTGTTCAATTCGGCCAGATCCGGCAAGCTTTCGATGCGGTGTTCGATCCACAACTGGCGCGGATCGGCGGGCTTTTCGAAACGGGCCAGCCGCGCCGGCTGCATTTCGCGCTGCGCGGCTACCAACTCCGGCGCAGCGCCGGCCAGCGGACCGTAGCTTAGCCGCAGCATGGCCGATTCCAGTGTTTCATTCCACAGGTCGATGGCAAACAAGTGCCACGGCAGTTCGAAGCTCTCAGGCGAGCGGATCCAGTACATGGCCGCCAGGATGTCCGGCAGCCCGTCGCCATCGATATCCGCCATGCGCAGGCCGCCCTGGTGCGAGGGCGAATAGAAGGAATAGACATCCTGGGAGGGCCAGCGCGCGGTGGGATCGGCGGGAATCTCGTAGAAGCGCACTTGCATTCGCTTGTGGATCAGCAGGACCCCGCGATGGCCGAACAGGGTAGCGGGCAGCATGTCCGGCGCGTCGATGCCTGTGTCGATGACATGGCGCGTCCAACGGGCGCCCGAATGCGGTGCGCGATACCAGACCAGATCGGCTTCCGGGCCGCCTTCGTTGACGACAATGTCCAGCTTACCGTCGCCATCCACATCCAGCAGGCAGCCGCCTTCGGCAAACGCACGCCCACGGCCGCGGACGACCTGATAATTGCCTTGCGGCAATCTCCCCCACAGAAGTCGGTCGCCCCAGGTAACGAGCGTGCGCTCCTGTAGAGCGTATCCTGTTACCGTCTCGTTGTGCAACTTCCGCAGAATATGCTCGGAAAATCGCGGCGGCTGCCCGGCCGCCAGGGTGCCGCCTAGCAGAGTGGCGAAAAGCGCACGGAAAAGCGTCCGGTGCATGGTGCTATTTTAGTCTGCCATGCAGCCGCTGCTGGATCTGCTCACCGGCCGTAGCGAGGAACCCACCCTGGATCGGGCGGCTCTCGAACTCGCCCGCATCGAGTATCCCAGCCTGGACATCGAGCCGTTCATCGGTATTCTGGACTCTTACGCCGTCGAACTGTCCGAGCGTCTGGCAGGCCGCTCCGGCGGCGCCGGCTACGTGGAAGTGGCGAACCAATACCTTTTCGGGGAACTGGGGTTCACGGGCAACGCCGGGAACTACTATGACCCGCGCAACAGTTGCCTGAATGAAGTGCTGACCGCGCGCACCGGCATTCCGATCGCGCTGGCGGTGGTGTATCTGGAGATCGGGCGGCGGCTGGCCCAGCCGGTTTACGGCATCGGGCTGCCGGGCCATTTTCTGGTGCAATACCGGGACGCGGATTTTGCGGCGTTCATCGATGTGTTTCGCGGTGGGCGGTTGCTCACGATGGCGGAATGCTTCGATTTGGCCCGGCAGTCGAGCGGCGTCCCGCTGAGCGACGACCCGCGCATGCTCGCGCCCGCCAGCAAGCGCCAGATCGTAACGCGGATGCTGCATAATCTGCGCGGCGTGTATTTCCACCGGCGGGCGTACGGCAAGGCGTTGCAGACGCTGAACCTGCTGGTGGCGGCGGACCCGCACGCCGCCGAAGAATACAAGCAGCGCGGCATCGTTCACCTGCAGATGCGAAACCCGGCCGCCGCGCGCAGCGACCTGGAAACCTATCTGCGCCTGGCGCCCGAGGCCCCCGACCGCACCGAAATCGAGCAGCGCCTACGCGCGCTGCGGAGTTACCAGGCGGGCCTGAACTAATTCGATGCCGTCCAAAGAATCCGCGTTCTCTGTGTTGCTTCGGCGGCCTAGCGCCAGCACGGGTCTGTGCGGGGGGCAGCGGGCAACCGCTGTCTCTACCGCGACCGTGGGTCCTCCAGGACCCGGCTCTTGTCCGCACAAGAACAGGCCGGCGTGGGCCCGGCCGCAGGACGGAGTCCTACCCCACGTGCGTGCGCCACGACATGCATGCGTGTTATACATCGGCCATCATGCACAACCATAAGACCTCGCGGCGTGCCTTTCTGGGCGGCACGGCAGGAACTGCCGCCTTCGGGATCCAGCCGGCCTCGGCGCAGAAGCCCGAACCGGCGCCGGCCAAACCCGGCCTAGCGCTCGAGGATTTCGAACCTAAGAGCATGTTGGTGGCCCCCCACCATCCGACGCCACAGGCTAAGTACCCGGTGATTGACGTGCATACCCACGTATCGTCCGTTTTCCCCAAGCGGCGGGCGGCGGGTTCGCCGGAGATGGCCAAAGCCTTCGGGCAAATCGATGCGATCACGGGCTGGATGGACACGCTCAACATCCGCACCACGCTCAACCTGACGGGTGGTTACGGCGATCTACTCAAACAGAACATCAGCGACCTGCAAGATCGCTACAAGGGCCGCTTCTTCAACTGCGTCGAACCCGCCTACGACCGTATCCGCGAACCCAACTTTCCGCAATGGCAGGCGGATGAGATTGCGCGCGGCAAGCAAGCCGGCGCGGTGGGAGTCAAGGTACTGAAGACGCTCGGACTGTATCTTCGCGAAAACGTCAGCACGGGGGCGCTGGTCAAGATCGACGATGCGCGGTTCGATCCTATGTGGGACGCGGCAGGGCAACTAAACCTTCCGGTGTTCATTCACACCTCGGATCCGGACGCTTTCTTCACGCCGGTCGATCGCTTTAACGAGCGCTGGGAAGAGCTGGGCCATCATCCGGACTGGTCTTTCTATGGGAAGGATTTTCCGCCCAAGGCGGAGCTGCTGGCGGCGCGCAATCGCGTAATTGCGCGTCATCCGAAGACTAAGTTCGTCGGCCTGCACGTTGCCAATCATCCCGAGAATCTCGACGAGGTTTCCACTTGGCTCGACGACTTTCCTAACTTGCACGTCGAGACCGCCGCCCGCCTGGGAGAACTCGGCCGCCAACCGCGGCGTGCGCGCGCCTTCTTTGAGAAATACCAGGACCGCATCATGTTCGGCACCGACGCGACCCCGAGCGAGGCGGGCACTCCGCAACAAGACCTCAAGCCGGCCATGTTCCAGATCTACTTCCGGTGGCTGGAGACGCTGGATGAATACTTCGACTACGCACCCAGCAGCAGGCCGCCACAGGGGCGCTGGAGGATTTATGGGATCGGACTACCGGATTCTATCCTGAAGAAAGTGTATAGCGGCAACGCGGCGCGGCTGCTGGGTTGGGGAGAAGGGTAGTGGGGCAGGCCTCCAGGCCTGCGCGGGTTCTC
>PKYZ01000543.1:12647-14781 GCA_003132865.1 Bryobacterales bacterium
TGGTGTCGCCGGGGAACGTGGTCAGCAGCGCGCGATTCGATCTTCTGGCAGGCTAGTCACGCGCTAAACTAACTGACGACATCAAGCACTTGAGGGGAACACGCGAGCTAGTGACGAGGGCAGAAAGGATCCGACTAGCGAAGAGCTTCAGCGGGAAAAGCTTCAACTTGAAATCAGTGAGTTGCGCCATTGGTGGCGTCGCCCAACTTATATACAGGGCATTTTATCGGTCACGGTTGCGGTGATCGCCAGCACGGGCACTTTAATCGTAGGGTATGTAAATGGCTGGTTTGACGTCCAACGAGGCCGATCGGAAATGCAAGCGTTCTGCTGTTCAACGCGATATCGATCAACTCACGGAAAACACTGATAGTTTGCATAGGCAGATTGCCGGCCTTGAGGGCGAAAAGCACACACTGACCGGCCCCGGTAGAGATAGGCCCTGTGTCTACTAGCGACGCCATCGTGACGAGGCAAAAGCTACAAGGGGCTGGTTATTCCAACGTGAGAGCGCAAAGGCACTTGACTTCGTTCGCGGGTGTTTGCTTTCTTGGTATGCGGATCGCGGCTTTTGGGTTGCGGAGAAGAGTAGATACTCTTACCGCTGGATGCGGGCGGAGCCTCCTTTGGCGAACGCGCGCACCTGCTCCAGTGAGGCCATCGTGGTGTCGCCGGGGAACGTAGTCAGCAGCGCGCCGTGCGCCCAGCCCAGCTTGATGGCTTCCTCCGGCGGCTCGCCGGTCAGCAGTCCGTAGAAGAATCCGGACGCGAATCCGTCGCCGCCTCCGACGCGGTCGAGCACGTCCAGTTGGCAGGTTGGAGAGATGCAAGTCTGGCCGTCGATCCAGGCGACCGCGCCCCAACTGTGACGGTTAGTGGAGTGCACCTCGCGCAAAGTGGTGGCGACGATCTTGATTTGCGGGTGCCGCGCGACCACGCGATCGATCATGCCGAAGAAGGCGCTGGGGTCCAGCTTGGACTTGGCCGCTACCTCCGGGCCGGGTATGCCCAGGCCCATCTGCAGATCTTCCTCGTTGCCCACCAGCACATCCACGTTCTCCACAATGCGGCGGATCACGGCCACGGCGCGTTCATGCCCGCCGGAGATGTTCCACAGCTTGGCCCGGTAATTCAGATCGAACGAAACCACCGCGCCGGCGGCCTTGGCCGCGCGCATGCCCTCCACGATTAATTCGGGTGTGGTCTGGGAGAGCGCGGCAAAGATGCCGCCACTGTGGAACCAGCGAACGCCCGCGCCGAAGATGGCGTTCCAATCGAAATCGCCCGGCTGCAGTAGCGCGGCCGCCTCGTTGGCGCGATTGTAGAAAACCACCGGCGCGCGTATGCCACAGCCGCGGTCGCTATAGACCGCCGCCATGTTGGGGCCGGTGGCGCCGTCGTGCTTGAAGCGCTTGTAGAAGGGCTTGACGCCCATGGCCTTCACTCGCTCGGCAATCAGCTCGCCGACCGGATAATCGACCATCGCGGTGGCGATACCGGTGGCCAGGCCGAAGCAGTCCGCCAGGTTCGCGGCGCAGTTGAATTCGCCGCCGCTGACATGGATCTGGCACTCGGTGGCCTTGCGGAAGGGGATGATGCCCGGGTCGAGACGATGGACCAGCGCGCCCAGGGAGAGTAAGTCGAGCGCGCCGGCCGGGGGGATATGAAGAAAGTCGGTCATGCCCAATCACGCGTTGTAAGTGCCGGACGAAACCCGGCCGCCGCGTCCCGTCCAGTTAGTGTGGAAGAACTGGCCGCGCGGCTTATCGATGCGTTCATAAGTATGCGCGCCGAAGAAATCGCGCTGGGCTTGCAGTAAGTTAGCGGGCAGGCGCACGGTGCGATATCCGTCGAAGAAAGACAGCGCGGTGGAGAAGGCCGGCGTGGGCACGCCATACTCGATCGCCTGCACGATGGCGCGCCGCCAGGAATCCTGGTAGCCGATCAGCGTCTGGCTGAAGAAATCGTCGAGTAGCAAGTTAGTAAGTTGCGGATTCTTGTCGTAAGCCTCTTTGATCTTGCCCAGGAACCGGCTGCGGATGATACAGCCGCCACGCCACATCAGCGCGATGCCGCCGAAGTTCAGGTTCCACCCCTCCTCTTTGGCCGCTTCCCGCAGCAGCATGTAGCCCTG
>PKYZ01000543.1:14830-14969 GCA_003132865.1 Bryobacterales bacterium
CCCGTATCCAGGGCGCTGATGCCGGTCCACTTGCCCGTGCCTTTCTGGCCGGCGGCGTCCAGGATCTTGTCCACCAGCGGCGCGCCGTCGTCGTCCTTTTTCGTGAAAATCTCCGCAGTGATTTCGATCAGGTAGCTGT
>PKYZ01000361.1:0-4641 GCA_003132865.1 Bryobacterales bacterium
CTGGTAGTTCTAACCGGCCGCCGCGTCGATTCCACACCCACCCAGGCAACCCTCCGTCTCTACAAAAACAATCGCGACGGAACCTTTAGTAATGTTACCGAAAAATCGGGCCTGGCGCGCACTGGTTGGCAGACAGGCGTCTGCGTCGGCGACTATGACAACGATGGCTGGGACGACCTGTTCTGCTGCTTCTGGGGGCACAACATTCTGTTTCACAACAACGCCGACGGGACGTTTACAGATGTGACCAGCAAAGCTGGCGTTTACGATGAACGGGTCCGCTGGGGCGCCGGTTGTACGTTTCTTGACTATGACCGCGACGGATACTTGGACCTTTTCGTCTGCAACTACATAAAACTCGATCCGGAGAAAAGTTTGTCCCCCGGCAGTGCCGCGGTCTGCCAATGGAAAGGGGTCCCGACAATGTGCGGCCCCCGCGGCCTTCCCGGCGATACCAATGCTCTTTATCACAACAACGGAGACGGGACGTTCACGGACGTTTCCGAGAAGTCAGGCGTCCTGAAGCCGGGCCCGCGGTATTCCATTACCGCGGTTTCATGTGACTTCGATAACGACGGCTGGCCCGACATTTACGTTGCGGTGGACTCGGAAGCGAGCATCCTGTTCCACAACAATCACGACGGTACTTTTGACGACGTCGCCGTAATGGCCGGTTGCGCCTATAGCGAGAATGGCCATGTGGACTTCAATTTCGGCGTGGCCGTGGGCGACTACGACAACGACGGCTACGAGGATCTGTTCATTTGCAGCGCAGGCAAGAACGTTCTCTACCACAACAATGGAAACGGGACGTTCACGGATGTGACGGCGGCATCGGGCATCGGCGGCAAGCCGGCGGATACCCTCAGCGTGGCCGCCGCCTGGTTCGACTACGACAACGACGGCCTGCTCGATCTCATCGTCTCCAACTACACCTTCTGGACCCCGCAGACCGACATCCGCTGCACCATGGGCAGCAAAGAATATTACTGCGATCCGCGGCGCTACAAAAGCGTGCCGCCGCGGCTCTACCACAACCTGGGCCATGGCAAGTTCGAGGATGTCACCGAAAAGTCGGGGCTGGCCAAGTCGCCCGGCAAAGGGATGGGCATCTCCATCGCTGACTTCAATAACAACGGATGGCAGGACGTGTTCATCGCCAACGACACCGAGCCCAATTCCCTGTTCATCAACCAGGGCAACGGCACGTTCGAGGAAAAAGGGCTGGAAATGGGAGTCGCTTACAACGACAGCGCGCACTCCGGATCTTCCATGGGGTCGGACGCCAAAGACTACGACAACGACGGCAACGTGGACATCTTCTACAACAATCTGACGGGCCAGGTCTGGCAGCTTCTGCGAAATCGCGGCAACCTATTCACGTTTCCCTACGCCTCCAAGATCCAGACGCTGAGCTTACCCTTCTCCGGCTGGAGCAACGGATTCATCGACTATAACAACGACGGATGGAAGGATATCTACTCCGCCAATGGCGACGTCGACCAGGTGAACGAGAAATCGCCGCAGCACGACACGATGTTCGAAAACGTGGGCGGAAAGACCTTCGTGGACGTTTCCGCGGAGATGGGCAAAGACTTTCTCCGCAAGGGCTACCAGCGAGGATCGGCGTTCGGCGATCTCAACAACGACGGGGCTATGGATATCGTGGTCACGTCGCTGAACGAAACGCCGCGCATTCTGATGAACACGGCCGATAGCGGCAATCACTGGCTCATGCTGAGCCTGACCGGGCACAAGAGCGCGCGCGATGCGGTGGGCGCGAAAGTCAAGCTGACGACGGCTTCCGGCCGCGTGCTCTACAACCATGTCGCCATCAGCGTGGGCTTTATGTCTTCGAGCGACAAGCGCGTGCACTTCGGGCTGGGCGAGGAAACCAAAATCGCGTCCATCGAAATCCGCTGGCCCAGCGGCATCCAACAGGTGCTGAAAGACGTCGGCGCCGACCAGTTCCTGAAGGTTGACGAGCCGCACTAACAGTCATGGTGGCAGAGGCTGCAGAACCCTTACCGGCGTCCCATTTTCACGACACGGCAGTGTCACCCTTCAGAACGTAACCCCTACCAATAGATCAGCCTGGTTATTCGTGCTGGTAACCGGTATGTATGCGGAGGAGAAGGCGGGCGTGGGCCACCTAGTGTATCGAATTTCAGGCGAAAGTCGAAGATGTAGAAGCTTCAGCGTTACGCCGCCGCCTACGCTTACACCAGCAGTATTTGGATTGGTAGGCGGCGGAACGGACGAGGAACTGGTCGAGACATGCCGGTACACAATTCCTCCGTCAATAAATGGATGAATCGGGCCAAGCTTCATCTCGTACTTGGCCAAAAGGGGAACCTGCCAATCGTTGACCGATGAATCGAGACTCTCGAATAAGTGAGCGCCGACTGCGCTGAACGAGCTTTGCCGCCATAAGGCGTCGACTTCGAAGGATAGGTGAAACGGGAGGTGCACCTCCGCAGTTGGTCCGATGGTGAAGCGTTGTTCATTGGCGGATGCTCCTCCATCAGGGATCTGCTGAGTCGTGTAAACAGTTGTCACTGGAAGGCCAACCTTCACACCAAAAGAGAATATCTGTGAATAAGCTGGCGGACCAGGAATCACCAGCAGTGTCGCGGCGAAAATCCAAGCTCGAATAAGGTTGCGCATGTATGTATCGAATCTCTGGAGAAATGGACAGAAGAGGCAAGTTGAAAGTTTACACCGCCGCCCACCGGCAGGCATCATCCCCACTGTAGCATATTCACGTTGACCTTTGGTTGTTCCGTCAATGTAATCGTGGTGCTGCAGCGTGTAAAGCACCACTACATTCAATGTCAACTGCCGATCTGTCCCGCGCGTCTATTCCGGATAACGCTCCCCGGCCCGCACGATGCGAATCTGGTGGTCGGTAAACCGCTGGTGCGCTCCGGGCAATTCGATCTTCGGCATGTGACAATTGGTGCAATCCTGTTTGGCAACCTTGCAGCTCTTCTGGCTCACGCCGTGACATGCCTGGCACTTTGCGTCGTAATTCGCCGCGCCCACCACAAACTCCTCGTGCGGATTGTGACACGCCGTGCAACGGATGCGCTGGTCGTCCGCGTCGTAACACTTGCTGTTGGTCAACCGGTAGGGCTGGAAGCGCACATTGGCGATGTTGTGCGGCCCGTGTGCCGCAATGTCCGCCCAGGTGCGATGGCAGCGTCCGCAGAACTCGTTCGTTTCTTCGGCGGTCATGCCGGCGAGATGCGGCATCGCCGCGCCCTTGACGTCGCCGGTCTGCATCGCGTCCATGTGACGCTGCGCCTGCGCGTGACAGTTCTCGCACCGCACCCCAGCTTTGAGATCCTCGGCGCGGAACGTGGTGCCACGCACCGCGCCCGTCGAGTGACACGCAAAGCAAGCCGTCACATCCTCGTGTGTCATCTCCCGGCCGGCCGCCTGTGCCAGGTCTTTGGGCATGCTCCCAACCGCGCCGAACGTGAGGTCGAGGCCGTCGATCGCCTTGTAAAAGCTGACGCGGCTCTCGTACATAATGCCCTCGCGCTCGAACACGTAGGTCTGTCCGGCGGCGCCCAGCCCAAAGGCCCAGCCGATCGGGACGCTGATGGTATTGGTTCCGTCCGTGACGCTGTAGATGCTCCGGCCGCCCTGGCGCGTGATGGTGTAGGAATAGCGCCCGTACTGAAAGGTCAGCCGCGGGTGCTCGCGCAGGATACCGCAGTCCTCCACCAGTTCCAGCGCATGCCCCATCGACGTACTGGGCTGGCTCAGCGCCTCCGTTTTATGGCAACTGGCGCAAGTCATGGCGGAGGCCGGCGCGGGATAGAAGAATAAGAGCGCCGCCGCGACGATCCGGTGGGGCAGGCGGTTCCGCCTGCCTTGCAGGTTAGCTTCGATCTGCCCGGCCCAACCCAGCAGACAAACGATCCAAGCGGCTCGAGTGCGCAGCATCACACGTTGAGACAATTATAGCCGCTCTGGCCACTGCCGGTTTCTTATGAGGGTCGCGCGCCTTTGCCGTCGGCCCGGCCGTAGCGATTCAAAAGGTGCGAGCCGGTCTGCAGCAGTCCCGCGAAAGCGAACCACACCTGCCAGTGCGAGAACAGGCCCTGGCGGATGGCGAAGTCGCTGGCCCAGTGGGGGTCTTCCGCCAGGCGCCAGATGCCCAGCGCCGCGGCCATCACCGCCGCAGGCGTGAGGAACGAGGCGAACGCCATAGCCACCCGCCGGTTCTTGCGCCGTGTGCGCTCCACTTTCGGACCTTTTCCAAAGCGGATGCGGACCAACATCCTGCATACCACTCTATCAGCAATTGCGTTAAATTAGACACTTCGGAAAGGAGGCAATCATGATTCACAGATTGAAGGCTGCGATTTTCGGCACGGGCTTCGTGGGGCGCGTGCACCTGGAAGGGATTTGCCGCTTGGGCTTCGTCCAGGTCTACGCGATCGGCGAGAGCCAGGAGGAGAAGGCCCGCCGGCTGGCCGAAGAGTTCCACGTCGATAAGACCGCCAGCGACTACCGTCAGATTCTGGACGATCCCGAGGTGGATGTAGTCCACGTGTGCACGCCGAACGCGCTGCACTTCCCCATGGTGACCGACGCGCTCAAGGCGGGCAAGCACGTGATCTGCGAGAA
>PKYZ01000361.1:4654-7974 GCA_003132865.1 Bryobacterales bacterium
TGGGCGAGATCCTGGTGGTGCAAGGCGCCTATTCGCAGGATTGGCTGTTGTACGACACGGATTGGAACTGGCGCATCGATGCCAAGTCCAACGGCCCGTCGCGCTGCATGGCCGATATCGGCTCGCACTGGTGCGATATGGCCGAACACGTCACCGGCCAGCGCATCACGTCGGTGTGCGCCGATCTGCAGACCTTCCATAAGACCCGCAAGCGGCCCAAGACATCCATCGAAACCTTCGCCGGCAAGACCCTGAGCCCGGAAGACTACGACGAGGTGCCCATCGATACCGAAGATTTCGGCGCGGTGCTGTTCCGCATGGGCGATCGCACCCGCGGCGCCTTCACCGCTAGTCAGGTCAACGCCGGACGCAAGAACCGGCTCAGCATCGAGATCTACGGCAGCAAAGCTTCCGTGGCGTGGGACCAGGAGCGGCCCGACGAGCTGTGGATCGGCCAACGCAATTCGCCGAACCAGGTCCTCATCAAGGACCCGTCGCTATTGCTACCCGCCGCGCGTCCCTACGCCGATCTGCCGGGCGGCCACAGCGAAGGCTACGACGACACCTTCAAACAGGTGTTTCGCCGCTTCTATCGCTCCGTGGAAGATCCCTCCGCGCCCATCGAGTATCCGCAATTCGTGGACGGCCTGCGGCAATTGCAGATCCTCGAAACCGAGCTGGCGAGTTCGGCCGCGCGCTCCTGGATGGACGTGCCCCCGGCGCCGTAGGACAGGCGCATCGGAGACAGGCCAGGAGGCCTGTNNTCCTGTCCTACTTCACGCTCCCCATCATGGCCATCTTGGCGAACTCTCCGGCGGGCGTGAGTTTGTATTCCCAGTCGCCGATGAGCGTCGGTACCCATTCCGGATCGAAGCACCAAACCATCCAACTGATCCCCTTGCCT
This sequence comes from Bryobacterales bacterium, assembly GCA_003132865.1. Next base: position 5,559 of record PKYZ01000361.1, read on the forward strand.
TCCAGATACTTGATGTGAGTAGGGCAGCGGTTACGGCCGCCAGCTAACTTCTCTACCGCCTGACGCAAGGACTCGCGGCGGAGGCATCGAGCACGCCGGACTGAAAGCCGCCGCACCCTGAAGCCTCCCAACTCCACGAGAGCCCTGCAACGGGATGATACAATCGTCGGTTGCGATATGCGAAGGATCTGGCTGCTGGCGCTCGCGGGCGCGCTGGCGGTGACGCTCTCGTCCTGGGGTAAGAAGAAAAAAGAGGAGCAGACGCAGGTCCTACAGCTTCCTAAAGATCCTCCCAGCGCCCTTACGGTGGAGACGCGCCGCTTGGTATTTCACGTCACGCCGCTTTCGGCCAAAGGACTCCTTTCCCAACAGACGCGCGATGCGCTGAAGTGGCTGCTGCATTCGACCAACGGGGCGGCGGTGGTGAAGCTGCGCGCGTTCGTGGCCGGCAGCGGCGATCTCCGGCGGGTGCGCGAGCTGGTGAGTGAAACCTTCACCGAGCGCCGGCTGGCTCTGCCGGTGCTGAGCGTGGTACAGGTGGGCGCGTTGCCGCTCGAGGCGGCGCAAGTGGTGATGGAAGCCACGGCCGTGGCGAAGAAGGACGTCAACGAGTATGGACTGGTGTACATCTCGGGGCAGGGGGCTTCCTCGGACGGCCCGCTCGATCCGGTGCTGCCGCTGGCGCAGCAATCGCTGGCGCACTTGGCGACGGCCGTGAAGGCGGCGGGTTCCGAGCCGGGCGATGTGGCGCGGGTCACCTGTTTTCTGAGCTCGCTCGACCGGTATGCGGAGGTGCGCCGGCTGGTGGAGTCGAGTTACTCCGGCGCGGCATTGAATCTCGTGCAGGTGCAGCGGGCGCCGGCGCGCGCGGTGGCCGAGTGCGAGGCCGTGGCCAGGCTGCGGTGGAATACGGGTACGGCGATTCACATGCTGAATCCGGAGGGACTGGCGCAATCGCCCCAGCTTTCCCAGATTGCCCTGATCGGCGCGCCGAAGATCATTCTGACCGGCAGCCAGGAGGCTTTCGGATTTCAGGACGCCGACGCGCGCCTGGCCTTCGAGCGCCTGCAGAAATCGCTTTCGCAGGAGGGCGGCTCGCTGCGGGAGGTGGCCTTCACCAGCCTGTATCCGCTGTCGTCGAGGATATCGGAGCAGGTGCGCAAGATTCGCGGGGAGTTCTACAACGGGGCGCGTCCGCCGGCGGGGACCATGCTGCCGTTTCAGGGCCTGCCTTCGATGGACGCGGGATTCGCCCTCGACGTAGTCGCGGTAAAAGAAGACGCAGTCGCGGTCAAAGAATAGGCTGGCATGTTCAAGACTAATGCTCAGACGACGGTCACGTTCGGTGAGATCATGCTGCGGCTGGCGCCGCCCGGGTTCGAACGCTTTCTGCAGTCGCCGCAATTCGTGGCGACCTTTGGGGGCGGCGAGGCCAACGTGGCGGTGGCGCTGGCCACCTTCGGGCTGCCCGCGCGTTATGTGACCCTGCTGCCGCCCAACCATCCCATCGCCGATGCGGTGGTCGGCGAACTGCGGCGGTTCGGCGTGGACACATCGCAGATCGTGCGCGCACGCGGGCGCATGCCCGTCTACTACGTGGAGACGGGCGCCAATCAGCGGGCTTCCAAAGTGGTCTACGACCGCGATTACAGCTCCGTGGCCCTGGCCAAGCCGGGCGATGTCGACTGGGACGCGGCGTTCGAGGGCGCCGGCTGGTTTCATGTGACGGGCATCACGCCGGCCATCAGCGCGACCGCGGCGGACCTGGCGCTCGAGGCGGTGCGCGCGGCGCGCGAGAAGGGCATCACGGTATCCTGCGATCTCAATTACCGCAAGAACTTGTGGAAGTGGGGTAAGCCGTCGAGCGAGGTGATGCGGGAGCTGGTGCGCTTCGTGGACGTGGTCATCGCCAATGAGGAAGATTGCCAGATGGCGCTGTCGATCGCCGCCCCGGTGGACGTCGACGCGGGCAAGCTGGACCCCCAACATTATGCCGCGCTCACCGGCCAGGTGCTGGCGGAGTTTCCCAACCTGAAGACCATCGCGGTGACCCTGCGGGAATCCAGGAGCGCTTCCCACAACGGGTGGTCGGCGTGCCTGAACGACGGCCGGACTTTCCTGGTCAGCCGGCACTACGAGATCACCCACATTGTGGACCGGGTGGGGGGCGGCGACGCGTTTGCGGGCGGGTTGATTTATGGGCTGCAGGCGCTGGAGGGTCCCCAGGAGGCGCTCGAATTCGCGGTAGCCGCGAGTTGTTTGAAGCACTCCATCCCGGGAGATTTCAACCGGTTCAGCGTCGAGGAAGTGCGGCAGTTGCTCACCGGCGGCGGGTCCGGGCGGGTCCAGCGGTAGGGCCGAAATAGAAGCCAGAAGCCGGAATTCTGTCTCCTCCTGACTCCTGATCTGTGACTCC
>PKYZ01000406.1 GCA_003132865.1 Bryobacterales bacterium
CGACTCGTCGCACACGCCGTGCGTGAACCGGGTCGCGCAAGACGGTGATCCCAAGCGTGCATCCCTCTGGGAGGTTCACCCAATCTACAAGTTCGAGGTATGCCCCAACGGCACCTGCGCCGATGGCGGCTGGAAGATCCTGGAAGACTGGGCACAGCCGGCGACGAACTAAAATCGCGGCACGATGGCAAGCCAGCCACGGCAGCGCCATCGAAAGCAGCAAGCTGGCGGCCGGTCGCATGGTGTCCACCATATTCCGGCTGGCAGGCTTTGAAGTGGAGCATACCGGTGGCTACCCAGGTTGGAAGCCCGAGCCGACCAGCGACANNAAGCATCCGGGCATGCAGATGATCTCGTTTGGGCCGCATATCGTGGATGTGCATAGTCCAAGCGAGCGGCAGAAGATCTCATCGGTGGAACCGTTTTGGGCTTTCCTGACGGGGCGTCTGGAGCGGCTCTGAGGCGTGATCGCTTTAGGCGCTAAGACCCAATCGTACAGTCTACAACTCGACGGACCTACGGGGAGCATCGATGCGATTCGGGCGCTGATGTTCGCGGCTTCGTGGCTTCAAACGAAGCCCGCCAGCGGGCTTTTAAGGGTTTCCCGAAGGCGGTAGCATAGCCGGTCCGTCCACGAATCAAGCATTTTGCGCCATCGCCGATTCACCGCCACTCGTCTTCCATTCTCCCTCCAGCGTCGCCAAGCCATGCTCGTCACTTGGATGAATTCGATCGAGTTGAAAGGCTTCGACAGTACGTCATAGCCACCGAGATTAAGGACCTCGGCCCAGAGATATTCATCCGCCAATCGAGATGTCACAATCAGCAGCGGAGGGCTCTGAATCCCGGCCAGCGCTACCAACAGATCTTTCCAGTTTCCGTCGGGCAGTTCTCTCTCGCACAAAATCACTGGAAACGAAGTCTGGCGGAGAATCTGCTTCGCTTCGGCAGCATCGCTCGCAACGTAAAGGGTCCAGTTCGAGGGCAGGATGCCTCTCAGGGACAAAAGGTCGCCCCTGCACGGGCTGACTACCAGCGCAACGAGTCCGCTCTCCGGCGGGGCGGATGTGCTGCATAAAGCCATTTTGCCAATCCCCTCGGGCGGGGCACATGCCCGCAGCCTGCCTGTCAGACTACTGACCCAACCTGTGGCTTCCCAGAACTTCTAGTATGTCCAGTTGTCACCACTATATACACCAACTGCTTCTGGCCGCGCCGCGACTAGGCCAATTCGGACGACCGTCCAGTTTGACCCACCCACAATCAACTACGCAGAAGGGGGTCCCGAACAGCAGCGCTACACTCCCCGTGCGGCCGACTGCGTGCACGGCAATGCGCTTGAAGTGCCATACGGAGATGCGTGCGGTGTTCCCGAGGCCATTGTTTCTCCTATGCCCCGGCGTTACACTCGAATTATGAGGTATTTCAGGGTTTTCGCTCTGTTTGCCTTGTTGCTGCCCGACGCCGCGCCCGAGTCCCTGCCGACCGGATGGAAGGTGCTCAAAGATCCCAAGGACACCTGCCAGATCACGGTCCCCGAAGCCTGGGATTCCTCCTCGGATCAAGCCGGTTGGGCCGTCTTGCGGGACGCCACCATTGCCATCGCGGTGGTCACCAGCCAGCCGGGTCAGGCCTTCAAACCGCTCCCGGAATCCTTGCTGAAAATGATGGGCATTCCCAAGGAACGGATCTTCGAGAACTCGGCCAAGCGCGTCTATTATCAGGACAAAATCGCTGCCAATTCATCGGATACGAAGGCCTTCAGCGTTATGGTGCCGGGCAAGGCGGGCACTTGCAGCTCGCGCGTCGTCTTTCTCCCTGAAGTTTCCGAGGAGACCGCCCGGAAGATCGCCCTAAGCGTCGGCCCGGTGCCGGAATAGCCCCTTTGGTTCGCGCAAAGTCTGATCTGGTCGGCTCTCCCGTCACCAACTCGACATTTTGCGGCGCCCGGCGAAGCGGCCGAAACTGACCGCCCCCTGATCGATGCTGCTGGGTATGGCTATCCCTGGTCTAGAGCGATTGGCGTTCCAACCTCGTCAATCGAGCCGCAGCACCATCCTTCTGAAGCCATCCCATCTGACCGCTTGTTCTGCGCCTCTTGGGCTGCCCGTTCCAATGCCGAGACGCGCGTTTCCATATCTAGATTCAGTCCTTCCCGCGCGATGCCAAAGACGCCCAACGCGGCGCGTATGCGGCTGGAGTGCGGCGTGGCGGCATCTGCCATGAGCATCAGCAGGACCGTCGTAGCGGCTTAAGCCGAAGAAAGGGTACCCTCACTTGACGGTGTCAAAGTTCCTTCATTTCTACAATCCTGGGCTCTTTTGGTTTTGTATTTCGCCACTATTTACCGATCCACAGGAAGGCAGTCCCCTACCGCGTTACCTTGACAAGCCCGAGGCCGTTTTCGATCCCATCTGGGCTTTGCCCGATCACGGCATGCACGCTCTGGGAGATTCCGAGAATTCTTCGGCCGTTGCGGTGATACGCTAAAAAGGAGCAAGCCGGTGCGCCACAGGCAGGGCACCAGATGCGCCCCGCAGGGGAATGCCCGGTAGATCGTA
>PKYZ01000007.1 GCA_003132865.1 Bryobacterales bacterium
ACGATCTACCGGGCATTCCCGTTTGGATCGCCTACGAAGACGAACAGATTGAGTCCGACATCCTCCGGTACCTCTATTTGGCAGCCGAGCCAATTGTCGGGATGTGCGTGGAATCTGCTCTGTTTCCCTTAGAGAACGGGATGCTGATCCCGCCCACGTACTTCGACCGCGTCCTCCGCAGTACTCTCGGTCAAGACCCTCCGCCAAAGGCGCAAGAACGCCTCAAATCGAACCTCATGCGCCTTGGGTTTCTTGCCCGCGGGAGGGGGAAGCCGGACAGATTGAATTGCCTTGTCCCGAACAAAACCTCGACCCTCCTCTTGGTCCATTACCTTTTCGCCGCGGAGGGGCCGCGCACTGTCGAGATCAGTCGTGTTTTGTTCCATCCGTTCTGGAAATACCTCGGATATAAATCGGAAGATTCGGTTCGGGCAGTCATGCGTGAAGCAGACGCGGCTAAACTCATCGGAAAATACGTCGTCGCCGACCAGCTTGAACAGGTGACGACATGCTATTCCCTGAATGAGCTTTTGATCCAGAAGGCCCGGCTATGAAACCACCTGCTGAGTTGAAGTCGCTGGTCGAGCAGCGAACCTGGGAAAAGGAGGTCGTGTTGTGGGTCGGCACAGAAACCGCCTTGGCGAAACTCTTAGGGCCGGTTCATCATGCAACCCTCGATCTTCTCGACCTTTTTGACGAAGACAAGCTGCCAATGGATGACGAAGAAACACGGCAGTGCATGGTCGCAGTATTGTCGACCCGACTTCAGGCCATTCCTACTGGCCCTGGGACGCGGGTGGTTCTCGTCGTCACGTCAATCGGTCTCTTGGCGAGGTATGCGGTGGGCCTGAGGGAATTCTATGACTGGTTCTGCGGCGATTTTTCCATGGTAGTTCTACTGCTGGAACGGACATTGGAGGAAACCCAGTGGCCGGAGGAAGTGTCGTGCGACAGCGACCGGTTGCTCGGCTACTTCCAAGAACCAATGGTAAAGCAGGTATTCGGAGAGAAGGCGTAAATATGGCCAAGGGATTCCGAGAGCTAAACAAGATCATCGCTGTGAAGCCGGAGCCGGATACTACACCGAGCCTGGCGAAGCTTATTCAGAAAGGCAACGCGGCTCAGACGGTTCTGCAGTACTATTTCACTCCATCCTTGCGAGCTCATTTTAAGCGTATCTTCGATTGCGTCGTCAATGCGAAGGGCCAGGGCTTCTGGGTTCAGGCCGAGTACGGAGCAGGCAAAACGCACTTTCTCGGCACTCTAATCGATCTCTTGGTATGGAAGGATGAGGACGTCTGGACCTCCCTCACGGACGAAGAACTCAAGCACGACTACCATGACGCGCTCGAAAAGGTGAAGCTGTTTCCAGTCGCGTTCTCGCTGCGTGGAATGGGCGAATCTAGTGGGCACGACAGCCTTATGCGGGTTTTCGAGGACCAGATCCGCGCAAGTATCAAGGCTTTCGCGCCTGAGCTAGATGCACAGGTCAGGCTCACCTCAGTCGAGCTGGCAGATGAGTGGTATGAGAACGAAGCAAGCGAGGATGAAAAAGCTGCGGTACGGTCATTCTTTTCTCGGGAGCACAAGTCCTCACCCGAAGAGTTCCGCTCGACAAATGGTCCGAAGAAATTTGGGCAAGAGTTGGTTCGCTCGAAGCTTCCCGAAGGCCGGCTTAAAGGCAGATACAAAGACCGCTTCGCCCACATCTACGAGCAGATCACCAAGTTGGGCGGCTACACCGGCCTTGTCTTCGTGGTGGATGAATTTCGGTCTTGGCAGGACCGGCATGTTCCTGGCACTGCAGCCTATGCGGAGGACGAGGAGATCCTGGAGACACTGGCATTCGTGCTGCCGACAGAGCACTACAACGTGCTAACGCTTGTGGCCAGTCAAGGCGACATGCCGCAGAAGCTTTCGGGTGGTGCGGAGGGTGATCGGTTCATGCCCCTGTACTTGCTGGCCGACAAGAATAAAGGGGATTTCGGGGAGATCGTCTCTTTTCGCTGTCGGGAACTGCTGAAAGGCGCATCGACCGACATTAAGGACTACTACGACTACTGTCGAAAAGAGTATCGCTTCATCAAGCAGTCGAACATCTCCCTGGACTATTTCATGGCAATCTTCCCGTTCCAGCCCCGCTGCTTCGAAGTGATGCGCCGCATCACACAGAATGCCGAACAGCACAACCTGCCTACCGCTCGCTCTGCCATCCGAATGGCATGGCAGACTCTTTCTGACGCAACGTTGCTTAAGGGAAAGCGGCTGCTTACGCTGTCGGATATCATCCGAAGCGATGAATTGAGAAAAGGGCTCACCCACGAGCATTAGAGGGAGGCATATCAGAATCTCCTCAGTTCACTGGAACAGCTCCCGCAGGTGGACCTGGCTCCGGAGGAGCGCGTCCAGGCTGAGCGCGTCATGGAGACGCTGTTCCTCTGGGGGATCAGCCTGCCCGACAACTTGCGGGATGGTTTGATTGCGCAGGAAGTCGCCGAAGCAGCATGGCTGTCTGATGACGCTGTAGGCTCCACGGCGCAAACGGAGATGATCCTCGGCAAGCTCGTCCAAAATGGCTTCCCATTACGGCAGGACAAGAAGACTCGCGATGGCAAAGAGGTCGCCGTCTTTTCCTATGAGGGCACGGCCGCACAAGAAACTCCCGCGAAGTACTTCGCACCCCTGAAGAAGAAGGCAAAAGAGGATTTGAAAGGGCAGGACGCCAAGTGGCTCGACTCCCTGTTTTGGCAACTGCCGGACATCACGCCTGAAGCACAGGCTGAATTGGGCGTGAATGGCGGCATTTTCAGCGACTACCGCCCGAATGACCAACGAAGCGCGCAGGATAAGGCACAGAACAAGCCGCCCGCATATCTTTTGCCTCACCATGCCGCGGCCTCGACCGGACGAGTACACAAGGTTCGATACGGCGGAGAAGTCGTGGTCTCTGATCGCTGGCGCGACGAGTTTGGCGAGGAGATCAAAAATGCCGATGAACACTTTCGGCTGGTTTACCTTACGGGGAAGCCAGATGTAGCAGATGGCAAGATAACAGCGGCCTTGGGCGATGCACGCATCGCAGTCTGCCAGCCCGACGCACTTTCGGACGACAGCCGTGAGGCTTTGGCCGACCTTATGGCTGCCGAGCAAATGAAGCGAAACTGCGCAGCGCCCAACCAAAGCACTCTGCGTGAGTATGCAGACGGCAAGCGCCGCGATGCCGTCAAAGCCATTCTGAAGTGTCAGCAGGACGAATACCGTCGCGGCAAAGTGATTACTCAGAAGGGCTACGGTATTGTTGCCGTGGAGATCTTCAAGCTCGTTAAGGACCGCGAGGAGGATCTCGCTGGACGACTGCTGGAGAAATCTTACGACACGCCTCTGTTCGATCCCAAAGGTTTGAAGAAAGAGTTTACCGACGCCGATGCGCGGAAACTGTATGCAGGTTTGTTTCAGAAGGAGCCCGCCAAGGCTGAAAAGGACGCCGTTCAGAACTTCGCCGTTGGGACGGAGTTGGTAGCCAAGTCTCATCCTACGGACTTCAAACCTGACACCTCCCAGGCGTTAGGAAAACTACGCGAACACCTCCAGGGCCAGGCTGACGTACCCCTCGCCGACTTGAAGGCGGCGTTCTGTCGCGCACCGTACGGCCTCACGGAAGCGATGGTCTCTCTATACGCGCTGGCCCAAGTCAAGATCGGCGGCTTCGAGGCGGTGTTGAATCCCGGCTCGCCCATCACCATGACCAATGGTAAAGCGCTGCCTGGAAACCGTCTCACTCCGCACACTTTGGCCCTTTGCGAGTGGAATGCCAAGCTCGACAAAGCAATGCTCGGCGCGCGAATCGTTAAATCAATTCAAAAAGGCTGGAACGAAGTCCTGGAATATGCGCGCGTGTTGGATCCCGACTTCACGCCGGCCAGCTCTCCCGATGAGGAGATGACTCGTAACGATAAACTCCTGGCCGTGCTAGCGAAGCTCAAAGCCGAGTTGCCTGAGGTGGAGAAGAGCCTCACAAGCCTTTCGTCGAAACTGGGCTCTGCAATCCCGAAGGACTTGACCGAAACTCTCGCCCGACTGAACGGGCTGGTCACAGTCGGCAGCTATCAGGAGTTCGATGCCGCCGTACGGGAAAGTTACGCCAACAAGGACGCCTTCGCCGCCGCCTTTGCTGAATATGAGAACGCCCGAACATTGCGCGACCAGGCGTTCCAAATCAGCCAGGCCTTCGATTATCTCTCCGGCGCCTGCGAAGTGGACAGCATGGTTGAGCTGAATCGGACCTCGCTGCTCACAATGTTGAGTCTCGATTCATACCTGAAACAGCCCTCTCTAATTGTGGTCCACATGGACGGTTTTCAGAAATGGAAGATCAACTCACTCCCGTCCAAATTACCTGTTTGACAGCATTCCCAACA
>PKYZ01000402.1 GCA_003132865.1 Bryobacterales bacterium
TTCGTCAGATTCTCGCTCAGAGTTGGTGTGTTTCCGAATGGGCAAGCTTTCGGGAGCGGGAACGCCGGCTCAATATGCAGTCCCATGGCTTGATCGCGCCCATGAGGTTTCACGACGGTGAGCACTTCCCGGAAGAGGCCCGATCTGTTCAGTGGCTGGACGTTGCGCAATACACTTCGACGGCACCGGCTTTCTTGACTAGCGCCAGGGCCATTGACCTTGAGGATTTGTTGAAGGGATTTGCAAAGCAGATCGCACATACGATTCGCGACGCTCCACCATTCCAGCCGGATTGGCCTGTGGTGGAAGCGCAGGCCCTCGCGGTTCCAAAGATTGGATTAGCGAGACTATGATCCCATCGTCCAACGGCGGGGAACGCGGTGTCATCTACACCTTCTACTCCTTCAAGGGAGGCGTGGGGCGCTCGATGGCGTTGGCTAATGCCGCGGCCTTGCTCGCAAAATGGGGTTATTCCGTGCTCGTGGTGGACTGGGATGTCGAGGCGCCGGGAATGGAGCGCTTCTTCGCCCACGATAACCCTGGAATCGAGCGACTTCGGGCGGACAAGCCAGGCATTGTGGATCTGGTGAAGGCCAAGGGCGACGGAAAGCCTTTGCGATGGCACGACTGTCTGATTGAAGTCAAGATCGGGGCGGATTCTTCGCACTTGTCATTACTGACGGCTGGCCGAAGTGGCGAGGACTATACTAGCCGGCTGCACGCCCTCAATTTTCCTGAGCTCTTCGACAAACATGAACTTGGTTCTTACATAGAGGAACTGCGGAACGAGTGGGCCGAAGATTACAATTTCGTGCTGGTGGACAGCCGTACGGGCGTCACCGACATCGGTGGGATATGCACAGTCCATTTGGCAGATGTGCTCGTGCTGCTTTTCACGACAACCGAGTCGAGCACAGAGGGCGCGCTGGAGATTCTGGAACGTGCAAGGAAGGCGCAGGAACGCCTTCCGCGGGACCGCAAGCGCCTTTTTGCGGTGCCGGTACCGGCGAGAGACGAGAGCCGCACGGAATACGAGAAAGCAGCACAGTGGAAGGACAGATTTGCGGGGCGATTCGGCGAGCTTTATCGCGATTGGCTGCCAAGCGGAATAAAGCCGCGGGATGCCATCGAGATGCTCCGCATCCCATACGTGCCGTACTGGAGCTTTGGCGAACAGTTGCCGGCAATTGAAGAAGGAACGGGCGATCCGAGTAGTATTGGCCGTGCCTACGAGATCTTGGCGCGAATCCTCGCGACGCGTCTCGACTGGTACAAGGCGCTGGAGGGCCAGGATCCCGCCCCACCACCGACTGCAAGACCGCACCAGCCGGACCCTGATTGGCTCAGACGGCACTCGTTAGCTGCGATGGAACATCTGTTGGGCTCCGGGCTGCCGGGGTTCATGGAGGCTTCACATTTTTGTCCGGACGGGCGCCTCGAAAAGAATCAACGGGACCTGCTTTCAGCAGCAAGGCAGGCCCAAGTAGCCTTGACGGGATGGCCTATTGGAATCGTTGTGGACGGTAACGACCAGTCTCGGCCTCAGCCAACTAACGAGGGCATTCTCGCGATTGTGGCAGCCCAGTTCCCATCATCCCCCTTTCCGCGGCACAGTTTCGATTACTGGACGCTCAGTAAGGGCGGCGACTTCTACACCCTGAGGTCACTCACGGAGGACAAACTCGATGAAGACCGCGCGCGTAAGGTCATCTACTTTGACGTGCGCATCGTTCGTGCGATGGAAGTAATACTGCATTGCGCCAACCTTTACAAGGCGCTGGGGACCGACCCGAACGCTCAGGTCGACTTGAGAGTATGGTACGGCGGTCTTCGTGATCGTCAGTTGACATCATCCTCGATCCGGTGGATCGACTATCACGGCAAAAATGTCTATGACAACGAAGTCAGCGTCGCACCGTTTCGGTTTCGCCTTGGAGCGATCGATAAGGAGATCGTTTCCTTGGTCAAGAAACTGTGCGCCCCACTGTTCATGATCTTCGACTACACGGAGATTCCCGACGAGGTATACGACCAGGTTATAACGGACTTCGTCAAAGGGCGTCACAGCTAGCCCGAATTGGGGGGCGGTCCCTGCGATACGCAGGCGCACAGGCCAAGTGCTACAGGGACCTAAAATCGCTGGGGCCAAAAAGCCGTATTCCGGTAATGGCCCTTACGCGTGTCATAATGGTCGAGCCAAGGGTAACGCCAGATGAACATCGAATGGGTGCGCCGCTACTGCATGTCTCTGCCTCACGCCACCGAGATGCTGCAGTGGGGCGCCCTGGTTTTCAAGGTCGGCGGCAAGGTGTTCGCCGTCCTGGCGCTGGAGCCGGCCAAGACTTGGCTGTCGTTCAAATGCCAGCCCGAGGAGTTTGTTGAGTTAGTCGAGCGGCCCGGCATCAACCAGGCGCCGTACTTCGCGCGCAATCAATGGGTCGCGCTGGAGACGGAAGACGCGCTGAGTGCAGCGGAGCTCAAGCGCCTGGTTCGGGTGTCCTACAACCTCGTGCTGGAGAAGTTGCCAAAGAAGATCCGCGCGGGTTTGCTATGATGGTTGAAACCAGTTAAGACCTGACGGGGTTTCCACCAGCATGGCCAGTCCTACGCCACAACTGACCTTTCGCGACGTATTGAAGATCCGCGCCGTGCGGCGGCTGTGGCTCGCCCAGCTCGTCAGTATCTTCGGGGACTTCCTGGCGATCTTCGCCGTGTTCAGTCTTGTAACATTTCAACTGCACGGCACTCCCACGCAGGTCAGCATGATCCTGGTCGCCTACATGCTGCCGCTGGCCGTGGTCAGCCCTCTGGCCGGCGTGTTCGTCGATAAGTGGAATGTGAAATGGACCATGGTCGCGAGCGATCTTGTGCGCGGCGCTCTCGTCCTGGTGCTGGTGTTCGTGCGCGACCTCAACGCCATATACTTCATCTTTCTGGCGCTCAGCACCGTGTCCAGCTTCTTCGTGCCCGCGCAATCGGTGGCCGTCCGCGCGCTGGCGCCGGCCGCCGGATTGCTGGCCGTCAATGGGCTGATGTCGCAAGCAGTGCAAGGATCGCAGATCATCAGTCCGGCCATTGCGGGCCTGCTGGTCCAGTGGTTCGGCGCCAACGCCTGCTTCCTTTTCGATAGCTTCAGCTTCTTCTTCTCCGCCGCCATGGTGATGACGCTCGCCATTCACCGCGTGCCCTCGCCCGGCGCGCCCGCCAGTTCGGTGCTGTCCTCCATGCGCCAGGGATTCAGCTTCATCTTCACGCATGCCGCAATCTCGTTCGTGATTCTTGCCATGACCGCCGGCATGTTCGCGGTCCGCTGCTTCGGCGCGCTGCTCTCCGTTTACGTGCGCGACGTGCTGCTTTCGAACGCGGCTCTGTTCGGCACCCTGAACTCGCTGATCGGCATCGGCATGATAACCGGCACGCAATTCCTGCATCGGGTGGCCTCCCGCGTTCCGCAACAGTTCCTGGTGGTTTACGGCCTCGGCGGGATGGGCGTGGCGGTTCTCATCACGGCTCTGTTTGGCAAGGTTGCCACCACCGCCATCGGGATGCTGGGGTTGGGCTTCTGCGCCGCTTTCATCATGGTTCCCTCGCAAACGCTGCTGCAGCAGGAGACGCCGCACGCGTTGCTCGGCCGCGTCAGCAGCAGCCTCATGTCGCTGCTGGCCATGTCGCAGGTGCTGGCCATGTTTGTGGCCGGTCCGGTGGCGCAGCAGTTGGGCATTCGCCGACTCTATTTCGGGAGCGCCGCCATGTTGGGGATCGTCGGCGCAGTAGGATATGCTTGGCTCCGTAAGGCCAAGGAGAACCCATGTCTCGAAACGTCTCAACCTTCCTGATCCCGCTGTTGCTGTTGCCGGCCGCGGCACGGTGCCAGTTGGTGGAGGAATACAATCCGCCCAAGGCCAACTGCTGCCTGGCGGGTTTCGCACATAGTCTCGCCGACCAGCTTCAGGACTGGAATCAGCTCGGGCGCTATCATCAGGACAATGAACGCTTGAAGGCGCAGCCCGCCGATTCGCGCCGCGTCGTTTTTCTGGGCGATTCCATCACCGACGGTTGGAAGCTGGCGCAATCCTTTCCGGACAAGCCCTATGTGAACCGCGGCATCGGCGGTCAGACGACTCCGCAGATGTTGGTGCGCATGTATCCGGACGTGATCGACCTGAAGCCCGCCGCGCTCATTATCCTGGCCGGCACTAACGATATCTCTCACAACACTGGCCCCGAGACCATCACGATGATCCAGGAAGACTTTCAGGCTGTGACCGAGTTGGCCCAGGCTCACGGCATCAAGGTGATTCTCTGCTCGCTGACGCCGGTCAGCGATTACACGAAATACAAGCAGACCGGCTCGCGCCCGCCGGCCGATATCCTGAAACTGAACGCGTGGCTGCGAGAGTACGCTGCCAAGGTGCACGCTGTATTTGCGGATTACTACGCAGCGACGGTCGATGACAAGGGTATGTTGCGCGAGGGTTACTCGGATGACGGGCTGCATCCTAACCTGAAAGGCTACGAGTTACTCGCGCCCGTGGCCGAGTCAGCTATCGAGAAGGCGCTGCAGTAACATCCGCGGCGGCTCGGGCGTCTCGCCCGCCAGGATGCGCCGCAGGCACGCCTGGCCTTCCCGGTGAAGGGTGGCCGTATCCACGCCTTCGTAGAGCGGCAGATAGCGTTCGATCTTGCGCAGAGCTTTGCGCAACTGCCGCTCGGCGCCCAACGGATTGCGCCGCTGCTGATGATAGAACGCCACGGCGAAGTGGATCAGGGCCTGCAGAAACAGCCGGTGCGGGCCGCGCAGGGGCGTCCACAGTTCTTCCAACACTTCGTGACACTCGAAAAACTCGCCTGCGCGGTATAGCTCGATGCCGCGAAGGTAAAGCGGCTCGCGCGCCAGGGTCACCGAGTCTGCTGCGCTTTGTACCATGCCAGTGTGAGCCGCAATCCCTCTTCAAAGGAAAATCGCGGCGCATGACCGAGATCGGCGACCGCGGACGCGATATCGGCCTGCGAATCGTGCACGTCGCCGGGGCGCGGAGGGCCGTAATTCGCCGGAATTGTCACGCCCTCGATCTGCTGCACCAGGCGCCACGCCTCGTTTAGCGTGATGCGTCCGCCATTGCCGCCATTGTACAGTTTGCCCGAAACTCCCGGCGCGCGGGCCGCCTTCAGATTGAGATCCACCACATCGTCGACGTAGGTAAAGTCGCGGGATTGCTCGCCGTCTCCGAATATGGTCGGGGAGCGCCGCTCCACCACGGCTTTGATGAACAGCGACAGCACACCAGAATACTGACTGGAGGGATCCTGGCGCGGGCCGAAGACGTTGAAGTAGCGCAGTGACACGGTCTCGATTCCGAAAGTGGACGCGAAGACCTGGGCGTAGTATTCGCCGACGAGCTTTTGCAGCGCGTAGGGCGATTTTGGCCGGGGCGTCATGGTCTCGACTTTCGGGAGCACTTCGGTGTCGCCATACGCCGATGAAGACGCGGCGTAGACCACGCGCCGGACGCCGCCGGACGCCGCAGCGCGCAGCACGTTGAACGTGCCGTCGATATTGATTTCGTGCGACGGGACGGGATCGTCGATGGAGCGGGGCACCGACGGGATGGCAGCTTCGTGAAAGACCACGTCGGCGCCACTTAGAATGGGGACGATCTCTTCGTAGCTGCGAATGTCGGTGCGTTGTAAATCGATGGCGGAACGGACTTCGTCGAGGTTCTCCTCGTGGCCGGTGAGGAAGTTATCGAGCACCACGACCTGGCGCGCGCCTCCCCGCAGCAGACCCCGCACAATGGCGGAGCCGATGAAGCCCGCGCCTCCGGTGACAACGTATTTGCTCATTGGGTTTCCAGATGGCGCAATGACTCGCGGGCGATGGTTTCGGCGCCCGGAGCAAAGTCAAAAGCTTCGAGTGAGATCCAGCCGCCATATTCGCGGCGGCGCAAGACATCGAAGAGCGGCTTGAAATCGTAAGACCCGGTTCCGGGATGGCGGCCATCCAGTTCGTTCACGTGTATGTGGCGGATCAGATCGTAGTAACGTTCGACCAGCGCGGCGTGCGGCTCGGTCTCGTCGATGGCATTGTGACAATCGAACATGGTGCGGACGGCGGGGTGACCGATCTGGCGCACGAGAGCCGCGGCTTCGTCGAGCGAAGTGACCACATCACACTGGCCGAGCGGCAGCGCTTCCATCAGAATCGTGACCCCGCGTTGGCCGGCGTGCGGCGCGACAGCGGCCAAGCCTTCGACGAAGTGCCGGGTAGCATCCACGCGGCTGAGTCCGCCGGTGGTGGCGCGTTGCTTGGGCGAGCCGAAGACCAGGATGCCGTCCGGGCCCAGATCGGCGCAGAGGTCGATGAGATGGCGGATGTGTTGCCAGCTCCGGCAGCGGAGATCGGCATCGGGCGTGGTGACGTGCAGGCCCTTGGGGCTGACCATGAGCCAGTGCAGGCCGACGAACTGCAAGCCCTCGGAGGCCATAATGTCGCGGCATTCGCGGCGTCCCGCGGGCGTGAGCGTTGCCGGATCTTCCGCCAGCGTGAACGGGGCGATCTCGATGCCGCTGTACCCGGCCTTACGGATTGCACGGCACGCGTCGGCGAAGGTCCAATTCTCGAAGACCTCGTTGCAGATGGCGTGGCGGAGGCGGTGCGGCATGAAGTTCTATTGTAATGTGTGACAATCGAGTTATGGCCGTGATCGAACTCGTTGACGCCATTCCCTTGGCGAAGGACGCTCATGGCGTGTACCGCGTCGGCGGAACGCGCGTCACGCTGGACATCGTAGTTCGCGCCTTCAATCGGGGCGCCACGGCGGAAGAGATCGTCCAGGAGTTCCCCAGTCTGCAACTGCCCGACGTGTATCAGGTGATCGGCTATTATTTAAAGCACAGGGCCGAGTTTGCTGCGTACTTCGAGAAACGTGAGCGCGAGGAGAAGGAACTGCTCACCAGGACGAGTGGTCGCCCAGGGGACTGCGTGAGCGCTTGCTGGCGCGCCGGAAGAATCCGTGAGGTGGCTGGCGGACGAGACTCTCAGGAACGCGCCGGAAGCGATGCAAAGCCAAAACAAAAATTAGGAGTCGCGGTAGGGATAGCGGTCGCCCGCTACCCCCCGCACAGATCCGTACGAGCGATTTCCCGCATATTATGTGGCCTCCAGAATTATGNNACCTCCCTCGTTCAAACAGGAGATCCGAAAACAGTGTTCGAGACTTTGTTCAAGTATCCCCGCGTGGTCGCGCGGCATGGTGGCGGCCCGTCCGTCGAAGCCCGGGAACGATTCCTTACGCATTGCGTCAGCCAAGGCTTGGCTGGCGCAACCTTGCTACGCCACGCTCGCGAACTTTTGGTGATCGCCGAGCGGATCGACATCACCAGCGGCGAGCCGATCGGCNNTGGACTCGTGAGCGGCACCATCGCCATCGTGTGCAAGCCCTCCAGTGGTCGCGGAAACTCTTGGTCCAAACGGCCACGACATGGCTGCACTTCTTGGGATGTTTGGAAGAACCCCAACCCAAGACCGTACCATTTGCAGACCGGCTTGCCGACTTTGCCGCCTACCAGCGCGATGAGCGCGGCTTTATCCCCGGCCACCATCCGCGGTCAGGGCTGGCAGGTGGAGAAGTTCTTTTACCTGGTTGGGCGCGCAGAATCGATCTTTCGACGATGTTTCCTTGGAAGATGTGGACACGTTTCTGGCCGGCAACGGAAAGCGGGGTGGGGGCCGTCTCTCGGTGTCTACCAGCGCCAAAGCTCTGCGTGCTTTATTTCGACATGCGGCTGTCCGCGGATGGTGTGGGGCCAGCATCGCCACCGGGATCGATGGCCCGCGGTTGTTCCAGCACGAAGGACTCCCTGTCGGTCCTTCCTGGCCGGACGTGCAGCGCTTGATCGCCAGCACCGGCGGCGATACGGCGCGCGACATTCGCGACCGCGCCATCCTAATGCTGCTGGCGACCTATGGTTTCCGCAGCGGTGAGGTGGCCGGCTTGTGCCTGGAAGATGTGAACTGGGAAAGTGAAATCCTGGCGGTCTCGCGTCCCAAGCAACGGCGCGCCCAGGAGTACCCGCTGGTAAGCGAGGTCGGCGAGGCCATTCTCCGATACCTCCAGCAGGTTCGGCCCCGCTGTGCGCGACGAGAGATTTTTCTGACCTTGAAAGCGCCATTTCGACGAGTCTCGCAGGGCGCGCTATACCATCTGGTCAGCACCCGTCTGGGTACACTTGGAATCCAGATCCCACGCCGCGGACCGCACTCTCTGCGCCATGCCTGTGCCGGCCGCCTGATGGCGGAGGGGTTTTCGCTGAAAGAAATCGGCGATCGTCTCGGGCACCGCAGTGCAGAGGCCACCCGTGTCTACGCCAAGGTGGATCTGGTTGGTTTGCGCGCAGTAGCGAACTTCGATCTGGGAGGGCTGCGATGAAGCTATCGGCGCTGGTCGCTCAGTACGTTGCCTACAAGCAGTCCATGGGCATGCGTTTCCACACCGAAGCCCGGACCTTGCGGTCGTTTTGCCGGGCCATGGGAGAAGTCTCCGTAGCCCAGATTGCACCCGATCCTGTGCAAGCCTACATCGCCGGCACCGGTCCCGTCACGCGCTTCTGGCACCGCAAACACGAAGTGCTCCGCGGCTTCTACCGTTTGGCGATGGCACGCGGATACGCCGCCAGTTCCCCGCTTCCCCAGATCATTCCCAAACCGCCGCACTTTGTGCCCCACATCTTCTCGCATGACGAATTGCAGAGATGGCTCGACGCCACCGCCTGTTGTGCAGGTCCGCGCAGCAAGTCGCAACCCTACACTTTCCGCATGCTCATCCTGCTGCTGTACGGAGCGGGTCTGCGCATCAGCGAGGCGCTTTCCCTCCGGTTGAGCAACGTGGATCTGACCGCCGGTGTCCTCACGATTCGCGAAAGCAAATTCTACAAGACACGGCTGGTACCCATGGGTCCGGACCTCGCCGGCGCTGTTGGGCGGTATGTGGCCCAACGCGCAAAGGAGCACCCCACTCAGTTGGATGGAGCGCTGTTTCCGACCCGCACCGGAACTCCGGTGGCGCGTCACACAGCGGAAAACATCTTCCGCCGACTGCGTGTCCGCGCAGGCGTATTGCGCCAGGACGGAGGTCGTTACCAGCCGCGACTGCATGACCTGAGGCATGCCTTTGCAGTTCATCGCTTGGTCTCCTGGTATCGCCAGGGGGCAGACGTGCAACGCCTTTTGCCGCAACTGGCAACTTACCTCGGCCATGTTCATATCGCTGCGACACAGCGTTACCTTACCCTGACGCCGGAACTGCTGCACGAGGCCAGCCAGCGCTTTGAGCGCTATGCGCGGGAGCGACAGCATGAATGATCTGACCCTTCTGGGGCCCTGGGTGCGGCGTTTTCTGCTCGAACATCTGGTAGCCGAACGCAATCTGGCCCGCAA
>PKYZ01000063.1 GCA_003132865.1 Bryobacterales bacterium
ATGTCTTATTTTAACGCCTATTGGAGTATGGCGGGCCCTCCTCCGACACTCAGTGCGGTAGCCTCTGTGGGACGGTCTTCAACATCACGCCCACCACCGAAAAGTGGCATCTTGTATATTCCTTCACGAACGCGACGACGGCGCCTACCCGATCTATCCGGTTCTCCAGGGGCAGGACGGCAACATGTATGGCGTTTCCGACCTATACTCTGACAGCCAGTACGGAGCTTTCTACAGGCTGACAACCAAGGGCACAATCAAACCCCAACCGTTCGACTTCACCAACGGCGAAATACCCAACCTTCCGACGCAGGGCACCGACCTCAACTTTTATGGAACCACGCAACAGGGTGGCGATTCGAAGACCTGCGAATCCGGATGCGGGGTGGTGTACAGGGCGAACGCGGCTGGTAGTCCCACCGTGCTTCACACCTTCACAGGGTATGTCAGCAGTACCGTTTACGACGGGAGCCTGCCCGAGGGCGTGCTGGTTCAGGGATCCGACGGATATTTCTATGGAACGACCTACCTAGGCGGAGAATACAAAGAAGGAACCGTCTTCAAGATCTTGCCCTCGGGCGACGACTATACGCTGCTCCACAGCTTCAACTCCGCCATCCAGGATGGACAATATCCCTATGCGGGCTTGACCCTCGGCACCGATGGCAACCTCTACGGGACAACCTATAAGGGCGGCACGATAGGTTACGGCACGATCTTCGAAATCACTCCGACAGGTAGCGAGAGCGTTCTCCATAGTTTCTGCACTGGCACATGCGAAGACGGGGTTTATCCGCAAGCGCCCATGGTCCTGCACACGAATGGAACCTTCTACGGCAACACCATCGCGAACAACAATTCATTGGGTAGCTCCGCTTTCTACAGCTTCAACGTGGGATTCAAACCGTTTGTCAAACTTGTGACATGGTCCGCTAAGGTCGGCGCGAAGGCGCAGATCCTGGGTCAAGGTTTCACCTCCGTGACCGGCGTCTCCTTCAAAGGGGTACCGGCGCCAGTGTTCGATAACGCCTCCGAGACTTATATGACCGCAACCGTTCCCCCGGGAGCGCTAACCGGCCCAGTGACCGTCACAACTTTCACCAGCACGCTAAGTGGCGACCGGAACTTCCTGATCGTGCCGCAGATTAAGAGCTTCAGTCCTGGAAGCGCAGTGGTTGGAGCTCCGGTGGTAATCACCGGAGTGAGCCTGACTCAAACCATACCCGTAACGGGCGTAACCATCGGCACAAAGGCGGCATCCTTCGTCGTCGACTCCGATACCCAGGTCACAGCCACCGTGCCCGCCGGCGCAAAGACAGGTAAGGCGATCACTATCACGACGGCCGGAGGAACAACGAGCAGCACGGCTAAGTTTGTGGTCGAGCCGCTCATCAAGACTTTTAGCCCGGCCAGCGGTCCGGTGGGAACACCGGTCACGATCACTGGCAACAGCTTCGCCGGGACGACGGAAGTAACATTCGGCGGTATGGCAGCAACCAGCCACGAGGTAATCAGTGACACCCAGGTGGATGCGCTCGTCCCATCCGGCGCAGTGACCGGGCCGATCGCTGTCACCACTCCGGGCGGCACTGGAACGAGTACAACCAACTTCACGGTCACGCCGTAGCCGGCGCCTGCCCGCAGATCTGACGGAGGAGGCAAGAATATGAAAAAACGATTGCCTTTTTTTGCGATCCTGGCTCTGGCGGGCCTTGTGGCGCCGACCGGCTGCGGATCGTCATCGGGTCCGTCAAGTGGCGAGGCACGCAAGGTAGTGGAGACGTCGTATAAAGATTTCATACAAGTTGGCGCTAAGATCATCGACTTCAGGAAGCTGAACGGAGAGGCGAAGGTGGTCGAAGGGCAAAAGACCTACGTGTATCATTTCCTGGTAGCCTTTGAACTCCCGACCGGAATCGGGTGGAAGCACGGTCTCCAAGGTTCCATACTCGGGCCGCCCGGAGGCTTCGTGAAAGATCCTGGTCCGGCAGCCCGCGCTGCAATGAGGAAGTCGCCGGAGGTATTCGTTGAAATTGATCCAATCCCGGCGGGCGCAACGGGAGTTGGTAAGGGGACTATTACATTCCGCGAGACCGAGCGGGGGTGGACAGACGATTTGCCGGACACAAAGGATAACGGCTACTGTCCACCCAACACATCACCAGGGGCTTGTTATAAGAAACTTGGCTTCCATAAATTGGACTGACGGGAAGCAGGTCTCGTCGCGTGACCACTGGTGCCCGGTCGTGGCTGGTCTGAGAGTACAATGGATGCTCGGTCATGACCATACGATTAAGACTTAAGTCTCTTCGCTCTCTTCGCTGAAGCCCACTCGCCGCCCGACGTATCGCCGAGTCGACTTGGCGGCACTTGGCGTCCCGCCAGATGCCTGCCATACGACGGCGGTTGTAGCGCCGAACTGCGCGCCGGGCGAAGGGGACATCGACCTGATCGTTTGCCCCAGGAGCTCACCGTACGTTGCAATCGCCCTGGAGTGCAAGCGCATCAAGGCCGAGAGCGTTGATTTAATAGGACACTTATGGTTTGTGGGCATTGCGGAACTAATATAAACCCGGGCTTCAAGACCTGTCCGAATTGTAACGCCGTGTACCGAAAGCGGGCGGGTTGCATTGGCAACTTTTTCGGCCTTCTGGGATTACTTGTTCTCGTCTCGGGTGCACTTAGCTTGCTAGCCGGCTTGGTCGTCGGGAAGACTCAAGTCCTGCCGCTTGGCCTGCTGCTTCTCGCCGTCGGAGGCGGGATGACCTGGGTGGTCATCAAACTCACCCCTTACAAATGGCGGCGGTAGGAATAACGCGCAGCCGTCCACACCGCTCGTGCATCGAATCAACCGATTCGCATCTCCTGGCAAATGCTAGATTGTGCGTGACAAAAACCGAGGTGAGGGTATGAGAACGATGCAGGCGTTCCAGAAGATCGAAGATCATTTCGCCGGTCCTGAAGTCGAGGTTGCCGGTGGGTTCGTCGGCGAGCAGAACGGAGGGTTCTCCCACCAGAGCGCGAGCCAGCACAACGCGCTGCTGCTCCCCCCCGGATAGTTCCCCTGCGCGGTGTGTGGCGCGCGCGTGAAGCCCGACTTCATCCAACCTCGCTAGCGAATCCGAAGCCGCCTTGCCGTGCGGAACCCCCCGGATCAGCAGTGGCATCA
>PKYZ01000914.1 GCA_003132865.1 Bryobacterales bacterium
TACACTTTTCGGATAGGAGCCCAACTATTGCCGGCCCACATTGAGGCGCCAGCCAGTTGCTTGCGTCTCTAATAGTATATGGGCTGGCTCTGTTAGGCAAGAGGCCAATTCTGCTATTTTGATGTATTCATGTATTTGTTTACGGCGCTGAATTTCAATAACACCGAGGATGAGAAAGCGGCATCCGACAAGCGTAACCGTTAGTCCGTGTAGACCGATACACGCACGTGCATGTTGTTGATTATACGGCCCCTGCGCGGCCAGATACTGCGCGGGAGGGATTGCCGGGAAGGCGCGATCCGGCGTGCCAGATCTGGCAAGTCCAGTACGTTCACGCTACTTTCTTTTTGAAGGTTACGCCGCAGACGTTGTCCCGCGGCCGAGTATGGCGGCCAGGGACCAGAGGTCGGCATGGCCGTCTATGCGGCGGAAAGGCTTTTCAGTAAGTAGCCAAGGCCGAGGCCGCCCAACGCCGTACAATGTCGCCGTCGCGTCAGCGAGTTACGTTGTGCGTGAGTCGCTCTCTCTGCCCCGCAGGCTCCCGCTGATATTATATTGGTGTTGGCCAGGCAGTTGTGCAGGGAATCGAGATCGCCCGAACCATCTCGAAGAATCGGCATCGAAGCGCCCCAACGCCGCCCTGAAGAGTTACGAGTACTGTAACTGCTGGAGCGTCTCCAAGCCGAGGAAGCGATGACGCTTCCGGCCCTGCGGAATCTGGGAGTTAGAGGGCTACGGCGTGTGGATCTATCCCAGCCACGCGTCGGACCCGAGCCAGTCGAGTGCGCAGCCACCGAATGCGAATCGCGGGAGCTGATCCGGAACTGGGTGCACGAAAAGTTTTCGCGGAACCTGTTATCGTGCCGCCAACTGGCTCAACCTTGGGCAGACAGCCGACCGAGTACGTACGGATCGGGAATACCAAAGCCACACTCAAGCCGTCAAAGATCTACTTGCATCCGCCGGTCCGCGATGCCATTGCGGATTTAACTAAGCCTCGCTCGGCTCTGTATCTGGAGGGCGCTAAACCATAGCATTGTGTAAACTTCCGCACGAAATGACTACGGTCGGTAACGCCGACCAACGGAAATATGGCCCTCAACGGTAATGAAGTTGTTCTGATAAGATGTTCGGCCTCCCGCATTCTGAAGTCCCGCAGGAATTTGGCCGGGCTAACGCCGACCTGATCCCGGAACAGATGTGAGAAGTAGGAGATGGACAACCCAACGGCGCGCGCAAGATCCGGCACGTCCGCGGGCTTGTCGTGATTACGGCTAATCAGATCGATGGCGCACTGGATTCTGACATCCGGCTCTTTGCAGCGTCGTGGCTGGGTGGCCATACCACTGGAGAGTTTACTGTAAATCGCGTCAACTTACAAGACATTTCGATGCCCTAGCAACGAGCAGCCTCTATAGTACTGCTAGTTCTCCCGGTTCGCCCCAGTTTGTCACGAACTGCAACTAAGAAGGATCGAGAATATCAGAAGCAAACGTTTACGATTCCGTAGATGTATAGAGCAATTGGTATGGTACTGCCTGCGCGGGAGCCGAACGCGTTCAGTGCACTTGCATAGTGAAGTTCCGTCGGTTGAAGGTGTTACGGCCTTGGAGTGACGCGTTTCCCTATTCATGATGACGGTCGTTCACAGGAGCACGTCCTTCATAGCTACGATCCTCCCGCTTCTCACCCCCGGTTCATCCGTACGTATCTGTGGCGTATGTCGTCACGCGCGGCCTTTAGTGCACGGTTTGCGGAGTGGTACTCTCGCGCTTTTACGCCGAGGGAAAGTTCTTCCGAGCAAGACGCTCACTCAAGACCCCGTCTTCTGACGGACCGGTCATTTCGCGCGATGCGTAGCCGCGCCCATACGTGGCCGGCCGGGTGAAGGTCCCCGATCATCCGAACTCGTCTCTTTCTGAACTCCGGCCAGGGTAGAGCAACACCGTCTGCGCCGCAGGCGCAATCATCCGTCGATCATTCAGGTGCCTCGCCGAGGGTACAACTTCGTCTCGAAGGCGGGGGGACCCGTTGACAACCGGCAGGTCCCGGCTTGGCAGCCGATCTGTCAATCACCGCGATCGCGGGCAGCGGTTTGCGGCCCGCTGTGCCGCGTTCAAGCCCGGCTCCAGTAAGGGCGGGGCGCCAACTGCCGCCACCAGCGGACGCCCGGAGGGAGCTATCGGCGCCCGCCTTGCGCGGCATGCTTGACAAATCCCCGCCCAAAAGTGTCGCAAAAGTCGGGGCCCGGCGCGTACCGTAATGACTCTAATGCGTGGCAACGATCTCGCCGCCAGGATAGCTTCTGCCTTCCGCGTGCGGGTTCACGCCCCGGAATATACGTTTCCACCTGCAAATATTGCCTCTGCTCCTTGCGCGCCACCGGCTGCCCGGAAATCGTGCGAATCGTTCGCGCGGATCACGCCCCGGTTGGCGGAAAAGGTCCATCGCGCCGGTAATCGCGCCGCTGGCCCTGGGTGTTACGGCCTATCATAAGGTGCGGCGGTTGCCGCCGCGGTGGTGGAGCGGTTCGGCCGCCTTGATATTTGCGTGGCGAACGCGGGCGGTTTTCCTGCGAAGAGATCCTCTCGAAACCACATCGACGATTGGCGCGCAGCGGCCGAACTGAACCTGATGAGCACGGTCTATTTGAACCATGGAAGCGCCGTCGGCGATGCAACGGCAGCACTGGGCCGGTTCATCGCCATCACGCCGGCCGCGAACGACCAGCCGGTCAGGACACGGCGGCGAGCAGGAGTAACACATCGGACACGTTTTGTTATCACTGATGTTAGCGCAGCCGCCGCGCGTGGAGTTCAAATCGATGAAATTCGCCTGTATGCGGCTGTATGATAGATATATGACAACGGCCGCCACGGAAACCACCGCCAGCATACTGGAAGAAAAAATCGCGTCGCGCCGCGCGCGCGTGGGAATCGTGGGTCTCGGTTATGTGGGACTGCCCCTAGCCGTGGAGTTCGCCAAGGCCGGCTTCTCCGTCACCGGCATCGACCTGCACGCCGGCAAGACCGAGCGCGTCAATGCGGGCGATTCCTATGTGGGCGACATTCCCAGCGCCGTGTTATCCAAGCTCGTCCAGGAGGGCAAGCTGCGCGCCACCACCGATTTCGGCGCGGTGCGCGACCTGGACACCGTCAACATCTGCGTGCCCACGCCGCTGCGCAAGACCAAAGACCCGGATATGAGCTACATCGTGTCCGCCTGCGAGGAAATCGTCAAGCATTTCCATGCCGGAATGCTCATCATCCTGGAATCGACCACCTATCCCGGCACTACCGTAGAGTTGCTGCTGCCCATGTTCGAAAAATCCGGCCTGCGCGTGGGGCAGGATTTCTTCCTGTGCTTTTCGCCCGAGCGGGTCGATCCCGGCAATCCGAAGTACCAGACGGCCAACATCCCCAAAGTAGTGGGCGGCGCCACCCCCGCCTGCACTGAAATGGGCCGGCTGTTCTACTCGCAAGCCCTGTCGAGCGTGGTGCCGGTCAGTTCCACCCAGGTGGCGGAGATGGTCAAGCTGCTCGAAAATACGTTCCGCATGATCAACATCGGACTGGTCAACGAAATGGCGCTGATGTGCGACCGTATGGACATCAACGTTTGGGAGGTGATCGAGGCGGCCGCCACCAAGCCATTCGGATTCATGCCGTTCTATCCCGGTCCGGGCCTGGGCGGCCATTGTATTCCGATCGATCCGTTTTATCTCTCCTGGAAGACGAAGCAGGCCGGGATCGAGGCCCGCTTCATCGAGTTGGCGGGCTATATCAACGGCCAGATGCCGCACTTCGTGGTGGACAAAATCCAGAACGCGCTCAACGATGCCGGTAAGCCGGTGAAGGGATCGCACATCCACATCCTGGGCGTCGCCTATAAGAAGGATATCGAGGACCTCCGGGAATCTCCTGCCCTGGATGTCATGCTGCTGCTGAAGCGGCGCGGCGCCCGGCTCACCTACAGCGATCCATATGTGCCGCAGCTTCAATTAGATGGCGACGATTTGTACGCCCAGCCGGAGGCCCTGGCCGGGGAGGCCGATTGCGCGGCGATCATCACCGACCACTCGTCGTTCGATTACCCGCGGATCGCCGCCCAATCCCGCTTGATCGTCGATACGCGCAACGCCCTGAAAGGTGTGAATTCCGCTCACATTGTGCGTTTATAGAAACGCGAAGCCATTGACAAACGTCCCAATTGCGCAGATCCTTGATTAAGGAGTTTTTATGCGACCGGCAGGGAGATTAGCTCTTGGCGTTTTGGCCCTCGCGGCTGGCAGTATTGCCGCCTTGGCCCAGTCCGCGGTAATCTCGGCCCGCTCCGGGCTGATCCACTACGTGGAAGGCCAGGTTTACCTGGGCGACCAACTGGTGGAGACCAAATTCGGCGTTTTTCCGGAAGTGAAGGAAAACCAACAGCTCAAAACCGAGGAAGGACGCGCGGAGGTGCTGCTGACTCCCGGCGTTTTCCTGCGCCTCGGCGAGAACAGCTCTTTCCGCATGATTACCAACCGCCTGATCGATACACGCCTGGAATTCCTCGCAGGCTCCGCGATTGTCGAGGCCGAAGACATCGGCAAGGATAACTCCATCACGGTGGTTTATCGGGATGCTACCGTTCACCCTGTTAAGAAGGGCGTCTACCGGTTCGACTCCGGCGACAACGAATTGCGCGTTTACGATGGGCTGGCCGAGGTGACTGCCGGCGACCAAACGGTGGAAGTGAAGGAAGGCCATTTGATCGCGCTGGATACGCTGGCGGTGCACAAGTTCGACAAGACGGTCACCGATGCGCTGAACCGCTGGAGCGAGCGCCGCGACGGGTATGTTTCCATGGCCAACGTGGCGGCGGCAAACACCCTGCGCACTTCCCTGTTCAGCGGCGGCAACCTGTTTTCGAGCGGGTGGTACTATAATCCATTCTTCGGCATGTATACTTATGTCCCTGGCCTAGGCGGGATGTTCTACAGCCCTTTTGGAAACCCCTTCTTTAGTCCGTTCGACGTGTATATGGCGTACATGCCTGGCTTCTATTACCCCGGTTACTACGGAAATTACGGATACAATTCGGGTTACTCCAACGCGTATAACTCGGTGAACTACAGGAGTGTGCCGGTGCCGGCGCGCTCGAGTGGTTCCGGCGCGTTCGGGTCCGGCGGGTCGGTCGCTTCGGGTCACGGGCCGTCACACGGATCTTCTGGTAGCGTCTCTTCGGGTAGCGTCTCCTCGGGCACTGTCAACGCCGGCAGTTCCGGGGGGATCTCGCACGGTGGTGGTGGTTGCGCTGTTGGCGGTGGTGGCGGCGGCGGTAGCCACCACTAGAATGTGGCGCACGCACTCGTGCGTAATGCCGCATACTTTTCCTGTAACCGAGCACCTGCATTAATCGTGGGGCGGTCCCCCTGGACCGCGGCCGACGCCCTCGTCGGCCTGTCGCGGTTGTCGAGAGCCTTGGTTCTTCGAGCGAAGAGCGGGTCAGGGGGACCCGCGCAGACGAGGGAATAGGCGTTAAAATAAGNNCTTGACCGGCCAATCTTTCCTCGGTTCTGCGGGACGGCGCCGAAAGGCCCCGATCAAGTGTCATACGATTTTGTAAAAAATCAACTGGAAAAGATAAGCTCTTCTATCGGCCGACACTTGGTTACGAGTACGGCTGCTTGCGTTTCGATGCGCTCTCGGCAGCTCGGTTCCCCGCGCTTCCTCGGGTTGGCCGGTTAACTGCCCCACGAATTCCGCAGCATTACCGATATTGGGAAAAAACCCGAAAGGTTTAGAGCGTTTACAGTCAATGCTCAGTTCTTGATAGGTCAACGGTTTACGGTATATCCTTAAATTGAAAAAGCAGCCGAATACTTCCCTTTCGGGTTGGTGGCCGCGTGAGCGGTCTAGACGTCTAACGTAACTGA
>PKYZ01000066.1 GCA_003132865.1 Bryobacterales bacterium
TGGGCATGCCGAATGCGTCGGGCAGCCCCCACGATCCAGGACGCTCTTAATCGCTGTCAATTTTCACATGTGTTTCCGCATGTCTAAGTAGGAGGGTGAAATGTTCAACTCAACGGTTCGAAAATGCTCGGAGACGCCTGCCTGCGTCAGGGTAGCAAGCGGGTTGCTGCCGATCGTGCTGGCGCTGGCCGCGGCCCAATTGGCCTATCCCCAGTCGCAGCCAATTGCCACCATACTCCAAGGCCAACTGCTGACGACCAAGGGAGTGCCGGTTGCCGGCGCCACTGTTCAATGGTCCTTCGTCGGAGCCCCCAACCCGAGCCAGACCGGCGCCAGCGACTCCGCGGGCAATTTTGCTTTTGAGATCCCGCTGGCGACTCCAACTCAAGTTCAGCTCGCGACGAACGCAAATCTGTACACGCCCACGCAAACCAGTGTCCAGCTCCAGCCCGGTACAACCACGCAGGTCCAGGTTAAGCTGACTCGCCGGCCAGCCGGGCAGTATGGCGCCGTGCTTGGTTCAGTACGGAACTCAAACGGTCTGGCCATACCGAATGCCACAGTTTCCATCCTGGGCGCCGGAGACTTTCTGAGCACGACCACTGACGTGAATGGCAAGTTCAAATTTACACCCGTAGGTTTCAATTCCAATCTCACGCTGCAGGCCTCCACCGCCAATGCGCCGTGCATCGCTACCACACAGGCCCCCTTTGCCCTGTCTTCGACGTACACCGTTGTCAGTGTGACCGCGCCGCGTGTTCTTAGTATTACGGCGAATTGCCCTCNNAGGTCATGTGAACGACATCATCCGACTCCCGCCGGGTCAAGGTTTGCTGGTCGCGAGCGACGAAGGCGGAGTCTGGACCATCGCCGAGGATTCCAGCCGGACGGCTGTTCCGCTGAGCAACATGTGGACGTCTATTACCGTGAGCGCTCTGGCGCTGGGCACAGGCGGCGCAGCCGATGTGTATGCGGGCACCTTTCAATATGGAGATTCGGAGGGTGGGGACCTTTGGGAAACGGACACGTCTCAGAGCCTGCCTCTGATGAACTGGCAGCAGGTCAGCCCGAAGCCGCCGTGCGGTTCCATTTACCGAATGCTGGTGGTGGCCGAAACGGACAGAATCTTACTGGCATGCGACAGCGGCCTGTGGTGGTCGCAAATCCCGGCGGCCCCGAGCGTCAAGGGGATCTACAACTGGGTGCAGGCGGTGCCGGCCGGGATTGGGAGCAAGGCGTTCTCGGGTCTGGCTAAGGGTCCGGGATGNNGATTTGGCGGCAGTGCGCCTAACAACATCATCTACACCGCTAAGTGGATCGGAAGCAAATTGGTGCTTACCGGCAGTACCGTCTCGATAGCCACCACCAAGCTAAGTCGAACGTCGGTCGCCGCCTGCGGCAGTAACCCCCAAATCATGTACGCCGCGGCCTCGGATTTGAACGGCCAGGCTATAGGCGGGGTATTTCAGTCGTCGAATGGCGGCGTCAATTGGAGTCCGGTGACCTTGCCGTTGAATCCGGGCGGATTTGGCGATTCCAACCAGGCCATTGCCGTCTCGCCCGACTGCAGCACGGTAGCCTTGGGTTGGGAGGCGGGAACTTTCATCTCATTCACGGGAGGCGGCTCCTGGTACCTGCTTGGCGACACCGATATCTTCAACAACCTGCATATTGGCATTCACACTCTGACGTTCGATCCTGTGCTTCCGGCCACTCTGTTCATAGGAAGCGATGGCGGGGTGGCATCGGCCGCGGGATTGACCAATGGATCTACGCCCACCTTGGAGAGCGATTGGAACCGGGAGTTGTTCAACCTGGAGTTTTTCGTCGGGGCAGCCAGCGCCAGTGTTGCTGGTCTGGTGGCGGGGGCCAGCCAGGATAATGGCGTGTTGTACGCCGGCTTGCCTGGTCCTTGGCAGCATGTCAACAACTGTGCCTTTCTCTGTCCGAAAGACCCGGGGGAACTGGCGCTGTTTGCTACACCCAAAAGCATCGGGCCTGGAAACGATCTGCTGGTCGACGCCACTGTGGCCGCCCCGCTCACAACCGCAGGCCAGTATGTCGAATCAATGGGCGGCGTGATCCCATTCAACGCGCAGACAGGCATTCCCGTGCCCTCGTGCAGTTCGTGCACGTACAACATGGCAGTGGCCGCGCCCGTCCGATTTCCTGGAGGTTTCGCCAACTCCAGTGGCCAAAAGATTATCGCAGTGGGCGTGATCTTTGCGAGCAACGGTGTCGACAACGGTGTGTACGGCCTGTTCGCTAACGATGATGGCAGCGGTGTGCATTGGGAAAGCCTCAACCTTTCCAGGCTTTATGATACGGCCGCAGCGATTGCTCCCACTTTTGACGGCAGCTCGATTTTTGTCGGCACCACGGATGGATTGATCGTTAAGCTGGACGCTCCGTTTACCGGCCCTCCCGTGCTGACTTGGGGGGTTTGTTGCGCCGTCAACGGAATTTACGCAATCAACAAGAATCTGGCGTTCGCCATCTCTCGCCAGCACTTCACGTCCTGGGATGGAACAAGCTGGAATCCGGCGGGCGAAGCCACCCTGCCGCACGATCGCGACTTTCTCTCAATTGTCGCTTTGGATACCGGCCGCATGTACATAGCCTCCAGCGCTGGGGTTTTCGATACGTCTGACGGCGGCAATACCTGGTCTACAGCATCGACAGGACTTCCTACGCTTATCCCAGGGCTAAGCGGGGGAGGTAACCTCTCAGCGCCGAACTATTTGACGTCGCACGACTACCTGCAGCTCGTCACCGAACCCAGCGGCTATACCCGCCTGTACCTTGCATCGTACGGCCGATCGCTTTGGAGAACCTGGTATCCGTTACCCCCTCCGCCGGCTCAGAGGTCGCAGACTGCCGTCACGATAACGATTCAAACCGGCAACGACAATGCCGCAGATTACACGGAGCTCCAGGCCAAGCTGGCCGGTGCCGTTTCGATTTGTCTGAAGCCATCAAACACCACCGATGCGTCCCCGGGCGGAGTCTGCCCAAATGGTCCTGGCGCACCCGAGTGGGCGAATGGGGTTACAGTGACCCAAACATTCTCCTTGTCGCCATCTTTGGTTTTGGATAACAGCACTATCGAGATCGATTTGTTCGAGCACAACAGCGGTACCAATGGCTCGGATAATTGGGATATCCAGGGCATTGCCGTCGTTGGCACTGACTCGCAAGGACCGCTAAACCTGTTGCAGGTCTTTGTACCGCTGAATGGAGATAATTGCATGGCGCGTCTGAAGGCTTCCCCGAACCCCAGCAGCGTGACCTATGCCTTGAGCTCCAACGACCCTTCGGGAGTCAACCAAACACATCCTGTTCCAAACTTTGGGCCCACGCCGCCCGGTAGCTGTCCGCAGTAGGAC
>PKYZ01000020.1:0-6042 GCA_003132865.1 Bryobacterales bacterium
ATTTACTTTTTGCAGCAGTGGTTCAACCTGTCGGACCCGGCGGTGGAAGAGGCGCTGTACGATTCCGTGGTGATGCGGGGGTTCGTGGGCTTTGATTTGGGTTGTGAGCCGGTGCCGGACGAGACCACGGTATGCAAGTTTGCGGTACTTGCT
Source organism: Bryobacterales bacterium (assembly GCA_003132865.1). The sequence continues at coordinate 154 of PKYZ01000020.1, forward strand.
GGAAGAACAGCAACTGGGCGAACAAATCCTGGGAACGGTGAACCTGCACCTGCAGGCCCCAGGGGGTGCGGATCGCCACGGGCGCCATCGTAGACGCGACCATCCTACATGCGCCTACCTCAACCAAGAACCGGGAGCAGCAGCGCGATCCGGAGATGCACCAGACGAAGAAGGGAAACCAATGGTACTTCGGGATGAAGGCGCACGTGGGAGTGGATAGCAGGACCAAGCTCATTCACACGGCGGTGGCGACGGCGGCCAACGTAGCCGACTCGACGGTGCTGCCCGATCTGTTGCACGGCGAAGAAACCCGAGTGTGGGGCGATCAGGCCTATCGCGGACAGACCCGGGTGATCTGGGAATGCGCGCCCCAAGCTCAGGACTGCACCCATCGGCACTACCGCTACAAGGATGGCATTGACGAGGTGAGACGAGCAAAGAACCGGACCAAGTCAACGGTACGGTCGAAAGTGGAGCATGTGTTTGGGGTGATGAAGCTGAAGTTCGGATTTGTGAAGCTGCGCTACCGAGGACTGAAGAAGAATGCCAACCAGTTGTTTGCGGTGTGCGCGCTGGTGAACCTGTACCTTAGTGCGGAAGAAACTGTTGCTTCCGGCGCCGGCCTAGTCTCGCCGCGAGAGGGTTTCATCGGGACGCAACGCCGAAGCGGGCGGACGAGCGGCGGAAACCCGGGATCCAAACCCTTGCATCAGCATGACTGAACACTTACTGCCTTAGAAACACGGGCTTTCACGGGCTTATTCAGAGTTTCCCTAAGCTAGACTTTCACCCAATTCATATCTTTCACAAGTGGCCAGCGCTTATCTTGTCCGACCTTGGTCCAATAATTATCATGGACTTCCTCAACACCGACCTCGGGGAAGAATTCTTGCCCCTCATCTTCGCGCAAGAAAAAGGCATTAAATCCGTGCCTATGGGCGCCGATCAGACGATATCCCTTTCCCCTACACAGTTTAACCATCGCCAACAAGGAAACGCCACGATAGTCTTGCTCAGGGCCCGTTTTGCTCTGACAATCAAACTCTGGATTATATTCAATCGTCAGGCTTAGGTCGCTTGGAATGATGTTGTGCGTTTCACAAATGAGCAACCGCGGCTTAATGATGTCTATGGCTTGCCATATCCAGTAGTCATTTCCATCAATGTCCAATGAGAAAACGTCCACTTCACCCGAACATCCGGCTTCACCCAAAAGACTATTAACGTTGTCGGTCGTTATCCACGCATTTCTCAAAACGGGCGGGTACAGGAGGCAATCTCTTTTCGATTGAAAAAAAGTCGTGGCCAGCTCAATGTTCGTGGCGTCCCCGTCAAATAGATACCCGTCAAACCCGTGATTGAGTATCAGGTTGCTGGCCATACATTCGCGAGCGGTGCCGCAGCACATTTCGACGACTTTCTTGCTCTTAAGGCCAATCATGTTTAATACATAAAGAATCATGCCATCTTCTTCGAATTCCGAGTAAACACGAAATCCTGACTCACAAAGTCTTGGATATAGTGCAATCCGCTGATGTTTAGCCAAGAGATAGTGCGCGATGATATTCCGCTGGATTTGTTGACTGAGGGAACCGTCGTCAATCCTGTTCCGGTCGATCAACTGGCGGAGTTGATAGTAGGGCTTCCTCAGAAGCTTTTTTAGAGAAGATGCCATTGTTATCACTTAGCGCATGCTGAAGGAAAGGGTTACTCATTCACCGGCTGCGACTCAGCTCTTTCTGCGTGCTGTTTCGGGATCGAAAATCTGGCTTGCTTTGCAAGGATCCAGTAGTTCCAGGAACCGCGCAGAAACCCGAGGCCGTATCCCACATGCATTACCGGGAAACTGGCGAGAAAGCGCGGAAAANNCCTTGGCTAACGAGGCCGAAGCAGCTAGAAGTCCGAGGCCATAAGCTACCAGTAGTCCTGCCAGCAAGTAGCGGCCCAATGTTGAGAAGAACGCGAGAGAAAGGCAGAGTACGAGCGCCACTACAAACGCCGCTGGAATCAGATGCTTGATTCGAAGGTAGTCGGGATGCTTGCGCAACACCAAAGTCCGGCCATCCCCATACCAGAGATATTGGCGAAACAAGGCCTTCAAGGTAGGGCGAGCATAGTAAAAAAACTCAATTCCCGGTGTGAATAAGATCTTATACCCCGCCTTTACCACCCTCCAGTTCAGCTCATCGTCCTCCCCTAAACCGATTTCCTCATCAAACGTCCCCACCTTGTCCAGCACCTCGCGACGGTACCCGCCACATTGCACGCTGGCAACATAGCCTTCTAACTGCCCCGCCGTATACGGCCCCCGACCCACACCGAATGCCGAAGTCCTGGCCCAACCATTGGCCTCCGCGGTCCGTGTTTCGCCAAGCTGCACGATACACGCCCCCACTGCGCCCAGGTCAGGCTGCGCCCACAAGCGCTCCGCAATGCCCCGGACAAAGTTCTTGCTCGGGTAGCCGTGGGCATCGAGCTTGACAATGATGTCGCCGCGAGCTACGCGGATCCCTAGGTTCATAGCCGCCGGGATCGTCAGATTCTTGCCGCTCGCGAGGGTAGTATGAGAAACGGATGAGCGAAAAGCTTTCAGGATTTCAACGCTGTGGTCAGTAGAACCACCATCGACTGCGATCAACTCATATCGGTCCTTCGGGTAATCCTGCTCCTCGATAGCGGCAAGTGACCTGGGAAGAAAGTTCTCCTCGTTCCGCAGGCTCATCACCAGACTTACAAAAGGCAATTGCTTAACAGAAGTCTCGTTCATGACTATTGCATCTCCGCCGCCGACATGCACGCTACAATTCTCGGTTCGAAACGCGGCTTCCTTTCGAACAAACCCCTGGCCACGGCCGCCTCCTGTGGNNAACAGATATGACGTCAGGCGAGTTAAGCAGGCTGGAGGTCTGAGATGCGAGAATACAAGTCGACTAAGGATCGGACGTGCCAGGAGCGGGCGGCTACGACGGGCGCGAATGGTCGATAAGCAGACGATCGATAAGTAGACGACCAGGTGAACGATTTCGATTCGCACCACATCAAAGGTCTGCTCTTCAAGCACTCGGCTCAGTTCCCTTGCGACTCTGTGGTCGTAATAGTTAACCGGGGTTGGACTTATCAATCCGCGTAGGAACTTCCAAATCGTATGGCTGCGCCTGTCGACGACGACAGAATCTCTCGAATCCGAGGTTCGAAGCATGGTCGATGTTTGCGGAAGGTTGTCGCGCTCGTCTGGGTCGCGGATCCCGAAGAATGACACGTTGGCGTAACGTGCTGTTTCCCGCGCGCGGCAGTAATCCCGAAGACGTCCCGGTGTTTAGACGCCAGAAGTTTCTCGGCGACAGATGAAGGATCCGCATTCTGCTATCGCATCTCGCTCCTTGCGCTCTCCTGCTGATCCTTTGCGAACCGGTCCAGCTGCCATCTCGGCTCCGTCAACGAAACAAAACGGACAGTATTCGCCTTTCTCGCNNAGCCAACAATGCCAGCTATAACTTCGGTGGCAGGCCCCCGGGCCCGGATTCTAGCCGACGGCGACGCCCGATCCGCTGCGAAGCGGGGCCGCGAACAACTCCTCGGCCAGTCTCACGGCCATGAGTAATAGCATCCAGTTCAACCAAAACGGCTTAGTCCATAGCATATCGCCGAAAAACCCGAATACCAGCATGGACCAGCATGAGCTTTCGAGTGCAACAACCTGAATGGGCAGCTTGCCAAGCCTGGCCCGAAGCCGGCTCACAGAGCGCAGCTGGGAGACCAGCGCGGCAGACATCAGCAGGAAACCGACGATTCCGAGCTCTACCGCCGCGTTCAGATAGGTATTGTGGGAACCGCGCATGTACCCCTGAAAGCGGGGCGCATATCCAGCGTACGCTTTGTACGCCACCCAGAAATTACCGATTCCCGCGCCGGTTAGCCAATACTGCTTCAGCGCAACCATGCCCGCCTGCCAAATGTCGAGGCGCCCATCACCGCCGGTTGCTCCTGCTTGTAGTATTCGGGAAAAAAAGTTTGCCGGCATCAATGCCAGAACAACCAAGAGAGCCGAGGCAACTCCCAAGATTCTTCGATTCAGACCCAGTCTGACCAAGAACACGGCCAGCATCACAGCCACGGCAACCAGCGCGGTTCGCGACATGCTGAGAAGAATGGCGCTCCCGATGGCAGCGGCGACGCTGAATAGTGCGATCTTGCGAAACCAGCCGCGCGCAGCGATGAATCCTGCGATGGAAAGGGCTAAAGGCAGCAAAAGCACCGCAGCCAGGTAGTCGGGATTGGTTTCGTGTCCGGCGACAAGCAGCGATCCTCGGTGAATGTTCCGGTAAGTGACGCCGCTTAGGAACAAGTAGATGACCACAAGCGCGGCAATGCATCCCCCCGCAATAGCGAGATGGGTTAGCACATCGAGTTGCTTTTTGGTGACGCGCCACGAAACCGCGAGCAGGTAGAGCGACACTAGCGCGATGTTGGTCGGTAATTGAAGGAATGCATATCTGGGTTCGACTGCCCAGACGGTGGTCAGAATGCTCCATACCAGCAACGATGCCCACAATAGCGCCGCAAGGGGTGGAAAGCGCAGTCGCTTCCTGACAACGCCTGTCCCGAGGAGAGCCATTGCTGCCAGAGCCCCGACTCCCCAGTTCAGAGTCGTGCCAGAGGCTCCGGACCCGAGAACGGAAACGGAATCGAACGGGATCAGAAAAGCGTAGAGTCCCAGGGCAACTTCAATCGGCCACAACATCGCAACTACGGCCGCCGCGAGAACCCCTACATACACTCCATGTCCCCGGCCAATGATGACTCCCACGACGCCGGCGCTGGCAATCAGAAGGAGTCCTCGGCCGAACCACGCGAGATTGTGGCCAAGGCCTGTTGCGGGCGGTTGGAAGGTGGCTTCAGATCTTGTTATCGTCGCATTCATCGTAGAGCACCCGAACTCCCTTCCCTCCTGGCTAGGGGCAGATGGCGGCCGCGATTGACTGCTGCCGGTCGATTGACATCGCCGCTCTGCCGCTCACCGTATGATCGCGCGCAGGGTTCGGAGCAGTATAATTACATCGCTCGAAAAAGTCGCGCGTCGGGCGTAGTCTGTGTCCAAGCGAACCTTTGCCGGAAGCAGTTCGGTACAGTAAAACTCCTCCAGTCGTTCTTGCGGAATTTCCGAAAGCATAGCCTCCTCTTCGCGGTATTCAAGCGAAGCTGCTCCCGTGATTCCGGGCGACAACAGGAGCACAAGCTTCTGCTCCCCGGTGAGTTCGCCCACATATTTTGCCGCGTCCGGTCGAGGGCCAACCAAGCTCATCTCGCCGCGCACCACGTTGATGAGTTGCGGTAGCTCGGCGAGCTTCCACTTGCGAAGCACGCGACCGATTGCGGTGATNNGCAGACATCGTACGAAACTTCAGAACGTCAAATGGTGCGCCATTCTTGCCCACTCGACGATGGAAATAAAGTGCGGGTCCGCGGGAAGAGCATTTCACCAGCAGCGCGACAAGCAGCAGCAGGGGCGAACTCAGCAACAACAAGACACTTGCGCAAACCACATCGAAGGAGCGCTTGCCGGCCGAGTAGTTCCACTGGCGGAAAATGGCGCCCTACGGCGTCGATTCCAATGCGTCCAACATTGCTGGGGACGAATGCTTCAAAACGTAACGGACCTGGCATTCCGGTAATTGCGGACGAGTTTTATCACTGTTTGGGCCACGTAATCGGCGTCTTTCTCGGTTAAGTCGGGATAAAGGGGCAGCGAAATGCACCTGGAGTAGGCATTCTCGGCGTTGGGGAAACTCTCCGGACGGACACCGTATTTCTGTTGATAGAAAGGATGCCGGTGTAACGGTATGAAGTGAACCGATGTGCCCACGCCCGCCTGTGTCAGTTGTTCAATAA
>PKYZ01000020.1:6052-10801 GCA_003132865.1 Bryobacterales bacterium
CCCGGCGGATGGCAGTTCCAGATCTTCAAGCCCAGCCAGTTTGTGCCGGTACAATTCCACGAGGGCCCGACGTTTGTTCCAAAAGATATCACTCTTGCGCAATTGCGCCAAGCCAACTGCGGCCAGGATGTCGGGAAGGTTGAACTTATATCCTGCCTGCAGCACTTGGTATTTCCAAGAACCGGCGCGGGAATAGCGTTTCCATGCGTCCTTACCGATCCCGTGAAGCCGCATCAGTGCTGCTCGTTCGGCATACACGTCATCGTTCGTGGTGAGCATCCCGCCCTCGCCGGTGGTAATCGTCTTGGTGGCATAGAAGCTGAACGCTGTGAGGTCCGAAATCGTTCCCACCCGCTGTCCGCCAAAGCTCGCCGGCAGAGCGTGCGCCGCATCCTCAATCACGTGGAGGTTGTGCCGAACTGCAAGTGACGAAATCGCTGCCATCTCACATGGTTCGCCTGCGATATGGACAGGGATGATCGCCTTTGTTTTCGCTGTGATCTTTTTTTCTGCGTCGACGGGGTCGATGTTGAAGCCCCCTTCGAGGCTATCGCAGAGCACTGGAGTTGCCCCGAAATAGGTGACCACNNTCGTACCAGCACTTCGTCGCCGCTCTTGAGCCCAATGGCATCGAGAGCGAGTTGCAGCGCGGAAGTGCAAGAATTCACCGCTAAGGCATGCTTGCAACCGATGTAGCGAGCGAATTCTTTTTCAAACTCGAAGGCCACCGGCCCCGTCGTCAACCACCCGGAGCGAAGTACTTTTTCGACCGCTTTGATCTCCTCGTCGCCTATTGAGGGAAGGTGGAATGGAATGTGTGAATTTTCGGTCATTTTGTTAGATGTTACCCTGCGAGCGCGCAGACGGCAAAGCCCACGCGGCGGTGATGTCAAAAAGTGAGAACCCGAATCGATAAAGGGGGGGACAACAGGGGAGGAACGAGCCTGCACTCGGGCGGGGCGCTGGATACGAATCGCCGCCAGCAGGCTCAGCGGGTTTGATGGTTACAGNNATCAAACCAGCTGGCGAATTTGGAGAGGGGGATCTTGTCAACTCTGATAGACGGCGCGGGGAAGATCTATGCCGGCTACGCGACGTCCTCATAGGTGGCCAGGCTGGCACGCGCACGCCTGTAGACCAAGGCCTGATCGTGGCGATCCACCTCGCAAAGGGCATTGACCTGTTCACTCGGCCAGTACTCGGGAACCATGGACACCAGCTGAGAGATCAGACCGTGGACGTTTCTGGATTCCACCTGATTGGAAAGCTCTTCCAGCCAGCTGCGTACCTGGTCGAAACTTGGCTCCACGCCGCGGAAAACCCAGATCTGATCATGAGGCGTGGGCTCGATACCCTCACCTTCGAGACGGATTTCCTCGAACAACTTCTCTCCCGGGCGCAGACCAGTAAATGAGATCTGCACGTCCTTGTCGGGTTCGAGCCCGGAGAGGCGTATCATCCGCCTCGCCAAGTCGACGATCTTGATCGGCTCACCCATGTTGAGCACGAAGATTTCTCCGCCCTTACCCATCGTCGAAGCTTGAAGCACCAACCCGACCGCTTCCGCAGTGGTCATAAAGTACCGCTTGGCCTCAGGGTGCGTGACCGTAACTGGACCGCCGTTTGCAATCTGCGCCTCGAAGATCGGCGACACGCTTCCGCTACTGCCCAGCACATTGCCGAAGCGGACACTCAGGTAGTTGCCGGCCGCCTGGCCCGCCATGTGGGCAGTGAGCCGTTCGGCGACCCTCTTGGAGTAGCCGAGCACGCTCACCGGGTCAGCGGCCTTATCCGTGGAGATGTTGACGAAGCTCTCGGCCCCGCAGGCCGCCGCCGCCTCCAGGACAGTGCGAGTCCCGAAGACGTTGCTCTTCACCGCCTCGGCCGGGTAACGCTCTAGTAGCGGAAGGTGCTTGAGAGCCGCGGCGTGGAAGACGATCTGCGGGCGGAACTGCTCGAACACCTCCATGACCCGGTGCGGGTCCCGGATGTCGGCCAGGATCGTCTCGTCCGAGTCCAGCAGGGCGCGGCCGTGCAGCGCGAGCTGGATGGCGTGCAGCGCGGACTCGTCCCGGTCGAGCATGATCAGCTCGGCCGGGTCAAGNNTTCCGCGCCGATGGATCCCCCAGCTCCGGTGACCAGGATGCGCTTACCCGCGAAGTGCCCGGCGACCGCGGCCACGTCAGTCCGCACCGGCCGGCGCCCCAGAAGGTCGCTGATCCTCGGGTCGCGCACACCCTCGATGCGCGCACTCCCGGTAAGCAATTCGCTGACCGAGGGGACGACCTTGGGGACCAGCCCGCAGCTCTCCGCCTGGGCGGTGAGATCCCTGATCGCCGTCCCGCTGGCCCGCGCGATCGCGATGACCACCACCNNCCCCCAGGACCTGGATGCCCTGGATGCGCAGCCGCCGCTTGGCCGGGTCGTCATCGAGGATGGGGACCGGCCGGTACGTCGAGTGCGGCTCGCGCTTCAGCCGGTGAATCAGCATCGAGCCAGCATCACCGGCGCCGAAGATGATGACGTTCACGGTGGCCGCCGCCGACCGCCGGGCCCGCTGGCGGACGGCGAACAGCACGTAGCGCGCCCCGAGCATCGCGAGCAACGCGAACATGGTGCTACCCGCGACCGCCTGAAGGACCGCCCGCTGGCCGCTGACCAACTGGGGGCAGGCCAGGGCCAGGAAGAGGGCCATCACGCAGGTCGCCATCCCGACGCCCATGACCTCGTCCAGGCTCCCACGCTGGTAACGCCCGCGGTACAGCCCGGCGAGCAGGCCAGCCATGGCGGACAGGAGGCAGACGGCCGCGATGCCCCTGATAAGGATGAATGGCGTGATCGCCGTCCCGGCCAGGTCCCGGGTCATCCAGGCCGCGGTGAGCAGCCCGCAAATCCAGGCAACTGCGTCATAACAAGATTCACACGCTGCGCGGAGCCATCGCCGACCAGAAAGGGCGCGTCTCTGATTGGTAAGAGTTCGCCCTATCCGAAGGCTGGGCGAATCGTTGCCCACTGCCTCGTTGCTCACGAATCCCCCTAATCGGGTCAGCGACGTGCCGGCTCCCATACGGGCTGGCCTGTGACCCTGAGCGTGGGATACATTACTCCCTGTAATTTCACAAGTACGTTGGGTAGTAGTGCTCATNNCGGCCAATCCTGGATGGAAGTCCAGTTCGGAAGCATCGAGTGGCCGCGCCCGCTCAAGGGACCGTCCTAGCGCGTGGCCATCAAAAAGGGGGACAAGTAGCGATGTCCGATATGTTCAGCCGGAATACTCCGGATGATGGGATTGTCATCGACGCGGGCCAGGATGCAGGCCTGGAGCAGGAGCAGCCTCCCAGGCGCAGACGGCGTGGCCTCCGCATCGCTCTCGTCACGATGGCCTCGTTCGTGGTGCTGATCGGCGCAGTCGCGGTCGGCGGCTATGCGTACCTCAATCACCTGGCTGGAAGCATCCAGCGGATCCCGGTGAAGTTCGTGAAGCTCGACGCGGCGACCGGCGGCTACGGCGGCGCGATGACCGTGCTGATCACTGGCAAGGGCATCGGCGCGACCGGCGCGAGGTCTGTACCCGAGGATTCCCCTAGTGGCCTGATCGAGCTCCTGCACGTCAACGCCACAGGTTACTCCGGCGGCGTGGTCTCCATTCCGCCGCAGGCCATCGTCCCGGTTCCTGGACACGGCCGGACGCAGATCGAGAATGCCATGAAGTTCGGCGGTCCCGATCTGCTTGTCCGCACGATTGAGAACCTGACTCATGTGCAGATCAACCACTACGCCCGGATCGACTTCAGTCATGTCGATCGGACCGTCAACGCCCTGGGCGGGGTGAATGTCACGCTGCCGGATGTGACCAGCAGTTTCGGCCACCACTTCCATCTGGGTGTCAACCATCTAGATGGACGTGAAGCCCTAGATTATGCGCGCGAGCCGAATCTGAGCGAGGAAAACCGGGTGCTGCGCCAGGAAAGCCTGATGCGCGCCGTGATCCGCAAGATCGAGTTCCGGCATCTGCTGTCCAACCCGCTGACCATGTACCGGGTTCTTCACGCGCTGATCAGCATGCTCACGGTGGACAGCAACTTCAACACAGGCCAGCTGGAGCACCTGGTCCGAGAGGTTCGCCACCTGACCGGCTCGACCGACTACATCACCGTGCCGGTGCACGTGCGTCACGGGCAGGTGCGTCTCGACCGCAAGCTCGACCGCAAGCTCTGGGCGGCGATCAGGCATGACTCGATCGCGGCGTTCGGGGCGCGCTACCCGTTCACGGTGACGCCCGCCGCGCCGCGGTAGGAGGCGGTGTGCGCATCGTCNNCGCCCCCGGCGTCGAGGCGGGCCACCGTCGAGATCGTGCCCGTCGACCAGTTGTCGTCGCCTTTCTATCTGAGCATGGACGTGTTCGACCGCCCCGGCGTCCTCGCCTCGGTGGCCGCGCTCGTCGTGGTCATGGTCATGGTGCTCGGCGGCTACCTCTACATCAACCACGTGGCGGCCGGCGTCGGGCGGGTGCCGGTGATGTTCGTCGTCAGTCCCTCACAGACCCCGGCCGCGCCCCGCTGAGTCCAGGCGGCCGGTGGCTGCCGGTGGCGTCGCCTTGGCGACGTCACCGGCAGTCTGCATCCCCCCATGAGTACGGGCCGCCAGGCAGTGCGTCGAGGGTCACGGCGCAAAATGGGTGGGAGGGAGTAGGAGGGCACCTGACCATGGAGATTCGCTCCTACGTTGCGCTCGGGGACAGTTTCACCG
>PKYZ01000333.1 GCA_003132865.1 Bryobacterales bacterium
GGACTACAAGACCTTCGACTACCTGCGCGACAAGCTGGGCGGCATGGACAGGTGTAGCCCGGAGTTCCTGCAAAGTCATGGCACCTCTATTCTCTCTCTAAACCAGCGCCGCCGTACGAACTGTTCGGACGGCATGCTGCTCTCGCGGCCGTTCCCCGCTGACCACAACGCCCGTCCGCGCGAGCCGACGCGGCGAGCTGATCGCGTTGGAAGAGGGGGTGTGGGGGAGAAACCTTTGGAAGGTTTCGCCCCAACTGGCCCAGCCCCACCAAATCATCATCCCATCTCCTATACGCTCCGAAGAGCCGGTACCCAAAAAGGTCAACGCCAGGAAATCGCCAGCAAGGCCGCGGCCCCCTTGGGCCAGAAGAAATAAATCCACGCAGTTCGTGTCCCCTACGTCATCCAGCTTCCCTGCCCGCCGCCGCCCATGCCACCGCCGCGGCTCAGCCGTTCGAGCATATCGGCCTCGCGTTTGGTCGGCGGATCCGCCGGGCAGTCGCGTCCCGAGACCCACCAGTACCGCATAGNNTGATACTTGCGGAACTCGCTCACCCAGTTTGAGAGTGAGTCGAGCACCTTGAGGCGCCCCGTGGAGAGCGCGTCCCAGACTTCGTAGATGCCGCTTTCGACCGCGTTCACCGCGGGCTGCAGGTTCAGGCCCAGGCTGCCATACATTTCCATCAGCGTGCGGCCCTCTACCTGCGAGCTACCGAGACAAGCCGGATCGACCACCCCCGGAATCCACTCCCCGGCCGCTTTGATCCCGGCGGCGTGAATCGCGGGCTCGGCCTGCGCGCGGGAATACTCGCGATACAGGTACGCGATGCCCTTGTGGGGGTCGACCGCGCCCCACACCGCGGCGGTGCGGTTCCAGCCCACATCCATGCCATAGCTGCGCGGCCAGTCGGCAGGGATCGCGAAGCGCGGCACCAGGATGTCGGATTCAGCCAGCGGATAGATGGCGCCCGCACCCAACTGCGGAATGCCTTTGGTGCGCGCATCGCGCTGGTAGCTCGGCGTGGAGGCCAGCAGTTGCGCCTTGGCGTCGGCGTCCAGGTGCGGGACCTGTTCCCAATTTGCAGCGCGTCTGGTGCTTGACGGCCGCGGCTTCCTCGTTCTCGGGCTCGAGAAACGATTTCACCACGTCCGACATGCCGGCCAGCGGCGTGAAGGTGGTGTAAAGGACTCCGCCCGTGGTTGCCGTTCGGTAGAGACACTCGATGTAGATATCGAGCGGACTCTCTTCGTCCAGCCAGATGACATGCTGCGCGGTGCCTTCAAAAGACTTTCGTCCGGACTCATAGCTTTTGAAAGAAACCCGCGAGATGCCGCCCAGCGCGTGCCGCACGTAGATACTGTCCACGGCGTTCGGCAAGCCCTGCTTGTTGGTGACGTGATCGATGCTGTCGGCGGGGATCATGCCCGTGCCGTGCGCGCCTTCGGGGCCCAGCAGCTTTTCCTGCACGATATCGCGCGTGGTGCCGTTAGTGGTGCCGCAGGCCCAGGCGTTGATCCGCTTAGCAAAACGCTTGCCTTGCCACCAGGGCGGGTATTGGCCGGTCAAGTGGCAGGCCATTTCATAAGCGCCGGTTTCGGTCTTGCCGGTGCGGTTCCCGGCCATGAATGAAGAGACGCTCCCGGAAGGTGGCACCAGCCTCGAGAAACTCCATGTGGCGAGGATACAACTCCCGGCGGCACGGGCCTTCGTCCGGAAACATGGCGTGCAGCTTGCTCCCGCTGCGGTTGGCGATCTCTTGGGCCACGGCATCCGAGGACAATTCCAACGCCGGACACGACCGTCCGGTGAATCTCACGGCGGCAGCCTCGCAAGCCGTCCGATAGCTGGCGACCGCTGCCTGATCAGGACGGGCCGAAGCAAGGCCGGCCTCACCTGCTCTTCCGCCTTGCAGTTGGCGCAGGTCCCCATCGCTCAGGGTGGCGAGCGCGGTCTCGCGGATTTGCTCGATCTGATCTTGCATGGCGGCCTTTACCAGGGATAGTTCCTTCCTGGTTTTCAGAAGCAGGTTACGCAGCGCGGCGCTCATGAATCTCCTTCAGTTCCCGCAACTCCGCGCGCACTTCCGCCAAGCCCCGCGCCAGATCCTCCGTCTCGATCGACTTACGCCGGAACTCCAGGACATTGGTTACGCGCTCTGCCTCGGTTGGGGTAATGTTACCCAGCGCCATTTCCTTTACGACCGTCGCATGCGCAGCTCGAAGATCGTCCGCGGTAACGATCTTAAGCAGGTCCAGCGCGACCGGTCTTTCCCGTTGCAGCGGATACACCCTGTCCATGTAGATCTTGATGGCCGGCATGACGCCTTTTTGGACCAGCTCGATGAGCTTCCGCCCGACTGCAGGTGCCTCGCCTTCCATCATTTCCTTGAGCAGTAGCGTCGCCTTGTTCTGCCAACCGGCCGGCCCTTACCGGAGCGGTTGCCGAGTGGGCACGGCTTGCCGCGTTTCTGAGCGTTATCGGTATGCATTGCATTTTTCCAATCTTCGGCCGACGCTCCCGAGCAGGGGCTCGTGTGCATCGGCATCCATATAGATTTTCAAGCGCCGTTGCGCTTGCGGCGGATTGCCCGCTTCTCAATTCCTATTATTTCAAAGGAATGCGGCTAAGTCCAACAAAATAAACGGCAATAAGCACGCAGCGCTTATTGCCGAAATCCCGTGAGGAATGCTCTTCTTGGCTCGTTACTTTTCCCAACCTGCTATCTTGAGCACCTCGGTGGCGGGTTTTCTGACGCGATGTTCTGAGACGCCGGCGTCAATGGCAATCACTTTCCACGCGTCTCCGGTGAGGCGGCGCGCGGCCCACTCGTAGCGGGCGTCTATTTCGACGTTGCGTCCCTTTGTCCCCGGTCCGCGACTGCGCTTGTGTGGAATCGGTTCGTCTACGCCCTTTTCAACCAAGAATTCGAACAGTCGTACTTGACGGTCCCGGTATCGGTCCCAGGCGGCATTGGCTTTCTTCACCCAATCCCGCATGGACTCCCGCAACAAGTCGATGTCCGGCGGCTGGAAACACTCGAATTGGTGGGACTCCGAAAACTCCGGCTTCGCAGGCCTCTGGACATAGGCGGGCCAATCCTGGCGGGGAATGCCGAGGCGCTCGAGCTCTTCAATAATGCGGTTGCGAGCCTCCCATTCGCGGAACTTCTGGGCGGCCGCCGCTTGCCCCGTGCCTGAACTCTGGGCCTTCGGCTGTTGTGTTTCCGCGCTCATGGTCCTATTCTGACGCATTTGGCTGCGCCCACCAAGAGTCCATCAGCGATCCTTGCTCGGGCAAAAACCGCAGACTTGTTTCATGGCGCGCCCGGCCGGGAAGCGACTCTACTGCGGTCCAACCTTCGAAACGATCGAGAATCGGACGCATCACACCGCGGATTTCCGGGGACGGCACCGGTTGTATCTTTTGTTGTGCCTGCCATCCGCCGGCCACGGAGACTCACCACTCTTGACGGCGTTCGCGGATGGTGTGACACTGGGGTGGAGCCATCCGGCGGGGGAGCTTGTCGTCCCGTCGCGCGAGTGGCGGACACGTCAATCGTCCCTTCGGCAGATGGCTTCCAGCCGCTAGTCAGCGGGGAAGCCGGCCTGCTGGTCCCGGAAACGGGATTACCGGAACCGTCAAGGATTCGTTCGGAAGCTGGCGGCTTATCGTATTCCGTCGGAGCACCGCGCCCGCAGCCGCAGGCCACGATGCGGCCGAACGGGCAGCTCCGAACCGCGCATGGCGTGCGGGGCGCCGCAGTTCGCCCGCCGACGCCACCACGGCGCACAACTCGCCGGGTTCGATCGGGCGCCTCAAGCGGCGGTTAATTACCTCCTCGATGCGGCGTTGGCTGCGCATCACGGGCCAGCGTTCCAGAATCTTCTGTTGAAGACAGGCGAAGGCAGCGACGCGCTGGCATCCGGACGTGACCCGGGCAAGGTATCGATCTCATCTACGGTGTGGCGGGAGAGGCGTGCGAAAAGGGCTACGGCCTGGCGAAGATCGAGAAATGGCACGACGAGGTTATCGGTGCCTTCCGGTTCTTTCGCACGACGGCATGATAGGGTTCGTTCTGCAGTCGGACGGGTTGTCATTCGTCTTTTCCGGGACGACTTTCATGCGTGAGAGGTTCCCTTGCAGGTCGCTGAGTATACTGGGTTGGAGGCGAGGAGCCATCTGCCGAGAGGACGATGGACGTTCTCGGCACTCACGCGACGGGACGGCAAACTCCCCCGCCGGGTGGCAGCTCACTTCGAGTATGCGCCGGCCTGAGGCTACTGTAAAGCTCTCCCTCCCGCC
>PKYZ01000740.1 GCA_003132865.1 Bryobacterales bacterium
TAAGCACTCCGTAATGAGAAGGCGGCCCGCTCCGTAGCGGATTCACAGTACTTTAATACGACTGTTGCTTCCGATTAAGGGGACATGTGCGATCCTCGGCTTCCGAGGAGGTGCTCATGTCCATTGAATCGGCTTCGAACGCGTCGCGATTGGAAGAATTCGAAATTCACCTAATAACAGACCGTTATGCCGCGGCGATTCAGCGGCGCTACTTGTGGATTGCGCAGCGGTTTGTTCATTACCTTGGAGGAAATGTATCGGCGTCGAAGCGGCCCATGCGCCGGAGTGTGAGGACTTCTTGCGATGGGAGCTTCGAAGTTGGCGTAGGCGGCACGGACGGGATCCGCGTAATATTTTCGAATGGCGTCGCCGCTACAAAACTGCCATGAACGTGTTCTTGCGGCTGCTGCACGGACATTGGCCCGTTATAGCCCCAGTAACGGCCATCGAGGCATTTCACCGCGATCTGGTACAGGGATATGACGCGTGGATGCGGGAGTTGCGTGGGCTGGCATCAGTGACACGGTCGACGCGTACAACACAAGCCCTGGAGTTCCTGACTGAGCTGGGGCCGCGTGGCGAGCAAGAGAGCCTTGCGCAGTTGGGCGTTCGCGACATCGATGCGTACCTGCAGCAGCGTTGCAAGGGTTTGCGTCGGCGAACTATCGAGGGCCACACGGTGTGCCTTCGAAGCTTCTTGCGCTACTTGCATGGCAGCGGACGAACTGCTCTCGATCTGAGCAGCACCGTGATCGGACCACGGATCTATGACGATGAGCAAGTTCCTTCGGCACTGCGTCCCGAGGAGGTTCAGGCCGTCGTGGAAGCGACTCGTCAAGACTGTTCGCCGATTGGCCGACGGGATTACGCCTTTTTGATGCTTTTGGCCACTTACGGCCTGCGAGCCGGCGAAATCGTCGCGTTGCGTCTGGAGGACATTGACTGGCAAAAAGAGTTCCTTCGCGTGCGGCACTCGAAGACGGGCGCGGTTTCCGAACTGCCCTTGCTGCGCGAACCTGGTGAAGCAGTACTGAGCTATTTGGAAAAGGCCAGACCGGAGAGCGAGCGTCGAGAGGTATTTCTGCAGGTCCGGGCGCCCTATCAGGCATATAAAGGCGGGTCGATTCTTAACTGTGTCATCGGCGCTCGTCTGAAGATGGCCGGAATCACTCCTCGCGGCAGGAAGGGCCCTCACGCCTTTCGTCATGCACGAGCGGCCAGTCTGCTGCGCGCCGCCGTGCCCTAAAGATCATTGGTGATGTCCTGGGGCATAGATCCGCGGAATCCACCGCGGTGTATCTGAAACTCGCCACGGAGGATCTACGAGCCGTCGGCTTAAACATTTCGAAGGAGATGTTGCCATGACTCGCTCATCCTCGGCGGGCGCGGACTCTGTTGGCCGCTTTCTCCGTAATCAGCGTTTTCGTCATCAAGAAACACGCAGAATTTACGGCCATATCCTGCGTGCGTTTCAGTCATCTGTGGGCGAATGCTCCACTGGTGCGTCGGTGTCCGTATCGAATCTGCGGGAATGGCTCCGCGAAAAGCGGCAGAAGTGGCCTCTTCACATGGTCTGCCATCGGGCTCGACTTGTGGAGCGATTCCTGGAATGGTCGCAGGCCCTTGGCGTGATCTACACGAATCCGTTTGCTGAGTTGCATCGCCACTATGGGCCGCGTACGACACCGATTGTGCGCGCGCTAGTCAGTGATGACAGTCGAGGCGGCATTACGGGACCTACGCCCTGTGCCGCGGTTTGGAAGCTTCCTCGGAAAGGTGATGGCAGAGCACGTGGAGCTGATGCGCTCGCTCGGCTATCGCTACGACGTCAACGAAGGTATGCTGCTGCGCTTCGATCGCTTCCTGCAGAGCCGTGCCGAATTGGCCGGCAAGCCATTGAATCAGCTTATCGAAGTGTGGGCTCAAAGCGATCTCTCGCCAAACCGTCTGTGTGAGGCGAAGAGAGTGGGACAGCTGATATCGAAAGCGATGCATCGGCTCGATCCTGCCGCCACAATCTTCCCGATGAGTATCGAGATGTTCCAGCCAGTTCGCCGGGAGCAGAGGCGGCCCTACGTGTACTCCAACGAGGAAATGCAACGACTCCTAAGGGCAGCGCTGGCGTTCCCATCTCCAAAGGCGCCGCTGCGGCCGCTCAGCCTCTTTACCATGGTGGTCCTTGCCTACTGCGCGGGGCTGCGAGTGGGCGAGATCGTCGGTCTGACATGGGCAGATGCAAATCTGCAGGACGGTACGATCGAGATTCGGGAGACGAAATTCTTCAAAGATCGTCGACTCCCGCGGGAGTGGTGCGATAAGGTCAACTCGACTTACAAGAAACATATCCGGGCGGTTCCGCGTGAGCTGTTTGCAGTCGAGCGGCTGCATCTGAAGCCACTGCCGGCGTGGATTCCAGAAGTCTACCGGCTGCAGCAGCGTCTGGTCGATATCGAAGGGTATGTGGCGCTGAACAGCAACCGCTATTCAGTCCCGGTGGACTGGATCGGCCGCCGCGTGGAGGTGCGCGAGACCAAGGACAAGATCGAGATTCAACTGGATGCCCGCCGCCTGGTCACGCACCGGCGCATCGCCGAAGCCGAGCACCAGCGAGTCATGCTGGCCGAGCACCGGCCGCCGCGCGGCGAGAGATTGCCGCGTCCCGATCCGCATCCGGAAGAGAAGGCCATCGTCACTGCCGCGCCCGAACTGGCCGAGTATATCGCGGGGTTGAAACAACGGAGCCGCAAGGTGGTCACGCTTGCCCTGCGGCAACTGTTGCGCCTGGTGCGGGAGTATCCACGGAAACCGACTGCTGGGGCCGTGCGCGAGGCCGGCCGTTATGGTCTTTACGATCTGGACCGGCTGGAACGGATGATCTTGCGCCGTGTGACACGCGAGTACTTTCCGCTCGATGGGGAATCGGATGAGTGAAGAACTGGAACAACTGCTGAAGAATCTCAAGCTGCGGCGCATCCTGGAGGTCTATGCAGTTGCGTGCCGCCGACAAGGACGACATCAGCTACTCGGATTTCGTCACGCGCCTGATGCGCGCGCAGTGGCAGGCGCGGCAAGAGGGCGCGCTGGAGTGGCGCATCCGGCGCGCCAGTCTACCCGAGCGCTGGTCGCTGGAGACGTTTCCCTTCGCCCGCCAACCGGGCGTGAACCGCAAACAGATTCGCGGGTTTGCGGAGTTGGAGTTCATCGCCAAGGCGGAAAATATCGTCCTGGTTGGGGAAACCGGAAGGGGCAAAACCGGATTGGCTTGCGGTCTGCTGCTCAAGGCGCTGGAGAACGGCTACCGGTGTCAATTCATCAAGGCCCAGAACTTGTTCGATGAGATGTATGCATCGCTGGCCGACCGCTCGACGCGTCAACTGCTCAAGCGCCTGGCACAACTGGATGTTCTGATCGACGAATTTGGGTATTTGAATCTGAAACCGGAGCAGTCGAACATCTTTTTCAAGCTGATGGAAGAGCGCTACGCCAGCATTCCACCATCATCACCACGAATCTCGTCTATGACGAATGGCCGAACTTTCTGGGCAGCCGGCCGATGGTGGAAGCGCTGCTCAGCCGTCTGCGGCATTACTGTCACAC
The DNA here is from genome assembly GCA_003132865.1 of Bryobacterales bacterium. The sequence goes on from PKYZ01000740.1 coordinate 3,598, forward strand.
CGTGCCCATTGACGGTCCGTCGCTGCGCGAGCCGCAGGGTTGAGGAGCACGATCATGGACGACGGCGGCGGCCAGGAAGAATACATTCGCCAGGTTCTGGAGGCGTATCGCAAAACGCCGGGCAGATGGGCACCGTCCGCCGTCCGGACAGGGTGCTGGCCGCGCAACTCTACCAACGCGGCGTCTCCGTGAGCGTGATCGAAAACGCATTCGTGCTGGCAGCGGCGCGCCGTCTGATGCGTCCCGCCGATGCCCCGCCGTTGGGCATTCGTTCGCTGGCTTACTTCATTGCCGGTGATCGAGGAAGTTCTCGAAATGCGCGTCAGCCCGGATTACTTCCAGCACGTACGCCGCAAGCTCCAACGGATCGCCCACCTTCGGTAGGCCGTGCGCGCCGTTGGCGCGGATGCAGGAACACCAACCCCGCACGCCTTCGGCGTGG
>PKYZ01000331.1:0-328 GCA_003132865.1 Bryobacterales bacterium
CGGAACAAGAGATCGTAAACGACCTTCTTGTTCTGTAGAGCCAGCCAGGAGAGCTCGTGCGGCAAGGCGAAGACGACATGTACGTAGCTGACTGGCAGCAGTTCTTTGCTGCGTTCGGCCAGCCACTGGTCGCGCGCGTTGGTCTGGCACTTCGGACAGTGCCGGTTGCGGCAGGAGTTGAACGAGATGGCCTCATGGCCGCATCGGGAACAGCGATCCAAGTGGCCACCGAGCGTGGCCGTGCGGCAAAACTCGATGGCGTACAGTACGCGCAGATGGAGCCACGTCAACCAGGATCGGTTCCTTGGGGCTCCTATCCGAAAAGTGT
>PKYZ01000331.1:367-14658 GCA_003132865.1 Bryobacterales bacterium
GCGCGAGGCCGAGAGGCCTGCCCCACTGATCGTAGCTTGGCAACAGCGGCCGATCCGCGCCGAGCATCGCTTCGAAGCGGCTGCGGAATCCCTTGATCTCCACCTCCGCCAGATGCGCCAGCACCATGCCGATCGACCATCGCTCCGAAGACGGCCGCCAGTCCAACTGTTCCCGCGTCGCCAGCGACAGCAGGTTCCGGAGAATACCGGGCGTCTGCTGCAATACCCGCAGGCACCGTTCAGAGTTGGGGACGCGTATGTCTGGCATAGAATCTCCAGGGTACAATAAAGGTTTCTCCGTGGAAAACTCCGAGCGTACAAACCCGATTTACTGTGCCGCCATCTTTGCCCTGGTGGCCCTCGTGCTGTTGGCGGCAGGCTGCGGCAAGCAGCAGGCGCAGGCCGTCGGCGGGATGCCTCCCGTTCCGGTCAGCGTGGCGGTCGCCGCCGAGGAATCTGTGCCGGTTCAGATCCGCGTCATTGGCACAGTGGAGCCCTCCTCCACCGTGCAAATCAAATCGCAGGTCGCCGGCGAATTGCTCAGTGTGCATTTCACCGAAGGCCGCGACGTCAACAAGGACGACCTGCTGTTCGAAATCGATCCGCGGCCGTATCGCGAGGCGCTGGCGCAGGCCGAGGCCGCCGTCGCCAAGGATCGCGCGCAACTGGCGCAGGCGCAAGCCAACCTGGCGCGCGACACCGCGCAAGCCAAGAGCGCGGAGGCCGACGCCTACCGCTACGAACAACTCGCCAAGGAAGGCGTGGCTCCCGCCATGCAGGCCACCCAGCAACGCGCCGCCGCCGACGCCGCGCACGAGTCCGTCCGCGCCGACCAGGCAGCCATCGAGAGCGCTCGCGCTTCGCAAGAAAGCGACCAAGCCGCCGTGGCCCGCGCCAAGCTCGACCTCGGCTACTGCGAGATCCGCTCGCCGGTCGGCGGCCGCACGGGCAATCTGCTGGTGCACCCCGGCAACCTCATCAAGGTGAATGACGTGCCGCTGGTGGTCATCAACCAGATCGCGCCGATCTTCGTGTCGTTCGGCGTTCCGGAGGAGCAACTCGGTGCGGTCATGCAACGCGCGCGGGCGAGTCTGGCGGTACAAGCCTCCACCGACGCCGAACCTAACCGCATTGCGCGCGGCCTCTTGAAGGTGATTGACAACACGGTGGACACTAACACGGGCACCATCCGGCTCAAAGCGGTCTTCGACAACACCGCTCGTATGCTCTGGCCCGGCCAGTTCGTCAACGTGGTCCTCACGCTGGATACGCAGAGCAACGCGACCGTGGTGCCTTCCGAAGCGGTGCAGGACGGCCAGCGCGGCCAGTTCATCTTCGTGGTGAAATCGGACCAGACCGTCGAATCCCGGCCCGTCACGGTAACCCGTACCATCGGCCGCAAAGCGGTCATCGCCAAAGGTGTGACGCCAGGCGAGACGGTAGTCACCGACGGCCAATTGCTTCTGTTCCCCGGCGCGAAGATACATGCTGTTTCGGCCGGTAAGGTCGACAACTTAGCACTCTAAATGGCGCTCTGACCATGCACATTTCCCGCATCTTTATTGAACGGCCGGTGATGACCGCATTGGTCACACTCGCGATTCTGATGTTCGGAATCGTGGCCTTCCGGGCGCTGCCGGTAGCAGCCCTGCCAACGGTCGATTACCCGACCATCCAGGTGAATTCGTCGCTGCCGGGCGCCAGTCCGGAAACCATGGCGTCGTCCGTCGCCACGCCCCTCGAGCGCCAGTTCTCGACGATCGCCGGCGTGCAGAGCATGAGCTCGCAGAATAGCCAGGGCACCACGACCATCAGCGTGCAGTTCACGCTGGCGCGCAACATCGACGCCGCCGCGCAGGATATCCAAGCCGCCATCGCCAAGGCGGAGGGCCTGCTGCCCTCCAACATGCCGCATCCGCCTTCGTATCAGAAGACCAATCCGGCCGACCGGCCGGTGCTGTATCTGTCGCTGACCTCCGATACGCTGCCGCTCTACACGGTAGACGAATACGCGGAGACGCTGCTGGCGCAACGTATTTCCATGGCCAGCGGCGTTTCGAGCGTGGAGGTTTATGGCGCGCAGAAATACGCGGTGCGGGTGCAGGTGAATCCCGACGAACTGGCCGCGCGCGGGATCGGTTTCGACGAAGTGATGCAGGCCATCCAGCGCAGCAATGTGAATCTGCCCACCGGCAGGTTGTACGGAGAGAAGCAGGCCTTCACCGTACAATCGAGCGGCGAGTTGACACGCGCCGCGGCCTACCGGCCCTTGATTGTCTCTTACAAGAACGGCGTGCCCATTCGCCTGGAGCAGCTCGCCAATGTGATCGACGGCGTCGAAAACGATAAGACCGTGGCTTGGTTCAATGGCGTGCGCGGCATGATTCTGGGAATCCAGCGCCAACCCGGAACCAACACGGTGGAAGTGGTCGATAACATCAAGGCGCTGCTGCCGCAATTCCGCGCCGAGATTCCGCCTTCCGTGAAGCTGGATGTCGCCTTCGACGCCTCGGAGTCGATCCGGGGTTCGATCCACGATGTCGAGTTCACCCTGGTGCTGACCGTCTGCCTGGTGGTGATGGTGATTTTCGTCTTCCTGCGCAACCTCAGCGCCACGTTAATTCCGGGCGCGGCGGTGCCGCTCTCCATCATCGGCACGTTCGCAGCCATGTACCTGCTTGGCTACAGCCTGAATAATCTGTCGCTGATGGCCTTGACGCTGTCGGTGGGGTTCGTCGTGGACGACGCCATTGTCATGCTGGAGAACATCGTCCGCTACATGGAAATGGGCAAAGGACGCATGGAGGCCGCGCTGCTGGCGTCGAAGGAGATAGGCTTCACGATCATTTCCATGACCATCTCGCTAGTGGCGGTGTTCATTCCCGTGCTCTTCATGGGCGGCATCGTGGGACGGTTGTTGCATGAGTTCTCCGTCACCATCACCATCGCCATTCTGATTTCCGGCTTCGTATCGCTAAGCTTCACGCCGATGCTAGGCAGCCGCTTCCTGCGCTACAGCCACACCGGCCACCATGGCCGCCTCTATGGCGCGTTCGAGAGTGGATTCCACGCTTTGGCCTCCACCTACGATTACACGCTGAAAGGCGTGCTGCGCCATCGCTTCGCCACGCTGATGGCCGGGTTTGCGCTGCTGGTGGGCACCGTGTATCTTTTCTTGACCATGCCGACGGGGTTCATTCCGAGCCAGGACAGCGGCTCCTTCTTCGCCTTCGCCATGGCCGGCCAGGACATCTCGTTTGATTCGATGGCCAAGCACTTGAAAGCCGTATCGGACATTGCCCGGCAGGATCCGAACGTGGCGGACACCGGAACCTTCGTCATGGGCGGCAATCAGGGAGGCTTCTTCGCGCGCATGAAGCCGCGCTCCGAACGCAAGCTTTCCGTGGACCAGATCATTGAGGAATTGCGGCCTAAAGTCGGCGCCGTGCCAGGCATCATGGTGTTCATGCAGAACCCGCCGCCGATCACCGTGAGCGGCCAGTTCTCCACCAGCGTTTACCAAATGACGATGCAGAGCGCCAATCTGAAAGAGATCTACGCCTGGGTGGACCCGCTGATGCAAAAGATGCGCACGCTGCCCGGATTCCTGGATGTCAACTCCGATCTGCAAATCGCCAGCCCGCAGGTGATGGTGGATATCGACCGCGACCGCGCCGTGGCCCTGGGTCTGTCGCCGCAACAGATCGAAGACGCGCTCTACACGGCTTACGGCAGCCGCCAGGTTTCCACCATCTACACGCCGGCCAATCAGTATGCCGTCATCTTGCAGGTTGCGCCGCAGTATCAGCGCACGCCGGAAGGGCTGTCCAAGATTTATCTGCGGTCTACGCAAGGAGCGCTCACGCCGCTCGACACCGTGGTGAAGCTTTCGCGCGCGGCCGGCCCGCTCAGCGTCAACCATTTCGGGCAACTGCCGGCGGTCACCGTGTCCTTCAACCTGAAGCCCGGCTATTCGCTGGGCGAGGCGGCCGCGCACGTAAAAGAGTCGCTGCAGGAACTGCGCATACCGCCCACCATCAGCGTCAACTTCCAGGGTACGGTGAAGGAATTTCAGCAATCGTTCCAGGGACTGTCCATCCTGTTGATCGTGGCCATTCTGGTGATTTACATCGTGCTGGGCATTTTGTACGAGAGCTTCATCCATCCCATCACGATTCTTTCGGGGCTGCCTTCCGCGGTGTTCGGCGCGTTGCTCACGCTGCGGCTGTTTCACAGGGAACTGGACCTCTATGCCTTCGTCGGCCTGATCATGCTATTCGGCGTGGTGAAAAAGAACGCTATCATGATGATCGATTTCGCCCTGGAGCAGCAGCGGGTGGAGGGCAAAGCGCCGTTCGAGGCTATCTACTCGGGCTGCATGCTGCGCTTTCGGCCCATCATGATGACCACGGTGGCGGCGCTGTTCGGCACGCTGCCCATCGCGCTGGGCTATGGCGAAGGCGCCGACGCGCGCCAGCCGTTGGGCTTGGCGGTAGTCGGCGGACTGGTAGTGTCGCAGTTGCTGACGCTGTACATTACGCCGGTGATTTATTTGTATATGGAGCGCTTCCAGGGGTGGCTGCGCGGCGCCAAGGGCGCTGCGATACCCGCGCCGGCGCCCGAGTTGGCCGCGCGATAGAAGCGGTTTCGGGGGGTTCGCATTGGCTGACGAGATCGAGCGGGTTCGCAGGGCAGAGGCGAGAAGAGGCCGTCGGCCGGTGGATATTGCAACTCATGAGCAGAATCGGCGTAGGTTGGCGGCACTTCGCGAGATCGTAGATTACGGAACCACTGACGATCTGAAGGCACCTATGCGCGAATACGGCCTTTCCGAGGACTCACCGGAGTGGACTGAGGTCTTTCGGATTTGGAACGGCGAGCGCGAACAGAATTAGCGATACGCTCAAGACCCTGTAGGCGGGATTCTCGTTCTTCCTGGCTCAATCCTTCATTGCACCTGGAGAAAACTGCGTCAATCTTTTCCACGACGCGCTGATTGGAGCGTTGCGCATTCATAACAATCCAATTCTAACACGGGTTCAGACGCGGAGCCGTGATTTGATCGGGCATGCACAACCTCACCTGAGCGCCCGGGAAGGCGTCCTGTGCGGGATGCCGGCCGGCCGGAAACGGCCGCGCCGCTCAAGCTATCCCTAGCAATTTTGGAACGTCATTGGGCGCTATAGGCCCTTGAACATCGCGAAGAAGATCGCTGTCAGGTTTGCCCAGAACCCAGCACGGAACATAATCGGGCACTCCTGTCAGGGCGGCAAACAGGGGGATGTAGTCGTCAGACACGACAAACCACTTGCCCCGCTGATAGACGAATAGCCGACTGAACTGGCCTTTACTCCAATCCCCGGCCATCTCCCGGATGGCCTGCGCACCCACCGGGTGGAGGTCCGGCCGGTAGTCGAGATCGAATGGGACACAGATCGCGAGAGGCACAGCGGCGAAGTAAACGGGCACATCGCCTGAAACAGCTCCCAGAAGCAACTCCGAGAGCCGCTCGTCGTGCTTGGGGGTAAGGTCCGGCAGGAAGTGGATATCCGAAGTCGCGACGCGGGCGTAGACGGAGGGCTTCATCGGCAGACCTTCTTTGGTCAAGCATAGCAGGTGCCCGGTAAACGCGTTTCAATTGCACAGGTCCTTCCTCCGTGTTACCGGTGGAGGGTTCAGGCAACGGTGGAGCGGGTACCCCACGGATGGGGATAGCGCTTGACGGCTTCGTAGTTGGCGTCGAGCGCTGGACCCATGAGAAGCAACGCCGCGATGCGCTGGGCCATCTCGGTGACGTATCGCGCTTCGTCCTTCGTGATGGAGCGGCCCAAGAGGGGTTTTTCCGTTGACCCTTTCTCGCGATAGCTGAGCCATTTCTTGATGACTTGGTAGCCGCCCAAAGTGTATTCCCAGACGGCGCATGGGACGTTGCTCCAATAGACTTTGTTGTTGAGGAATAAGTCGTACGTGGTGGGACCGAGCACCGTGGTGAATTCCCCAATGGCGGCCCGCTCCGCGGCGGCGTATTCGCGATGGATGGATTTGCCTTTGCCCGGCATGGTGATGCCGCCTTGGCCGGCGTGGCCCCAACCGGCGGTGATATCGAGGTCGCCGGAATCCGGGTCCAGTTGGCCGAACGCGGTGCTGACGATCCCTATGGCGCGTAGTTCAGGACGGACAGGAGAGGTGGTGACGCCGGGCACTGCTTGCTCGCAGTCGAGCAGCGCGGCAACTTTGCGCCCGAGGGCGGCGGAGGCGGTGAGAGCGTCTGCTGTGGCGGGGAGGGGGATGCGGGGCCAGTTCTGCCACAACGCCCCGGCGTTTTCGCGAAGGTATATTGACGAGTGCCCGACGGCGAGCGCGTGGAACCACACCGACGTCGCTGGGGCGCCGATGGATTCGCCGTAGTCAAGCGCGCGGTGGCTCAGGTTCATGGGCGCGGTATCGCCACGGAGCAGGCCGCGATCGATAGCGCCGAGCGGAAAGCAGTTGCAGCCAGGCCTTATCAAGTGGCGGTCTGCCGCCGAGCGCGTCACAAAGAACGGGCTGCCTTCAATCTGCCTCTCGCCTTTCTGGCGGGAGAGCAACCACAGGGATCCCGCCGCAACATTGGGAACATAGTCACTGCGTTTTTCGTCGAGCAACTTTGTCTCTGGCTCCCAATACAGCCAGCGCACGTCGAATGGCCGGTAGCAGTACCGAATGACGCGTTCCGCGATATGTTCCGCGATGTGTTCCGGCTTGGATTCCCGTTTCTGCAAGTAGGCGCGCGTTTGCTCTGCGTTAAAGCGCGCGGTGCTCGCCATCACGCCGGGGTAGAGGCGGCGCATCTCTTCGTGGGTAACGGCCGAATCGAAGTATACTTCTAGACGTTTCACTAAGCTGTCGCGGTCAGTGTCCACCAGGAATTCGTCACGGCTCGTGTTAACGCCCGGAGAGGAGAACGGGAATAGGTCTGGCAAGAGCGGCCACGCAAGATACGCAGCCTCGACCTGCGCAGGCGCGAATGGGAGCCCGAGTTCAGCAACCGGGTGCAGTTGCTGGTAGGGGACGCCCCCGTAGAGCAAGTCGGCGCGCTTGTTCTTGCCCCATAGGTTGCGGAAGCGAACTTCTTTCGCGCGGTCCGAATCGCGTTTCCGCACCAATAGCGAAACCGCCGTGCCCACCTGAATCCCTTCGCGGTTGAAGTCGGTCGAGAAGACGCTCGGGTCAGGATCGCCTTCCGGCGTCAACTTGCCGGTCTTGTACTTGTCACCGTTCAAATTGTCCACCCAAATGCGGTCGAATACCTCCAGGTACCGCTCCCGCATCCCGGTAAAGGAGAGACCGTCGAGCCAGGAGTAATTCGAGATAAAGCACACTACACCGGCGCCGGTCTTCTCGACAATGCGGCGCTCGGCCATGCGGAAGAAGCGCACATACAGATCGTTCAATCCCTGCCCCTGCGGCGCGGGGGCTCTCTTCGTTGTCCGGTATGCGTCGGAGAGGCCGCGTTCCTCTTCCACCTTCGCGATCCCCGCGAAGCTGTTGTAAGGCGGGTTGCCGAGAATCACGAGGATCGGCTTGTCGCGCTTCACTTCATCGGCGGCGTCGCGCTCCTCTTCCAACTCGAGAAACGGCAGCCGCTTGGGTTTCTTGGGCGGCTCCCATCCTGTCAGAGAGTTGGTGAGATAGACGCCCGCGCGTTCCCTCTTGCCTTTTTCTGAAAATGGCGCGCCCAGGTGTTGCAGCAGCAGACCGAGTTGCAGGTGTGCCACGACGAACGGCGCGGGCAGGATTTCGAATCCAAAGACGCGGTGCATGGCAGCCTCCTTGAGGTCCTGAGCGAGCAGCGCGTCGCCGCCCTTCTCCCGCAATGTTTCAGCGATGCGGCTGAGGGTCGCGACCAGGTACGCGCCTGTGCCACAGCACGGGTCCAGCACGTAAACGCGCTTGTCGGCTAAGCCGTCGTGCAGCCCAAGTTCGTCGCGAAGCACGCGATCGACCCGTGCCACCATGTAGTCCACGATCTCTGTAGGGGTGTACCAGACGCCGAGGTCTTTGCGCAGCTCCGGGTCAAACGCTTCGAGAAACGGCTCGTAAAAGTACTGAACGGCGTGCTTCTCTTCGAAGGTCCTGAAGAACGATCCGCGGTCCACGCGATTAAGGGCCGCAGCAGCCCAGTCGAGCACCTCGTTGAGGTCCATGGATTCCATGGAACCGGGGTCGGCCACCTCGCGAAAAAGCTTGCGCAGAATCGGTACGCGCAGGTATTGGTCGGAAAGGCGCCAGTCGAAGCGGGAGGAGCGGCTTTCGTGCGTCTTGCTCCACAGCACCCAGGCGGAGAACATACCGTAAAAGAGCGTCTGCACAAGCGTGGAGCGGAAGAAATGATCGCCCTTGGCGCCTTCGAATGTCATGCCTAGCGCCTCTTCCAAGGCGCCCCGGATGGCAGCGAGCCCGGGGAACTCACCATGCTCGATACGGAACTTCGCCGTGCGAGCGTAAGAGGCGAGGAACAAGGCGAGGTCCGCGGCGGAATCGAGCGGGGCCGCTAGCAGCATGGCGCGTTTGAGAAAATCGACGAAGCTCTCAGCCAGCCGAGCGGCTGTTTTGTGCGGAGTGGAAGTCGAGTTCCAGAACTCGGCCTCTGTGCGCGCCAGGCGGCAGGTTTCCAGCTTGACCTGGTTGCCGTCCGCGTCGCGGCCCACCAGCACAAAGTCGCGGTAGTTGGTAACGAGAACCTGTTTGTACCGGCCCCAGTATTTCGTGACCTGATGGCCGTCGGCTACGACCCAGGCGTCCTCGGAAGTGGACTTGATCTCGATGACGCCGCGCGACGGGAGGCCGGAACCCGCGGGCTCGGCACTGCCTTTTGGAAACTGATCGGCGGTGAACAAGCCGCCGTCAGGGTTGCCAGCTCCGCGGTTCTGAAGCTGTAGGATGCAACGCACTCTGGGCTTGATCGTCCTGCCGACCTCATCCAACAGGTTGGCCAATGCCGTGTAATACGTGGTTTCCTTGACGCCGGCGCGCGCTGACTGGATTTCCCGGAGTTGTTCCAGGTAGGTCTCGACTGGGTTCATCGTACCTTTGTGTTATAGCAGTTTGGCGAGGCTGCGGGGCACACTCGGCGATCCGCCGAATCGCCCGGGCTGCATGCTGCGCCTCCGGCCCACCGACCCGAAGAACCGTCACGACTCCGGAATCTCTACGATCCGGTTCTTCCACTCGTCCGCCTCCGAGGCCGCCCAAACCAGCAGGAGCGCCTCGACTACATCGGCCTGCGGTGCGCGCTGCTTCACCAGAAACACGCCTGCACAGTAACCCTCAGCCTGAAGGAACTCACCAAAATGTCGCGGCATGGTCTTGATGTCGGAAGTGACAAGAATCCGATGCTGCTCCGTGGCGAGGGCTAACACTTCGGGATCGGGGACTCCTTGGAGGTTTGCGTCGTTCGCTGAGAGAAAGTCCATCGCAGGCTCGCGGCGCAGACAACCGCTAACGATGGCATGGTTGAGGCTGGCATCCGCCAGGAAGCGGATCATGCGTCAGCTTCTTCGCGCCTGCAGTTGCTGCCGCATGCGTTCGAACTTCTCTTTGAGATCGGGAGGTCCCGGATGCGCCGCGCTGTATGCATCCTCCTCGCGCTCGCGCTCCGCTACGTCGCGTTCCACTTCGCTCTTGTGGCCCAAGTAGAAAGTAATTGCGCCATAAACCTGCTCCAGGCTTAGTGTAGGGTAATGCGATCGGATGCCTTCCGGGGATTCGCCGTGCTGGTACTCCCGCACGAGGTGGCCAAGCGGCACACGGCTTCCTTTCAGGTAGAAGCTCCCATCCCGGCGTTCGACGAATTCTCCGCTCATATTGACGACTGCCTTCAGTTTATCCTATCCGATTCCAGCTCGCGCGAAATTCCCTGCCAACTGCCAATGGGACTGCGACAAAATCATTTCGACGTCCGGCGCGAAACGTGCGTGGCTTCGGTAGAGCCAAGGGATTTCGGGTGCGACCTTGCGGTGGTCGGCGGACTGGTGGCGTCGCAGCCCGCGCCGGCGGCGGAATTGGCGGCACGGTGACTGGACAGGTCATAACTCTTCGCTCATGTCGCGAATCTCCAACTTGAACTGCCAGCCTTCAAACGTCATCAACATACGGCCAAATTCTTCCCAGGTGATCTCTCGACCATCGACGACGACGAGCGGCACCCTACCATCGTGTGCATCGTCCCACTCGATCAAGCCTCGCACGACCTGCTCGTCCGCGATCTGCAATCCAAGTTCGCCAGACTCTACGTGCTTGATGGACAGGGCGCGACGCATCTTTTCGATCAATCGCCCAAGGAGCGCCAGCAGATCGTCCGCCGGATCGCCGATCGTTTGGAACCGATAGCCAGCCGGGTATCCGTCGCGAAGCTCGAAGGCATCCAGAGCGACGCCCGGCCCGAATAAACGGGTCCGAAAATGAAACTCGTGAGCTTTGCCGGTGCAGTCTACAAGCGATACCGGTTCAAACTTGGCGTCTTCAAACTCAATCAGACCGCCTAATCTCGCGCCTTCCGCGTTGAAGCATTGGCCGCAGAGTTCCTTGTATCCCCGTTCCACGGAACCGTAGCTGACGGTGTTATACGCCGGGGTGAGTTGACCGCAACTATCGCAGCGAATTTCGCTGGGCGGGGTGGATCGGGTTCGCTTCATTTCCGCCCCCCAGCCTGCGGCTCGAACAACGCGAACGTGAAGACATCCGTGGCCGCGGCGATCGTCACATACTGCTTGCCATCGGCCATGAAGGTGATAGGCGAGGCGGTGAGGTTCTGCCCCAGGTAGTAATGCCAAAGGTGCCGGCCGGTGGCGGCGTCCAGGGCCACAAGTTGCCCATCGTCATCGCCGAAGAAGACCAGGCCGCCCGCGGTGGAAACCGTTCCCGCCCACATATCGCCGCGGCCCGTCATCGGGTATTCCCAGCGCTTCTCGCCGGTTCGCGGATCGAGCGCGCGAAGATAGAATCTGCCAGGCTCCTTGGAGATCGACTCACCGCCGGTGCCCGCAAAATTCTTCATCGGTTCGGGCGTTTTGGCGGATGAGCTGTACACATCGCATTGCTCCAGCGTGGGCACATACAGCAGGCCTGTGCCTGGGTTGTAGGAAGGCGACATCCAGTTGGTAGCGCCGCGCACCGAGGGGCACACGCGCGTGCCGTTCGGCGAAGGCTCCATGCCGGGATTCTCGATCGGCCTGCCTTTGGCGTCGATGCCCTTGGCCCAATTCAGCCGCTCGACGAAAGGCGTGGCGCGCAGGAATTCGCCCGTTGTGCGGTCGAGCACGTAGAAGTAACCGTTGCGATTGAGATGCAGCAGAAGCTTGCGCGCGCGGCCTTCGTACACCGTGTCAAGCAGCACGGGCCAGGCCTGCGCATCCCAATCGTGCGTGTCGTGCGGCGTGAATTGGAAATACCATTTCAGCTTGCCGGTGCCGGCGTCCAGCGCGAGAAGCGAATCGGAATAGAGATTGTCGCCGTGCCGCGCGCCGCCGTAAAAGTCAGGCCACGGATTACCGGTGGTCCAGTAGAGGACGTTGAGCTCGGGATCGTAAGTGCCGTTGAGCCAGGTCGCCGCACCGCCCCATTCGGGACCCAGTTCGCCCCAGGTTTCCGCGCCGGGTTCGCCTTTGGCGGGAACGGTCCAGAAGCGCCATAGCTCTTCGCCGGTGGCGGCGGAAAACGCAGCGATGAATCCGCGCACGCCGGTATCGCCGCCCGACACGCCCACAATCACGCGATCCTTCACGGCCATGGGTGCGAGCGTGGCGAACGCGCCGCGGCTGGTGTCCGCATACTCACGATCCCACAGCCCTCCGCCCGTCTTGCGATTGAGCGCCACCAGGTGAGCGTCGCTGGTGGCGAAGAAGACGCTGTCACCAAGAATGGCGGCGCCGCGGTTCACGTCGCTGCGCTTGGCCAGTTCGTCGCGATACTTCCAAATGGGCCGGCCGGTGCGCGCGTCCAGCGCGTACACTTCGTTGCTATTGGTGACGTACATGATGCCGTCGTAGACCAGCGGCGTGGCTTCCAAGTGAGTGGCGCCATCCACGTGGTAGACCCACGCCGATGCCAGCGACGTCACGTTGGCCCGCGTGATCTGGGTCAGCGGACTGTGGCGGTGCGCCGCGTAATCTCCGGCATAGGTCAGCCAGTCCGCTCCGGCGCCTGCGCGAATCAAATCGTAACGTGCACCCGCGAAGGCCGCCGCGCTTTGGACAATCGCGGCGCTGTCGCGTATCGACTGGCGGGCCATGAAGGCAAGCAGATCCTCTAGCTCCGTGGAGCTGAGCCGCTGCTTGAAATCGCCAGGCATCAGCGAGCTCTTGCGAAAGACCACTTCGCGCAAATCGGCCTTGAGCAGGCGATGGACATCGCCGTGCGCATCGAGAATCTGGATCGCGTAATTGGTATTGTCGCGGGCCACGCCGGAGATCGTCTGCCCGGACTTGGTTGTGACGGTGACGCCGCCGTAACCCTCGGCGATTTGCGCATTGGGATCGAGCAGCGATTCGCGCAATTGCCGGAAGGAGCGCACACGGCCGATATTGGAAAGATCGGGACCGGGAAAGCCACCCCGGCCGCGAATTGTATGGCAGTTTGCGCAGCCAGCCTTGCCGAAGAATAACGCGCTGCCGGCCTGGACGTCGCCCGCCGCCATGCTGTCGAAAGCCACGGCGGTCAGGTTGCGCAGGTAGGCGACGATCTGCCAGACTTTGTCGCTGGGCAGCCCGGAAGGCGGCATATCGGACCCCTTCACGCCATCGGTGATGACGGACAATAGGTGCCTGTTGGTGGCGCCGCGGATCTGATCGCCTTGCGCCAGGTTGGGACCGCGGCCGCCTTCCGCGGTGGGGCCATGGCAACCGCTGCAGCCTTCCAGATACAGCTTCTTGCCGGCGCTGATGGCGTCGGCCTGCCCCGCTACGGGATTCTTGAGATCTTCCTTCTCGTCGGGAGTCTGAGCAAAGAGGAGGGGCACACCGAGTAAGCAAAGGAAGAGGGAACGCATGGGGGCAGTCACTTCTGTAAGAAGAAATTCCCGACAAACATCGCATCGATTCCGGATGAGTAGAAGCTTCGCACCGCGTCGCGCGGAGTGCACACCAGCGGCTCGCTGAACAAGTTGAACGAAGTATTGTAGAGCACAGGCAGGCCCGTAGCTTTGCCCGCCGCGTGCAGCAGTTTCCAGTACAGCGGGTTGTCCTCCTGCGAAACCGTGTGCACGCGGACCAGGTCGCCGTTCAGGACGGCGCTCGCGAAACGGCCGCGGTGTGCCGGGCGAACGCGACCGGCGGTGGCCAGAAAACGCGCGTTGGGACCGCACTCGAAGTATTCGGCGGCAAGCTCCGCCGGCACTGAGGCGGCAAACTTGCGGAACGGCTCGCGGTGTTTAATGAACGCGTTCAGATTCTCGGCGGCGTAAGGATCCAGCGGCGATGCCAGGATGCTGCGGTTGCCCAGCGCGCGCGGTCCGAACTCCATGCGGCCGTGCATCCAAGCCACAATGCGGTTCTCGGCAAGCTGCGCAATGGCCGTTTCGATGGTCTCCTCGGTGGTCAGGATGTAGCGGAAGCGAAGCTTGCAGTTCTCGAGCACGCGCTTGATCTCTTCGGCCGTGTAGCTGGGGCCGAGATAGAGGTTATCGAGCCCGATGCGCTGGGGCTGGTTGTAGACGGCGTGCCAGGTGTGCAGCACAGCGCCAATCGCGGTGCCCGCATCTCCCGCCGCCGGCTGCACGAAGACATTTTCAAACGACGAGCGCTCCAGTGCGGAGACCAACAGCGCATTCAATCCCAACCCGCCCGCGAAACAAAGTTGCCTGCCCGAGCCTGCCATGCGGATCGCCGTATCTTCGATGGCTCGCTGTATGCCCGCCGCCAACGGAGCGCGCAACGGTTCGGGGATCGCGGCGCCGTCTTCAAGCCCGAGCCGCTCATAAAAACGCGCGCTGAAACCGCCGGAGGTGAGCCGCTCTGCATCGAAGAACGAACGGTCGAGGCGCGGCCACTGATCGTCCCGCATCGGCATGATTTCCAGGAACAAACCGCGAAACCGGTCGTCGCCCGCAGCGGAGAGCCATTGCACCTTGTGCTCTTCCAGATTGGCTCGAAAGCCGAGTAACTCAGTCACTCGGCCATATAGGTCGCCGAGTGAGTCGGGATAATACAGCTCCCTTTCGAGCGAAAGCGCCGTGCCCGCCGCATGCCATCGCGTGCCGCAACGAAAGTCGCCCGCGCGATCCAACGTTAGCACGGTGGCTTCCTCGAACGGCG
>PKYZ01000040.1 GCA_003132865.1 Bryobacterales bacterium
AAGGTACTGCTTCAATACACCGCGCCGCAGGCGCTTGAGGGGTGCTGAAAGCGGTCGCCGGGAACGTCTCCGGAGGCAGAAACCTGGACTTGGGCCACCCTTACTCGCCCGTTCGCGATTCTTTCCGTTTGGCCGATATGAAATATTGGCGACGAAAATGCACCCTCCCAAACCAAAGCGCTGGACGGTTGCGGCCGTGATAATCGTTCTCTTAACGGCCGTGTGCAGCGCGCAGGACGCCGGCCCCTCCCGGAATGTGCTGACGAATCGCGATGTGGTTACCTTGGCGGATGCCGGTCTCGGGGAACAGTTCATTATCGAGATGATTGGCACCAGCCGTGCCGAATTCGACACCACCGCGGATGGCATAGCCGACTTGAGTNNAGATATCATTCGGGCGATGAGGGCCGCTCGGCCTTCGGGGAACACCTCTCCCAGTCCTGACCCCGCCAGCGGCAGCCGGGTTCAACCCGTCCGAGTCTTCGTCGAGGTAAGCCCAAGCACACTGCTCTCGCAGTCTCATCCGCAGACCGCCGAAATCGTCGAGGCCTTCGCCAGGAACTGTCCCGCCCTGACGGTCACAAGCCGAAGGGATGCCGCCATGTTCGTGGTTGTTCTGGACCGCTCGGCCGGAAAATTGCTCCACCCGGCTACCGCCAGAATGGTGGTTGTGGATCGCGCCGGCGATACGGTATACGGAGCATCGACGCGTGTGTTGGGCAAGGCGGTACACGGCTTCTGTGCTTCGGCCCAAAGGCTGANNCCCGGCAACGGATTCTTCGCGCGGTGAGGCTATTATGATTCGTTTACTTCCCCTCTGGCTTCTGGTCGCGGTTCCCCTTCTTCACGGCGAAGCGGTTCGGATCCGGACCTCGGATCTTCCCTGGGCGATTGTGAACACCGCGTATCACTCGGTGATAGAGACTGAGGTGGATGGGCGCTGTCCGCAAGGCGACGTGACTCTGTCATTGAGCGATGGAGCGCTACCTCGCGGCGTTGAGATCGGGGGCGGCTCGCTTCTCGGCATACCGAAGGAAACTGGAACATTTCATTTTTCGGTGCGGGCCGCGAATACCTGTTCTTCGTCGGTGAAGACCCTGGACCTCGTGGTCACCGGGAAACCCATCCTCCGAGTCTTTCCGGAAGAGCTTTCTTGCGAGTATCGCGCTGGACAGGCGAGTCCGGCGCCGCTCGCCGTGCAAGTCTCCTCGAGCTGGCCGGACCTGCCATACTCCATCCAGGCCGGTGCCGGATGGTTGACCCGGAAGGGAGGGGGCGTCACTCCCGGCAAGGACTCGGGACTGGCCGCCGATATGGTCTCTCTGGACATAGACCCGAAGAATCTCGCTCCCGGAACTTATCGCACGTCCGTCAGGTTCTCCACCTGGTCGGGCGCCAACTCGCCCGTGGTTTCGGTTACGCTCAAGGTCGTGGCGGCAGAGTAGGCGTGCTGCTCAGGATCCCTTTCTCGCCATCACCACGCCGCGGCTGCTCGAAGGTTGTGACGGCAGAGTAGGCGTGCTGCTCGGGGCGACGCCTCACTGGTGACACGGTGTCATGGCTGCGAAGATGGCCGAGATGAGTCTTCGCGGTAACGACAAATCCGACCCGCGGTAGCACTGTACCAGTTCCTCGTCTGAAATCTCCGCCGGCAGCTTCCCTGGTGGATACTGGTCGGAAGCTCGACGTATTCTTTTCCCACTTCGGTCGGGACCGGGACGCCAGTGGCGATGCACTCTTCGATGCAGAGATGCGCCGCGTAGCGGCTGTTTCGACTTGCCTCGTCACGAGTGTCACCTTGGGAAACACAACCGGTCAGCCTGTCCGTATGAGCGCTCTTCCAATGACGGCGCCGGGGAATACGACCCCAGAACCCAAGCTCGGACAGTGCAAATGTTTCCCGGCACGTACCAGGCTAAGGACCGCCTGCGAGTCGCGGAGACCTAAGTCCTCGCGATGAATAGGTTCACCGCGGAAATGCGCGAGCGCGCAACCTTCTGCGGCACGTAAGCGCTCCCGCTGCTCTTTGCCGCGAGGATCTACTCCGCCTTCAGCCCGAGCGCCGTTGGGTGCTTGGGCTCATAGAGTCCGATCTCGCCGCCGCCTGGCAGCCGGATCTTCGCCACCGAACCCCAGCGCGCCTCCGTCACTTCCGAACACTCGACGCCTTTGGCCCGCAGCGCCGCCATCTCGGCCTTCAGGTCGCCGCACATGAAGTAGAGTTCGGAGCGATCGTTTCGCTCCGCCGGATGGAAAGCCGCCTCCGCCGGTGGCAGGGCGAAGATCAGCCATCCGTGACCGGCGTCCACCGACGCGANNGCCGCGTCCCTGCTGTACGCCACTACGTGTGCCCCGAAAATCATAAGCCGGTTGCCTCCCGCTCTTCCCTTGAGATCCCGATCTTGCCCCTCACCGGCATCTCCTCCACGGTGAAGAACTGAGCCACAAATTCAACTCTCCGGTCCCCCTTGGTGATTGCCACCGCACGCCGGCTCCGCCAGCGACGGCTTTC
>PKYZ01000084.1 GCA_003132865.1 Bryobacterales bacterium
ACCGCGCGCCGGAAACGCGGCAAGGCGATCACCGGCCGCAGCTCAGCGATCTGCGCGAAAGCGGATCGATCGAACAGGACGCCGATCTGGTGGCGTTCATCTTCCGGGAAGAGGTGTATCGGCCCAACGACGAGAGTTTGCGCGGGCAGGCGGAACTGCTGCTCGCCAAGCAGCGCAACGGCCCTGTGGGGAAGATCGAACTGGTGTTCTTGCACGAGTTCACCAAGTTCGAAAACCGGGCGGCGGATCTGGGCGAGGCGGAGGAGTAGGGGCAGGCTGTCTGGAGCGATAAAGCAGCTAAGTGGTTGCCGCGAGGGCGTGTCACGGGAGTCATCCGGTCGAACCAAATCCTCGGTTAGGCTGAGGTACCCGTTGGACCCGTAAGGTGGCGACTGAGCGCGGGTTTGAAGGCGGTGGCAAACACCGTTCATAGTTCTACATCCATTGCCTAGGCTGTTATGACGATGATGATAACGACGACACGATGAACCTCCAAGACGCAGTCGGAAAGGTCGGGCAAATACTCGATGAAGAAAGGAACTTCCCGACTGTTCGTTACGAGACGGTCGCATCGAGGGACGCCGTTGACCTTTATTCTACTGTTAGCGCCTTGCATGAGCGTGGTGGGCACCCTCGTACCATCCAAGAGCACCCGGAGAACTTTCTCTTCAAGAGTACAAACTTCGATCTTCTGTGCGCATTACTGGATCAGGTTCCGGAGCAGGACAGAGCGGCGTTCTTCGCGGCCTCGCTCTCGCGAAGCTCGAATCGGGGATCATATCGCCACACAGTCGGAGGGGTGCTGTATGCTGGGGAATGGCGAAGATGCTCGTCCGAAATGCCGCTCGTCGCAGAATTCGTCGTCCGCCGTGGCGACAAGCGACTGCTTATCAGCGCTCTGAGTAAGGCAGCCCTCAGCCCGGGCCTAACGCTGCTGCTGCTGCAACTCGAAGAGATGATCGCCCTCAATTTCACGCTATTCACCGATGAGGAATATACCCAGCTTCGAACGGCGGTGGAAAGCGTCAAGGGGACCGTCCCGGACTTCAGGACACAGGCAAGACCCGGCTCCTCCGTCGAGTCAAACACGATACACAATGTATGTCGAGAGGTCCCGATTTTGTGTGACTCCATATCGGAGGGATGCCGCAAGGCGACATTTCTGTATTTGAAGGGATCCTTGTTGCCGGGTATGAACCTAGAGATAAACCAGGACAAAGGCACAGTTCGCACCTTCTTGCAGAAGCTGGGCTTCACCGAGTTGCTTATACAGTCCCTCGACGAAGCAGAAAGGTTGTACCGCGCGGCCTCCTCTCCTTTTGACTTGAAGAACAGCCTAGGGCACCTCCGCAACTTTCTGGAACAGTTGCACATTCAGGCATGCGCAGCAGCGCAAAAGAGATTTGGCGGGGATTTTGCCCTCAAGGTGGGGTGATGCATTGAAATATCTTCTAGACAACTCCGTCCTGACCAAACAGGAAGAGTTGTTCTCCGCCCAGTTCTATACGCTGATGAGCGACACCGGGGTCCATCCCCTTATCGCGGAACGTGAGTACGCGCGGCTGATGCGGAATATGAGCATCGAATACGGCCTGTTGCTGCTCACGAAGTTAGACAAGTTGGGGCTGAAATAGACATCCTCGTCTGGTGCAGGCCCCTATCTGAGCGGAGAAGGCCGGTCGCAGGCAATTTGCGTACTACGCGCGCGGATGCGCGGTTCTTCGACCTGTGGACTTTTGGGCCGGACCATCTTCAGCAATCCCCGACAAAACCACCGGCGCACGGTCGGGGAATTCAGCCACCAGCGACAGCTTTCCGCCCATTGCCTGGACGGTCTTCCGCAGCGTGGAGAGCAACAGATCGCTGCGCTTTTCAAGCCGCGAAACGCTGTCCTGGGTGATCCCGAGAGTCTTGGCCATGCGGACCTGCGTGAGCTTGCGCGCGTGCCGCAACTCGCGCAGGGTCATCTCCTCGGCGATCAACTGGGCGGCGCGGGCCTCGACCTTCTTACGCTGCGCGGGGCTCAGTTCCTCAATTATGTCGTCTACGTTGGTGGGCATGATTATCTCCTTTCCTTTTCCAGTCGGGCCAGATGGGCGTCGAAACGGTTGTCGGCCTTACGGAGCACCTCGCGGTAGAAGCGCTTTTCACTGCCCCCGGATTTAATCTCCTGCAATCAGGAGGATGCCCTTGCGCCTCGTATCGAAGGCAAAGGCTACCCTCCACTCGCCGCCGGCCGCGCTGAACCGCAGCTCCTTCATATTCGCGTGGCGGGAGCCGTTCAGCCTATCGGCGCGAGGCCGCCCCAATTGCGGCCCGAACTGCTGGAGCAAGCGGGCCAGAGCCAGAATCTCCATCCGTACGTCTTCGTGCAGCGCGAAGAACTCCGGTTTGAATTCATCGCCAATCTCAACGCTCCAGTTCACCCTACAATATGACATATATTACATATGATGTCAAATCCATAGTTGACTATCGTTGGTTCGGGGGCATGAGGGGGCGACTGGTGACGCATGTCGTGCTCGGGTCCATCCTGCTCAACGACAGCCTTTATATCCAGGCCGCCGGTGAGCTGCAGCCCGACGATTTCAGCCTGGAAAAGCATCGCCGCATCTTCTCCCGCATGGGCGAACTGAACGAGCGCGGCGAGCGCATCGACCGCGTCACGGTGGCCAATGAGCTGATGCGCTTCAACGAACTGAAATCCTGCGACGGCCTCAGCTACCTGGTTTCGCTGGACGACGGCCTGCCGCAGATCCTGAATATCGACGCCTACATCCGCATCGTCAAGGATAAGGCCGTGCTGCGGCGGATCATCTTCGCCTCGCAGCACCTGATGAATCGGTGCCTCATAGGGGAAGAGGAGCCGGACGAGATCCTGGCCGGCGCCGAGGAGACGCTGCTCAAGCTGGGCGAGGACCGGGTCAAGAGCGGATTGGTCAGCCCGCGCCAGGTGATCGACGAGTATCAGGGCGGGCTGAACGCATTCCTGGACCCCAGCAAGCGCGTCAAGGGCATCAGCACGGGATTCACAAAGCTGGACGAGAAGACCAGCGGGCTGCACGCCGGCGAGTTGTTCATCCTCGCCGCAAGGCCCTCAATGGGTAAAACAGCGCTGGCGCTGAACATCGCGCAACACGGGGCCACCAAGGTGAAGCGGACC
>PKYZ01000041.1 GCA_003132865.1 Bryobacterales bacterium
CGCTGGAGGATCCGAACGCCAGCGTGCTTACCCCATACACCGTCACTTGGTTGCGCTGTGCCAACTCGACCACCTGGTCCAGCGTGTACTCGCTGGCGGTATCGTGCCCGTCCCCGATAATGATGATCACGCGCCGCGGTTGGTAGGGCTCCCCGGGTACGAGTTTCCGATCGGTACAGGCCATGTGGATGGCATTGTAGAGTGCCGCGCCGCCGCCCGGCTTCATGCGGTCCACCCGGTCGGTCAGTTTGTCCGGGTCGAAACTTGTGTTCACCGCCAGTTCCGCCGTGGTGCCGTAAGAAATCAGGTAGCCGGTGNNTTAATTCGGGTCGTTGGGTAACAACCCCCAGATCATTTCCTTGGTGGCGTCTTTAAATTTATCCCAGTGAATCAAGCTGGCGCTGCTCATGTCCACCAGGAACCCAATCCCGGTATGTTGCCGCGTGCCCGGCGTATCGTGGTAGAAATACGTGATTTTCTGTGGCCGACCCTCGTCCTCGATGCGGAAGTCCTTCTGCTCCAGGTTGGACACGAAGCGGCCTTTGTTATCCGTGACGGTGATCGGCAGGATGACTTCCTGGGTTATGTCCGTGAACGTGGGCCGCTGCCGCGGTGGCTGCGGCGCCGGCTGGCCCTGTGGCGGAGGCGGTAGTTGTCCCGGTTGTTGAGTCTGTTNNGCCCTGTGGTGGAGGCTGCGGTTGTCCCGGCTGTTGAGTCGGCTGAGGCACGGCGGGAATCGACAGCAGAAGCCCGCAAAGCGAAACGGCCACCATAGAGCGAGTCATGATGATTACCTGCGTTGGATCTATTCTAACCTGTGCGCGGGCGGTTCGGGACTGTGCATCGTTGGCACACCCTGTTACTTCACGGCCACCACGTCCATGGCAAACCCCGCATTCATCGAGGGCAACCCTTCGAACCGCAGCAGCGACGACACCAGCGGGCGAGCCGGGTCGAAGAACTCGCCCCGCACCTGCCGCACCTGCGCGGCGATCCCCGCGGCCAGCGGGTAGAAGTGCGCGAAGGCCACGTCGCGCGTGGAAACTCCCGCCTGCTCCAGGGCCTTCTCCACTCGCTGAAACGCCAGCCGCGCGTCCTTTTCTTCGAAGCCGAAGGAGACCTGCGTGCCCGTCAACACCACTTTCGCCGATGCCACCAGCGCGATCTGCGACGCTCCCGCTTCCGCCGCCAGCCCTTCCGGATTGATCGTTTCGAACCGCGTCCCGATGTCCCGCNNAAGATCGGCCGCCGCCTTCGGATATTCGGATTCCACCAGTTTTCGTGCCGCCGCAACCTCGTCGAGGGAGCTGAGGAAGCACGCGACGCGCACCACATCGGCCGGTTCCGAGCCCGCCGCCTTGATCGCCAAACGTACCGCCGTCAGCGACTTGGACACCAACGGCGCCACCGGTCCGGTGGGGTCGTCCGCCGATTCCGTCTGCGCCGAAACCATCGCCAGTCCGTGCGGGTTGACTTCCTTCTTCCCCTCCGCAATGCCTTCCAGAACCACCTGCGCGCCTTCCGGCAGTCCGCCCGCCTGCACCAGGCTTAAGACCGGCAGCGGCTGCTTGCGGTCCGTAAAGACTTCGCTCACGATGTCGCGCACCCTGCGCCCGTCTCCGGAGCCGGCCACAAACGCCCGAATCTTGAGAATCGGGTCGCCCTTGGCCTCGTGGTTCAGNNAGCAGGCCTTTGGAGGAAAGCGGCGTCACGTGGAAGGTGAGACGCCGCGGATCCCCCTCCACCGCCGATGGCAGTTCCCTGGGGAGTTGCAGCGTCTGCGTCTCGTCTTTCTTTTTTTGCGGGAACGCCAGCAGCGCCAGGCCGCACGCGAGCGCCATCAATTTCAGGCCCATCCTAGTGTCCCGCCCGCGCACAAAGCGCATAGAATTAGGATTGTAGCAGAGCACANNCCTTCCCCTGGTGATCCTGGCAGCGGCGGCGCCCCGCATTTGGAACTGGATGATGACGCCCCACTCGCATCGCGAGCCCCTGGCAGGCTATATCACGGAATCCGCCAGGCTGGAAGAGGAATACCGGCTGTTCACCGGAAAGCCGTTGGATACCGCCGCCATCCAGCAGTTCGACCAGGCTACCAGGTTGATGCTGGCGGGCAATTACGTCAACGCTGCGATCGTCCTCGAAACCACCGCCAAACAAGTCCCGGTCCCGGCGGTCTTTAACGATCTCGGCGTGTTGTACAGGAAGCTCAAGGACGGGCCCCACGCCATCCGGGCCTTCCGCGACGCCCTCGCCCGCAACCACGAATACCCGCCCGTGCGNNCCGTGCGGGCCAACCTCAAGAGCATGAACATGGCCGAATCCCTCGACCCGGGAGCCACCGAACTGGAGCCCAACGACACCAACGCGCAGGCCAACGCCGTGTGGTTGGATAGACCCGTCGACGCCACCATCAGTCCGTCCATCGGCGACGTGGATTGCTATTGGTTCACCACTCCGCGGCCCCCGCGCGACCGCATTTCCATCGGAATCTCCAACCGGTCGGGCACCTTGATCCCTCGACTGCGCGTCTATGACGGAGGCGGCCAGCTCGTGAACGGGCTCAACGAGGCCAACCGTCCGGGGGAGTCTCTGCGATTCGATTTTTCGCCACCCCCCAACACCTTCTACTCCATCCAGGTGGCTGGCGCCTCCGGCACCAGCGGCGCCTATACTCTGACCGTAAGTCCGCTCCGCGCTTACGATGTTTACGAGCCTAACGACACCATCCTCAGCGCCACGCGGATCTCGCCCGGCCAGACCATCGACGCCAACATTATGGACGCCGATGACACCGACTTCTTTTCGTTCCTCAGTCCCGCGGCTTCTTCCCTGAGCGTCGATCTGGTCAGCCGCAACGATACTTTGGCGCTCGGTTTAAGCGCCTACGCTTCCGACCGGCGCAATATCGGTTTCGCACCCGACGCGAAGGGGCCCGGAGG
>PKYZ01000319.1 GCA_003132865.1 Bryobacterales bacterium
TGCCCGTGGTAAACATTCTCCCGCACGTCGTGTTGAGCAAGGTAAATGCAGACGTAGCGCCAGCCACGCCGACCGGGACGGTGACGCTGACGGTACCCGGTCCCATGTTTGAAGCTTCGATTCCCGACCAGTAGTTGTTGGGACCGGTGGGAATCGAAAAAGGGATCCCTCCAAAATTGAGGTTGCCGGTTGGAAACGTGCCTGGGTTTGAGAGCTGATACGACCACGGAGCGTTCACCAGGCTGCTGATATCGATGGGAATCTCGCCGGCGCGCGCTGAGGCGGCGGCAAAGGCAATGGCTACGATCGAGCATGCGAGGCGGAAATTGACTTTCATTCGACAAATCCTCCGATGTGCGAATCGCACGGTTTTGACGTGCTAGACTGCTGTCGATTATACCCCCCCCCAACAATCGGCAAGCCAGCGTTGGCGTGCGGCAAATCCTACGGGGCGCCACCCAGGCTGCCGGCCACCAGAGGCGTGTACGAAATCGCAGCCCCGGAGGGGTCGCTGAATCCCAGCCCAACGACCACCGTAGTATTGGGAGCCAGCGAAGATCGTTCGGGAAGCGCCTCAACATACCGGCTACCAATCGGCGCGAAGCATGCGGTCGCGCCCGATTTGTTCACGAGGGTGACCCCGGCCGGGAGGTCTTCCAAAATCAAGAACAGGGGACCGGGCACCGCCGTCGAGCCTGTGTTACTCAGAGAGACGTCCTGGAAGTACAGCTTCAAGCTCGGATCGTAAACGATCTTGCTGCTGGAAATCGCGATTGTTTCCGTAACATAAGCACGGCATGTACTGACGGTGAGAGCGGAAAGAATCGCGCGGCTGCCGTCCGTGCCCTGACCCTCGTTTCCCGTATCGGTAATCGTTACGCTGTTCAGCACCTGGCTGGCAAAGGCCGCCGGCAGGATTTCCTGGCGGTCCAGGCGCTGGCCCAGCCCGTTATCCCAGACCTGGACCGTAGTGGTGTTATTGATCGTGTTTGTATTGCCGTCGTTGTTGTAATCGCGTACCCTCACGTTCCCCACCAGCGGTCGTGTAGCAGTCGCGCCGTTACTGCCATTGAAAGTGATAAACAGATAGGCCGGCGGACCGGCGAAGCCCCACATAGTGTTGAGCAAGGTGAAAACAGAAGTGACGCCGGACACGCCGACGGGAATGGTGAGGCTGACGGTGCCCGGTCCGAAGTTCGCCGCGGCGCCGGCCGCCCAAGAATTGTTGGGGCTGGTCGGAATCGAGAAAGGGACGCCTCCGAAATTCTGGTTACCGGTCGGAAACGTGCTTCCGTTTTATGATCAAGAAATCGTTCGGGCCTACATACGTCCAGGGCTCGTTCGCCAGGCCGCTGATATCAACGGTGACCTCGCCGGCGCGCGCCGAGGCGGCGGCGGTAAATGCAATGGCAATGATCGAGCATGCGAGACGGGAATCAGCTTTCATTCGACAGATCCTCCGGTGCCGGTAGCACGGTTTGGCGTGCTGGAAATCCGCCATCTCACCAAGCGGTTCAACGGTATCCCGGTGGTCGAGGATGTGAGCTTCAACATCCGGCCTGGCGAGATCCTGGGCTATGTCGGTCCCAACGGCGCCGGATTGATCCCGGCCTACGGCCTTGCCCGGCTGATGGATTCGGCGGTTGGGGATTCAGCGCCGCGGAACCCGTTCGCATTGGTAGGCATACCGCTGGTGCTGGGCCTGTCGGCGGCGCTGGCCAGTCATATTCCCGCGCGGCGGGCTACCAGGATCGACCCGCTTGCCGCTTTGCGCGATGAGTGAGCGAAAGCGCCAGGATGCTATCATCTTGTAGAGGCCCGCCCCAAGCGAACGTGGCGGAATTGGCAGACGCACCAGACTTAGGATCTGGCGGGGGAAACTCCGTGGGGGTTCAACTCCCCCCGTTCGCACCATCCGATCCGGCCCCGATGCGGCCGCGCACCATCGCCCGGCCACCATTTGTTAGACTGAAGCTTCAGGTGCTGAAGCGTTTCATTTTCTGGGATTACCCGCGCGCGAGCTGGCAGTACGACGTGATGGTCGGCATCATTGTGATCTTCGTGATGCTGACGCCGCGTGGATGGTTTCGCGACCAGCCGCGCACGCCCTTGGTCAGTTCCATCGCCGTGCTGCCGTCTGAACACGGCAGCAACGTCTATTGGGTCGAGCCGGAACTGTTGGCCGACATGACGAAGGACCAGCAGGCGCAGAAACTGTCGGGACTCCTCAGAACCTTCACGCACCGGAAACAAGTGACCGTGACCCGGGTGGAACCCATTGCAGACTCAGACGGGGAAACCAAGGGCTACATGGTGTTTGCCAAGCCCTGAGCGGCCGCCCAAATGAATCGTCCCGCCATGGCAAGCGTGATTAGCATGATTAGCATGGGAATCGCCTTGAGTGCGCTCGCCTGGCCCAAACCGGCGGGCGATCCGGACGCCGTGCTGGACCGTATCGATAAGGCGGGCGCGGCGTTCCGCGGCATGTCGGCCCATTTACGCCGGCTATCGCACACGGCGGTGATGAATGACGACAACGTGGATTCGGGAACGATCCGGCTGAAACGGGCGCACCACCGGGACTTACGCATGCTCATCGATCTGACCGAGCCCGACCCGAAGACGGTCGCGTTTCAAGGCCACACGGTGGAGATTTACTACCCCAAGATCCAGACCGTGCAAGAGTTCGACATGGCCGGCAAGGGCCGGGAACTATTGGAACAGCTCTTCCTGCTCGGATTTGGCACGTCGCGCGCGGACCTGCAGGCCTCCTACAATCTGCGCTTGGTGGGTCCGGATACAGTCGACGGCCGGAAAACCGAACTCCTGGAACTGATCCCGAAATCTAAAGAGGTTTTGCAGCATCTATTGAAACTAGAGATGTGGGTGGCGGAGAACGGCTACCCGGTTCAGCAGAAGTTCTACCTTAAGGGAGGCGACTACCAACTGGCTACGTATTCGGACATGAAGATCAACCCGGATCTGCCAGACTCGTCGCTAAGATTGAAGCTGCCGAAGAACGTGAAGCGGGAGTACCCGCAGAAGTAAATCGGACCAGACGAAGACCAGGCGCATGGAATTGGATCGAAGCGGAAACCGGCTGACATTTCTGGACTGGCTGCGCGGCGTTGGGGGCATCGTCATGCTGCAAGGCCACGCCTTCCATTCGTTTTTGAAGCCGGATCTGCGCGGCGGCGCGGCCTACATGTTCTCGCAGTTTTTCGGGGGTATGCCGCCCGCCATCTTCCTGTTTCTGACCGGCGTTACGCTGGCGTTCCTAATGTATAGCTTCGAGCGCAAGGGCGTTTCGCGGAGCAGCCGCATCACGGGTACGCTGCGGCGCGCCGGTTACCTGTTCGGCATCGCGATGCTGTTGCGGCTGCAGCTCTGGCTGTTCAGTTGGCCGAGCCCATGGACCAATCTGCTGAAGGTGGACATCCTGAACTGCATGGGCTTCGGTATCGCGCTGATGTCGGCGATGGCGCTGTTTACCACGGCCCAGCGGGTGCGGATCTGCGCGGCGTTGGGGCTGCTGATTGCCGGCCTCTCGCCGCTGGTTTCGCAAATGGACTGGGCGGGCGCGCCGTGGATTGTGAAGGCTTACATCGCTCCGGACTACAACTCTTTCAGCTTCTTTCCGTGGGCGGCTTACCTGGCCTTTGGGATGAGCGCAGGCAGCCTGATCCGCCTGCTGAAACACGAGCAATACGATCGGGCCATGCAGTGGGCCGCGTTGTTGGGAGTCGCCATGATTCTGGCGGCGCGCTACTTCGCGAACCTGCCGTTCTCGATCTATCCGAAATCCGAGTTCTGGCTGGACAGCCCGGCGCAGGTGCTGATCAAGCTGGGCGCGATACTGGCGATACTGGCGTTGGCGTACGTTTGGACGGCTTACGGCGCGGGGGTGCCCTCTGGGCCCGGTTGGAGCTGGGTACGGCAGTTCGGCACCACTTCGCTGCTGGTCTACTGGGTTCATATCGAACTGGTGTACGGACGCTGGCTGCCGTGGTGCAAGAACAATCTGGATGTCGGACAGACGGTGCTGGCGGCGGCGGTTCTGATCGCGCTGATGCTGCTGCTGGCCACGGCGAAGACGTATCGTAAGGATATTGCGGCGTACGTCGCGGGTTGGCGGTGGTCGTGGTCTGGCCCGAAACCCGATCGCGTGCCCGCGGATTAGGAAGGCAGGCTGAATGCCTTCCCCACCAACTTAAGGACCTGTCGTGAAATAACTGTGCCATCTTGTGAGGCAGCCAATCTTGGCTGCAGCCGGCTTTCAGCCTGCCCCCACAAACACCTAGCCACTCATTCTCCCAGTCAGGCTGAACAGCAGCACGGCGAGCACAATCAGCGTGATCGCCACGTACGTGCGGTCCCGCTGCAACACAAACGCCACCACCGAGAAGGCCACGCGCGCGACCGGCGTGGCGATCAACAGCACCAGGCCGAGCTGGATCATGCGGCGGCAATGGAAACCCGGAATGCCGCTGACGATACCGCGCAGGTGGCGCAGATACTCGGGCTCGCCGCGAAAGACGCGATAGCCCGGCGGGCTACTTCCGTACTGAATCAGATACCAGATCCCGCCCGCAGCCACCACGGAGGCGGACAGCATCACGCCATATCGCAGCAACGCGCCGATAATCTCGTCCACCTGCCGATCGGTCAGCGGCGCGCGGTTGGGCCGGGCAATCATTACAGCCTCCCCGCGACGGCGTTATAGATCATCTCGACGGCGAGGGCGCCGACCACCAGGCCGAAGACCCGCCGCAGCGTCATGGTGGGAGCGCCGGGTAACAGGCGCGCCCCCAGCATCGAGCCGGCGAGCACGCCCAGCACCACCGGCATGGTGAGTCCGGGGTCGATGTATCCGCGGTTGAGATAGACGCCGGCGCTGGCGGCCGCGGTCACTCCAATCATGAAGTTGCTGGTGGTGGTGGAGACCTTGAACGGGATGCGCATGGCGCGGTCCATGGCGACGACTTTCAATGCGCCGGAGCCGATGCCCAGGAGGCCGGAAACCGCGCCCGCCACGAACATCAGGCTGAAGCCGGTTTTCACGTGACTGACTTTGTAGGATCTGAGTCCGTCCAGCGTCGGAAAACTGCCGTTCAGCCGCAAGCGGGTGGCCAGCGGATCGTCCGTCTCTCCGGGGGGCGGCGCGGGGCGGCCGCGAGTGGAGATCCAGGCGGAATGGAGTAAGACGACGCCGAAGAGAACTCCCAGAATGGACGGGGATATCTTCGCCGCGGCGAACGCGCCGCACACCGCGCCCACCGTGGTGGCGATCTCCAGGAACATGCCGATGCGGATGTTCGAGAAGCCTTCGCGCACGTAAGCGGCGGCGGCGCCGGACGAGGTGGCGATGACCGAAATCAGCGTGGCGCCCATGGCGTAGTGCAGATCGATGCCCAGCAGCAGCACCATGGCGGGGGTTATCACCACGCCGCCGCCCAATCCGGTGAGAGCGCCCAGGAAGCCTGCCGCCACGGAGACCAGGCCGACCAGGGCGGTTAGTTCGAGTATGTTCAAAATGCTGTTCCCTGGTACCAAGATACATGAAGGGCGGGACGTAACCAGTTGCAGCCTTGACACTGGCGACATTTGTCTTCACGATTAGCCAGGGAGGGTTCCATGCGCATTCCACCCGGACTGCCGCTTCCGTGCCTGCCTGCCATCCTGGCCGGGCAGTCTGCCAATAATTGCGTGGCCAATGTTGTTTCCTACGACATCGTCTACGTGCGCGCGCCGCGGCCGAGCGGCGGATACGGCACGTTCCCGGATGTCTCGCGTCCGCTGGTGGCCCAGCCCGGAACGGACCTGTGGCGTCTGCACCCGGATTGCACCGAAGAGCTACGGTTCCCGCGCCCGCAGGATCAGCCTATCGTGGATGCTCCCATTGGAAACGGCGCCACGGTCGATCCGAACATTTCGACGACATCGATTACACATACGACGCGATGCACGCCGGGCCGCTGACCTGGGATGAGAAGATGACGCCGGCGCGTTGGATCGACCTGGGCGCGCCGTTGCAGAGCAGGACGCCGTGGGGATGGCTGGAGGACGATCTGCGGCCCACGCTGTGGATCTCGCCGACGGTCAGCGAGGCGCGCAAGGGGCCGGTATCGGCGATCACGGTGGGCGCCTAC
This sequence comes from Bryobacterales bacterium, assembly GCA_003132865.1. The sequence continues at coordinate 6,150 of PKYZ01000319.1, forward strand.
GATCTGGAATCGCTCCTGGCTTCCGGAGCGCTGAGCATGACCTTCAACGTGGCGATCGGCGGACAGCCGGCAGGAACCAACTTCGCGGCGGGAATCAATCCGGGGAACGGGCAGCCGGTGAGCGTGCCATTGCCGGCGGCGGTGAACCGGGCGGCGATAAAGGCGGTGGTGACGGCGAGCATCAAGGATGCGGCGGGCAATGTCGCGCAGGTGGTGCGGACGTTTCAGTGAGGGGGGGCGGGCATTCGAAAACGCGACGGATAAAGCCATTTTGGGGGTTGGGGCGGACCCGGCACGTTAGATCGCGGCGCACTCATCTGGCTGGTTCACGCTCTTACCGCGCAGGTGGCTCGGCCTGGCGGGGATCAAGCCCCGCGCGGACTATAAAGTCCGCCCCCCGATGGCGGCCTGGTTTCGCAAAAATGTGGAAGCCAACGCGAGCGAACGGCGGCCTTCGGGCACGAACGGATGGAACAGTTGCCAGACGTGCGGCACTACGGGCCACAGGGTGAGCTCCACCCGCACGCCGGCGGCGCGGGCGCGCGCGGCCAGCTCCGTCGAATCGTCGCGCAGGGTCTCATCGGCGCCCACTTGAATCAGCAGCGGCGGCAGGCCGCGCAGATCGGCATATAGCGGTGAGGCCAACGGATCGCGCGGATCGCCGCCGGTGTCGGCCATGTAGAACTCGGTGGCGCGCGCCAGACCGCTGCCGTAAAACATGGCGCAACGCCCGTCGTTGACGCGGCGCGATTCGCCGATGCCGACGAGGTCGGTCAGCGGTGAGAACAGGGCCGCGGCGGCGGGCAGCGCGGCGCCTTCGTCACGCAGCTTGAGCATGGTGGCGAGCGCGAGTCCGCCGCCGGCCGAATCGCCGCCAATGACCATGGGGGTGGATGCGCCGGCCTCCGCGCGAACCGCATGCCAAACGGCCACTGCATCGTTCAATCCGGCGGGAAACGGGTTCTCCGGTGCCAGCCGGTAATCGGGAGCATAGACCCGCAATCCGCCTTGCGCGAAGGCCGTCGTAAAGGGGCGATGCGTGCGCGCCGAACAGGCGAAATAGCCGCCGCCATGCAGATACAGCAGAACAGCCGCGCCGGGTTCGGATGCGGACTCCACCCATTCGCCTGGCACGCCTCCCAGCGCGGCGGGAGTGATCCTTACGCCGGAGGGAGTTTTGAAGATGGCACGGTTCATGATGGCGCGGGCGTGTTGGGCGTCCTTGGCGCGCGCCAGCCGGGGCTTGAACGTGTGCCGCAGGACGAAACTCATGGTGTGGGCTTGCCAGCTTGCCATGGTTGCCGATTCTACCGCATCGGCTGGTCCTCCACCACCAGTCCGTGTTGCGACGCGGTTTCGTGAATGGCGCGCGTGGCGGCCGCCAGCGGCTCCGGCGCACCGAAGGCGCTCAGATGGAAAACGGTGCCTCTGGGATATTGCGTCAGCTTGGCCTGCAGCGGAGCCAGGCCGCTCATGGTGAACTGACCGTTGACGTCCGCCAGAATCTGGCTGTCGAACCGCAAAGTCAGATTGATCCCGACCGGCGAATGCCAGTGCCAACGCTCCACGTTCTGACGCTCGCTACTCAGCGTCAGGCTTTCGAGCTCGGTTACCTGGTCGTTGTCGAGCAGCCAGTGCTGCGCACGCCCTAACGATTCCACCAGGCCGAACTGCAGGCTGACGGCGTCGTTCGCATCGCGCGGCGTGCTCGGTGCGAGCACCAACTCCGCCTCACGATCCGCCCATTGCCGGTGGAAGGCGCGCAGCCGCTGCCACAGCGCCTTCTGCGCCTTGGGCCCGCCGTATCGAGCCAGCGTCTCCGCCGCATCGCGAACGGCGTTGGTGTCGGCGTCGTTCAGCCGCGCGACGATTGCCGGCTCCACATCGGACCAACGGCCGGCCGCTACGACGGCCTGCAGCGACTTCGTCATGCACCTGCCGCCCTTGGCGCGCACCCGATCGAGGCCGTAATCCTGATCCACGCGCAAGAAGTAAACGACCAGGCCGTCCTCGATGTCGCAGGCCAACGGCCCGCCTTTTCTTCGTAGACGGCTTTCACGCGCGGCAGAATGGCCGCCGTGGCGTAGCGTCCGATGAGCCACGCGTCGACCCATATCGTGGAGCTATCCTTGGCCTCCAGGCGGGTGGCCAGCGTTTCGTCGAACTCCGGCAGCGTCTCGTCGGGAAGCAGCGTCAGCACTTGGGCCATGATCCTGTCGCCTCTGACCTGCGGCCGGCGGATTTCCGCCAGGATATAGGACCTGCCGGCGCGCGGGTCCAGCTCGAACAGCCGCTGGATCGCCATTCCGCGCAGTTCCTCATCGCCCCTCTTGGGCTGCTCTAGAACCGCTTCCAGCGCGTGCGCCATGGCGGGCGTCTTCAAACGTTCCCAGTAGAAACGCAGCAGGCCGGATTGCTGCCGGGGCGTCATAGCCACGAAGGCCGCGGCGATCTCCGCCTCGGGCAGTCCGCTCAGCGGCTTCACCTCCGAGGCGTCGCGCGACGGGCGCAGCAACAGTGTGCGCACGGTTTCCGCCCGCGCCGTTCCGCGCTTCGATCCGGCCAGCGCGGCGGCCTGCCCGTACAGCTTATCCTCAAGTTGCCCGAACTGTTTCAGGCGCGCGTCCAGGCGCGCGGACCAGGCTTCTTGCTCGTGCTTGTCCTGTTCCGGATAGGACGGCACAGGCTCGCCTTCGTGGTCGAGCAAGAACTTAGTCTCGGCCAGCGCACTGAGAAACTCGGCGGTAATAGCCGCATCCGGAGCGGCGAGCTGCGCTTCAAGCTCGGCGACGGCCTCCTGGCGATGTCGCGAGCCCAGGATGCCCGCAACCAAGTCCCAATGGTTTTCATCGGCGGGGGTTGCCAGTTGCCGCGCCAGCTCGCGCACCGAATCGGGCGTATCCAGGAAACGCAGCGTGCGGGCGGCGGCGCGCTTCTCGTCCGTCGTGCCGCCGGCGTTTTGGAGCGTGGCGGACGCAGCGCCCAGAGTCTGCGCCTGCCAGGCAGGACTGGCTTCCGCTACGTCGAACTCCAAAGTGTTCGAGCGCAGAGGGACATTCTCGAACTTCGCGCCGTCGCGCCGGCTCACCCGGCCACTGGTCACATACAACGAATAGTGCCCCGGCGCATCGGGCGCGACCCACTCGTTCAAATCCTCGCGAATGGTCTCGGGATCGGCGGAGAGCGACTTATCGCCGCCACTGATTCCCCCACCGATGAAGGCGCCATAAATTCCGCCTTCGTAATGGTCGTGCAGCGGGTCGCGGCCCGGCGGACTCACATGGAACTGCTCCATGTTCAGCCGGCCGCTGCGATCATAGTTGCGGGTGCTCATCTGGTAAGTTCCGCCGCCCTCGACACTGAACAGCAGATCCACAGGGATGATCTCGCCGGTCTGGAAAACGCTGCCCGGCGACCCAAACTGGATGCGCAGCGTGGCGGACGAGTCCTGCTGGCCGAGCATCATGACGACGCCCATTATGCCGACGATGAAGAGATCGGCGGAGACGCGCATGCTTGATAGACACCAGCACGCCCGCAATGGTTCCACGGTCCTCTTACGCCGCAGTCAGCAAGATCGGTGCATCCCTCGTAATTACGATCGTATGTTCGTAATGGGCGGCCAGGCTTCCGTCGCCGGTGCGAATGGTCCACTTATCCGGCTGTAACTCGGCGTTCCCGCTGCCGGCCGCGATAATCGGTTCGATCGTAATCACCAGGCCATCGGTCAGCTTCGTGCGGAACCGGGGATCGTAATGATTGGGCACGCACGGTTCTTCGTGGATCGTGCGGCCCACGCCGTGGCCGCACAGTTCGCGGATCACGCTGAACCCGCAACGCCGCACCTCACGCTCCACCGCCCCTCCGATCTCGCATACGCGATTGCCCGCCCGCGCCGCCTTCAGTCCCTGCCGAAACGCCGTTTCCGCGCACCGCGTCAGAGCATCCGCCGTCGCCGAGACCCGTCCCACCCTTACGGTCACGGCCGCGTCGGCCACAAATCCGTCCTTCTGCGTCGTGACGTCCAGCTTCACCAGGTCGCCCTCGGCAAGGGTTCGCTTGCCCGGAATTCCGTGGATGGCTTCCTCGTTGACGCTGATACATGCCGTGCCCGGAAACCCGTAGACAAGCGGCGGCGACGACTCCGCGCCATGCCGCGCCAATACCGCCGCGCCAATCGAATCCAGCGCGGCTGTTGTGACGCCGGGACGAACCGCCGCCGCCATTTCCTCCAGCGTCAGTCTGACTATCCTTCCGATAACTTGCAGTTTCTTCAGCTCGGCCTGAGACTTGATCGACATGCGGATTAGACTCGCTCCAGCGCCACCGGCCCGGCTTCCAGAACCTCCGGACTGACGTCGGAGAACTTCTCGAAATTCTTGCTGAATCGCCCGCTGAGTTCCAGCGCGGCGCGGTCGTAGGCGGCTTTATCGCCCCACATGCCGCGCGGGTCCAGGAAATCGGGGGGCACGTGCTGGCAGGCATTGGGGACCATCGTTTTGAAGAACGGATGCGGCTCCATGGGCACATCGTCGAGCTGCCCCTCCAGCGCGGCGGTGAGCATGGCGCGGGTGTAGGGCAGCCGCATGCGTTCGCCGATGCCGTACGGGCCGCCCACCCAGCCCGTGTTCAGCAGCCAGCAAGTCACCTTGTGGCGGCGCATCTTCTCGCCGAGCATGGCGGCGTATGTGGCCGCCGGACGCGGCAGGAACGGCGCGCCGAAGCAGGCGCTGAAGGTGGCCGCGGGTTCGCTGCCAAGTCCGCGCTCGGTGCCGGCGACCTTGGCCGTGTAGCCGCTCAAGAAATGATACATGGTCTGCTCGGGTGTTAGGCGCGAGATGGGCGGCAGCACGCCGAAAGCGTCGGCGGTGAGCAGGATGATGTTGCTGGGGTGTCCAGCCACGCTGGGGAGCATGGCGTGATCGATGTACTTGAGAGGATAGGCGGCGCGGGTATTCTCGGTGTGCGCCGCGGAATCGAAATCCAGCAGGCGCGTTTCGGCGTCGATGGCCACGTTTTCCAGCACGGTTCCGAAGCGAATGGCGTTCCAGATCTGCGGCTCATTCTCGCGCGATAGGTGAATGCACTTGGCATAGCAGCCGCCTTCGAAATTGAACACGCCTTCATCGCTCCAGCCGTGCTCATCGTCGCCGATCAGACGGCGTTGCGGATCGGCGGACAGAGTAGTCTTACCGGTGCCCGATAAACCGAAGAACAGGGCCACGCCGCCGCCGTTTCCCACATTGCACGAGCAGTGCATGGGCATGATGCCGCGCGCCGGCAGCAGGTAATTCAGAATGGTGAAGACGGACTTCTTCATCTCGCCCGCGTAACTGGTGCCGCAGATCAGCACCACCTTCTTAGTGAAGTTGACGACAATGCAGGTCTCCGTGTTGGTGCCGTCTTCGCTGGGAGTGGCCTGCAGGCGGGGCGCGAAGAAGATGGTGAACTCGGGGACGTGATCCTGGGTGCGCAGCGGGTCGGGCCGCACGAACAATTGGCGCGCGAACAGGGCTTGCCAGGCATGCTGCGCGATCACCCGGATGGGCAGGGTATAGCGCGGGTCGGCGCCCGCGAAGCAATCCTGGACGAACAGGTCGTGGCCCTGCCAGTAAGCCAGCATTTTCGAATACAGGCGATCGAAGCTGGCTGGCGGCATGGGCTGATTCACGGGCCCCCATTGCACGGTGGCGTCGGTAGCCTCGTCGCGTACGATGAACTTGTCCTTGGGCGAGCGGCCGGTAAACTGTCCGGTGCCCACCACGTAGGAGCCACCCGTGGCGAACAGGCCTTCGTGGCGCCGGACCGCGTGCTCCAACAATTGCGCCGTGCCGAGATTCCAGTAAGCGATATTGATGTTGCGAATCCCGTGTTCGGCTAGGCCGTAACGGCTGGGCCGGATTCCCGCGTTGGGGGTGGCGGACGATTGTTCGGTGTCCATAAGCATCCTTATCGTAATATAGTTGCATGGAGCCGGTTCTGTCTCGCGCCGCAGCCTTGCTGCTGGGAGTGTGCCTGTCGATCCCCGGCCAGGTGATTGAATTTGAATCGAACGGCCTCAAATATCAGACGATTACGAAGGGCGGCGTGACCCTGATGGTGGCACACCTGCCGGGTCACGTGCGGGAATTCACTATCCTGCAGGTGGCGGTTTCCAATGGCTCGCCAGGCCCTTACACGATCCGGCCTGAGGATTTTTCGTATAGGAAAGACGACGGCACCGAGCTGCATGCGTGGGCGGCGCGGGATGTGGTGCAGTTGTTGAAGGAGAAGGGCGGGCGCGGCGATGTGATCAAGCTGGTCTCCGCCTATGAGACGGCGCTGTACGGCATTCCGCATATGCGCGTGGCCAACGCGTACGAGTCGCGGCGGCAGGCGGCGCTGGCGGAAGTGAATTCGACCAAATTGAAAGCCGCGGCGGCGGCCTCCGCGATTGCGTTCGTGCAAACCAAGCTACTGCCGGGAGAGTCCACCGATGGCGCGGTGTTTTTTGGAGCGGAGGGCAAGGCCTTCGGGTCCGGGCGTCTGATCGTGCGAACGAATACGGACGTGTTCGAGTTTCAAGCGGAATAATCGCACAACCACCAGCCGGGGTACCCTCCGGGTCCCACCAGCCACGGCGAGCGAAGCTCGCCCTCGCCGCCGCGCGGAGTGCGGCTCCCCATCTGGTACAATCGGGCAAAGGGGGTCGGCAGTTGACTAAAGCCACCTGGGATTTGCCCCGTACTCTCGGCGTTCTTCGCAATAGCGCATTTTCCGAGGACCGCATCGGCAGCCGGTCCGTCAAGGATGAACTCCGCAATAATCTGATCTGCAAGCTGCAATGTCCCACGCCTTTGTTTCCGGGCATTGTGGGCTATGAAGACAGCGTGGTGCCGCAAGTGGTGAACGCCATTCTTTCGCGGCACAATTTCATTCTGCTGGGATTGCGCGGCCAGGCCAAGACGCGCCTGATGCGCATGTTGACGACGCTGCTGGACGATGTGCTGCCGTATGTGGAAGGCTGCGAGATCCACGACAATCCCTACCGGCCGATCTGCCGGCGCTGCCGCGAGGAAATCGCGCGGCTTGGGGACGATTCACCGATCGCTTATCTCTCGCCCGACGGCCGCTACGTGGAGAAACTCGCTACGCCGGACGTGACGATTGCCGATTTGATCGGCGACATCGATCCCATCAAGGCGGCGCGTGGAGGGCACGAACTGTCGAGCGAACTTACGGTTCACTACGGGCTGCTGCCCCGCGCCAATCGCGGCATCTTCGCCATCAACGAACTGCCGGATCTGGCAGGAAAGATTCAGGTGGGATTGTTCAACATCATGCAGGAAGGCGACGTGCAGATTAAGGGATACCCCATTCGCCTGCCGCTCGATGTGGCGCTGGTGTTCAGCGCGAATCCGGAAGACTATACGGCGCGTGGGAAGATCATCACGCCGTTGAAGGATCGCATCGGCTCGGAGATTCGCACGCACTATCCGGCGACTGTGGAAGAAGGCATTGCGATCACAGCGCAGGAGGCATGGACACGGCGCAACGGGCATCCGATGCATCTGCCGAACTACGTGCAGGAGGTGATCGAGCGCGTGGCCTTCGCCGCACGCGAAGACAAGAAGATTGACAAGCGCTCGGGCGTGAGCCAGCGGCTTCCGATCTCGGCCATGGAAAACGTGGTGTCGAATGCTGAGCGCCGGGCGATTCGCAACGACGAGAAGCTTGTCGTGCCGCGGATTAGTGACGTGTATGCGGCGCTGCCGGCGATTACCGGCAAACTCGAACTGGAATACGAAGGCGAGATGAAGGGCGCGGACCACGTGGGGCGCGAGTTGATTCGCGCGGCGATCGCGAAGACTTACGACGAGTACTACACCGGCGCGAACGTGCAGCAGATCGTGCAGTGGTTCGATCTGGGCGGCGAGATTCAGCTGTCGGATTCGGTCCCGGCCGAGGAAGCACTGGAGAAGCTGAAGGGGATCCAGGGCTTGACTGACAAACTCGGCCCGCTGAGCGTGACGCAGAAAGACAGTCCAGAGCAGCAGGTGTCGGCGGCGGAGTTCATCCTCGAAGGGCTGCACGCGCACAAGCGCATCGGGCGTAGCGAGGAGCGAGTGTTCAAGGCTGGAGAGAAGAAGCCGGAGGCTGTACGAGAGAAGTCATTCGAGCCGGAGGAGAAGCCGTACCGGCAGAGAAGGCAGTTTAACTGAGCTGCGAGCTGCGAGCTTGAATCGCAGTGCTGTTGCAATCCGTTTTTACTCGCGACTCGAAGCTCACAGCTCATAGCTGCATTATGAAACGCATTCGCTACTCCAAATACGTGCCTGATCCCGCGGGCGAGATGAGCATGGAAGACCTGCTCAGCGCGCTCTCGGATTACCTGCTGCAGAGCGGGTTTCAGGAGTCCATGTGGTACGAAATGCCCGAGGGCGAGCAGACGCTGGATGAACTCAAGCGAGCCATCGAGCAGGCGCTGATGAATGGGGAGATGTTCGACGAGAACTTACGGGAGCAGATCGAGCAGATGGTTGCAGACGGGCAACTCGACGAATTGATCGAGAAACTCATCGAGCGAATGCAGCAGGAAGATTATATTTCGATCGACGAGCCGCATGATCCCGCGCGGCAGTCCAGTGTCGGCGGACAGACCGGCGAGGCGCAGCAGGCCAAGTTTGAAATCACCGATAAGAGTCTCGACTTTCTCGGCTTCAAGTCGCTGCGGAATTTGCTCGGATCGCTCGGCAAATCAAGCTTTGGACGGCACGACACTCGCGATCTAGCAACTGGCATCGAAACCAGCGGGTCGGCAAAAACCTACGAATTTGGCGACACGCTGAACCTCGACATCACGGCGACGTTGTCGAGCGCGATCCAGCGCGAGGGCCTGACGCTGCCGCTCAACATTGAATACTCGGATTTACAGGTGCACCAGTGCGAGTACCAGTCGTCGTGTGCGACGGTGCTGATGCTTGACTGTTCGCATTCGATGATTCTTTACGGCGAAGACCGGTTCACTCCCGCGAAAAAAGTTGCGATGGCGCTGTCGCACCTGATCCGCACGCAGTATCCAGGGGACTCGCTTTCGCTGGTGCTGTTCCACGATTCGGCGGAAGAGATTCCGCTGTCGCAACTCGCGCGGGTGAAGGTCGGGCCGTACTACACCAACACGCGTGAGGGGCTGCGGCTGGCGCAGAGAATCCTGCAGCGGCAGCGCAAAGACATGAAGCAGATCGTCATGATCACCGATGGCAAGCCCTCGGCGCTGACCTTGGAAGATGGGCGCATCTACAAGAACGCTTTTGGGCTCGATCCGCTGGTGGTGA
>PKYZ01000876.1 GCA_003132865.1 Bryobacterales bacterium
CTCCGCAAAACCCCTCGGACCGGAACCCCTTGTATCGAAAGGCCTTCAACTCCAATTACACTTTTGGGACAGGAACCCTTAAAAACGACCGACCGAAACTGGAGCAGCAAGTCCCCAAACTGCTCAAACAGCTCGTAGATGCCGGCCAACTTATGGCCGTGGAATCCGAATATCGCCTCCAGACTCGCGAGGGCGTGCTCTGGACGCACGACTTCAATCGCCGCCGCACCGCCGTCCTCAATGACGACCAGCGCATCAATTCCAAGCGTGCGGAGCTGTTGCGTGACGGGGCAAAGCAGGCTTTGAAGCCGGTATCGCTACAGCAGGGCACCTCCAGGCAGCCACGCAAACTCGTCGTCGAGCTTTCTTCGAGCCGTCCGACTTCTAGTAGTGACGAGGTCACGCTGTGGGTGCGGGACGGATGGAGCGACGACGACAAATCCGTCTTGAATGATGCCCGCGCCGCCGGGGTGAACAGCCCCTTGCTCTTCGGCTTCCTGCCGCGGCTCCACCACGAAGAACTGCGGCAGGCCATCGCCTCTCACGTCGCAGCTCAGGAAACGCTGGACGCCCACGGCCCGGCCGCCACACCGGAAGCCATCGAGGCCCGTAAGGCCGTCGAGACCCATTTGGAAGTCGCCCGGCACCGCATTCAGGAACTGCTCGGCCATGTCATCGGCGGCGCGAAAGTCTTTCTCGGCGGCGGAGGAGGCGAACGGTATCGAACTGGCGGATAAGGTGCAGGATTCCGCAAACAGTGCCTTGGAACGGCTCTTCCCTCAGTTCTCCGAGGCCGATCATGTCAACTGGGGCCAGGTCGTCACCCGCGCCCGCGCCGGCGACGTGGGCGCGCTCTCGCAGGTGGGCTACCCCGGCGATGTTACCAAGCACCCAGTCTGCCGTCGTGTGCTTGATCTCATTGGGGCTGGCAAGAAGGGCAAGGACGTTCAAGAGCACTTCCGGTCCGCGCCGTTTGGCTGGCCGAAGGACGCCATCGATGGAGCGCTGTTCGTTATGCTGGTGGCCGGCAACCTTCGCGCCACCAATAATGGCCAACCGGCACAGGCATCGCTTCCGCAGAATCAAGTGGGCGTTACCAGCTTCTATGTAGATGTGCCGCCGCTCAATGTGCAGCAGCGGCTCGATCTCAAGGCGCTCTTCCAGAAAATCGGCATCGCCACGCAGAACGGCAAGGAATCCGAAGCCGCCGCCCAGTTCCTGCAAAAGATGCTCGCGCTGGCGGAATCCGCCGGCGGCATCGCGCCCCGGCCGGAGCCGCCCGATTCGCAGGACGTGCGTGCCTTGCAAATGCTCAGCGGCAATGCCCAACTGCTCAAGATCCATGAGCAGAAAGATGCCCTCAGCCCGAAACTCGCCGCATGGAAGAAGAATGGCGACGGCATCGCCAAGCGCTGGCCTGTGTGGGAACGGTTGCTGGATTTTCACACCTTCGCCACTGGACTGCCGGCAGCGGAGGCCGCCGCCAGATCCATCGCCGCCATTACTGACAGCCGCACCCTGCTGGCAGATCCCGATCCAGCGCCCGAGTTGACCAAACAACTCACTACTGCCCTACGCATCGAGCTCGGCAAGCTGCAGGGCGACCTCGGCGCCTTCTTCAAGGCCGGCGATGACAAACTCGCCGCCTCGCACATGTGGAGCCACCTGAGCGACGAACAGCGGGCCACGATTGCCACTACCTGCCAGCTCACACCGCCGGCGAAGGAGACCATCGGCACGGACGAGGAAATCCTCGCCGCCTTGCGCACAAGCACCCTCGCCGACCGGCGCAACCTGCTCGATGCCGTGCCCCAACGGTTCTCCCGCGCGCTGGACGAGGCCAGCCGGCTGCTGGAACCCAAGGCCCAGCGCGTGGTGCTGCTTGGAGCTACCATCCACAACGCTACCGAACTGGACCAGTGGCTCGCGGGCGCTCGCAAGCAGGTGGAAGAAAAGCTCAAAGACGGCCCCGTTATTCTATGAGCACCCTTCCCACAAATCTCCGCCGCCAGTTGGAAAACGCGATCAAGCAGGCCCGCAAGATCGCCGAGGGCGGCGCGCGCAAGGCGCTCGAAGCGCTCGCCGTGCATGAGCCTGACCCCTACCGGCACATGGATGAGGCGCAACGCGACCTGCGGCGCAAACTCCGCGCCCAGGCCGAACAATTAGGCGATGACGAGAGTCCGGCTCGGCGCGGCTCTTACGAGATCAAGCACCTCGTCGATAAGCTCGCCTACGACCAGTGGCACCGGCTCCTCTTCGCCCGCTTTCTCCTGGAGAACAATCTCCTCATCTCCCCGGAGCATGGGGTGTCCGTGTCGCTGGACGATTGCGAGGAACTCGCCCCGTCGTTGGGGCTTAAGGACGCGTGGGCGGTTGCCGCTCGCTTCGCTGCGAAGGAGCTGCCAGAAATCTTCCGCGTCGACGACCCTGCGGGTGCGGTGGAACTGCCTGTGGAGGACCGCAATCCGCTCATCCATCTCGTCACCAGCCTGCCGGTGGAGGTGTTCACCGCCAACGACAGCCTCGGCTGGTGCTATCAATTCTGGCAGGCGGAGCGGAAGGATGAGGTCAACGCTTCGGGCAAGAAAATCGGCGCCGATGAACTGCCCGCTGTCACGCAGTTGTTCACCGAAGACTACATGGTGGACTTCCTGCTCGATAACACGCTCGGCGCGTGGCACGCGGGCAAGGTTCTCGCCGCGAAGACCACACTGGCCGAGATCGCGCAGAGCGAGGAGGAACTCCGCAACGCCGTGGCGCTGCCCGGATGCCCGTGGAAGCATTTGCGCTTCATCAAAACCAAGGATGGTAAATGGACTCCAGCCGCAGGCACGTTCGACGGCTGGCCAAAGACGACCAAGGAACTCACGTGCCTCGACCCGTGCATGGGCAGTGGGCATTTCGTGGTGGCCATGTTCGAGCGGGTGGTTGCCTTACGCACGGCGGAGGAGAAGCTAGACGAATCGGTGGCAGTCGCGGCGGTCATAAGCGACAACCTGTTCGGGTTGGAGATTGACCCGCGCTGCACACAGATTGGCGCGTTCAACTTGGCGCTGGCGGCGTGGCGGCGCGTCGGCCACTGCAAGCTGCCGCCCATGAACCTGGCCTGCTCTGGCCTGGCTCCGAATGCGAAGGAGGAAGACTGGCTGAAGCTGGCCGGCGACAACGAGAAACTCCAGAGTGGCATGGAGCGGCTTTATCGGTTGTTCAAAGACGCCCCCGTGCTGGGCAGCCTCATCAATCCGCGCGCCGCCGAGGGCAATTTACTGGAGGCCGGGTTCCATGAACTCCAGCCGCTGCTCGAAAAGGCGCTTTCCCAGGAGATCATGGACGCCACCGCGCATGAAATGGTGGTGACCGCGCACGGCCTGGCTAAGGCGGCGGAGATTCTCGGCGGCCAGTTCACGCTCGTCTCGACCAATGTGCCATACCTTTCGAACCGTAAGCAGTGCGACGAACTAAAGGATTTCTGCACGAGCCATTATCGAGCCGCAAAAAACGATTTGGCTGTCACGTTCTTCCTTCGCTTGATCCAACTCTGTAAAGAGTCGGGTAGCTTGACGTTCGTGATGTCTCAATATTGGCTTTTCAAGTCCTCTTACTCAGATGTCCGACACGAGCTTCTCGCGAAGTTGGAGTGGCCAATTCTGGCAAAGTTAGGCGTCGGTGCGTTCGAGACTATTTCTGGCGAGGTGGTCAACGTGATGGCAGGGGTATGGAACCGCACCCCCGCATCTCCGAGTTCCCTAATCGCAGGCATTGATGCGATGTCCTTCTCAAGTCCAACCGAGAAGGCACAAGCGCTGAGGGGGGAGAACATCACTATGCTCTGCCAGGCAGAGCAAAGATCAAACGTGAAATCTAGGATCATTATTGGTCAGGTATCTGATATATCGACACTGGAAGCGCTGTCGATAGCACCCCAAGGGACGAAAACTGGCGATGATGATCGGTGGCGTGCGTGCATGTGGGAGATCAAGACCTCCGATTCGGACTGGGTTCCTTATCAGACGACGGTCAGAGATCATTGCCTCTATGGGGGTAGACACCTCTATCTTGATTGGAGACAAGAGGGAATAGGGATGGTTCGTCCTCGCATTGCCAATCTTGCCGTAGGGAAACAAGGCGTCGCGATTAGCCAAAGTGGTGGTCTCCCAGCAACACTCTACACAGGCGAGAGATTCGACAGTAACACGGCGCCACTGATCCCAAACGACCCAAGAGTTATTCCTGCCCTTTGGGCATATTGCAGTTCAGAGGAATACCTTGAGAACGTCAGATTGATCGACCAATCATTGAAGGTCACCAATGTCCCCCTTATCCAGGTGCCATTCGACCTTGAGCACTGGCAGAACGTGGCGGCGGAGAAATATCCGGACGGCTTGCCGAAGCCGTTTTCCAGCGACCCGACGCAATGGCTGTTCAACGGGCAGCCCGAAGGATCCGACCAGCCGTTGCACGTAGCCGTGGCGCGGTTGCTCGGCTTCCAATGGCCGCGCCAGACCGGTTCAAGTTTTCCAGATTGCCCGGCGCTGGACCCGGATGGTCTGGAAAAACTGGGGGATTCGGACGGTATCGTCTGCCTCTCCGCCACCAAAGGGGAAGCACCCGGCGCCGAGCGTCTGCGTGCGCTCTTGGTGCAGGCCTTGGGCAAATTCGACCTCAGTGCCATAATTGCCAGTGCCGGCCCCAAGGGCAGCAAATCAGAAACGCTGGAGGAGTGGTTGCGGGGAGTTTTTCGAGCAGCACTGCGCGCTCTTCCACCATCGTCCCTTCATCTGGCACATCTGGGACGGTCACAGGACCGGGTTCAGTGCGCTGGTGAACTATCACCAACTCACCCACGCGAATCTGGAAAAACTCACCTACGCGTACCTCGGTGATTGGATTCGTCGCCAGCAGGCTGCCGTAGATGCCGGCGAATCCGGCAGCGACGCCCGCCTTCAGGCTGCCAAGCAATTGCAGTCCCGCCTCAAGCTCATCCTTGAAGGCGAGCCGCCTACGACCTTTTCGTCCGCTGGAAGCCGCTCTCTAAGCAAGCTATCGGCTGGCACCCAGATATTAACGACGGTGTGCGGATGAACATCCGCCCCTTCGCGGTCGCGGACATCTTCCGCAAACGCGTCAAAATCAAATGGGACAAGGACCGCGCTACATCTTCACACCGACGGCGCTTTATCTGGAAGCGGAGCCCCACGGCCAGGCGGCCTCCAACGCGATGCGTCTGTCCGGGCAGCAACTACGGGAGGCATTGGCCCGCCTGTCGCCGTCCGCCAAGGAGATCGCGGCCGCCCAGGCACAGACCGAAGAGGAGCGCGAGCGCCAACCTTCCCATAGAGGTCGGGACCGTGCCGGTGACGAAGGACCATTATGAGCGCGTGGACCGGAGCCTGAAGGAGGCGCCGCCAGTCCAGTTCGACCTCGCGCGGCAGGTGCGCGTCTTCAATGCATATCTGCAATACGTTGAGCTGAAACTGACCGGGGCCGCGATCCAGCGCCAACGACTGGCTATCCCGCCGAACATCCTGAAGCTCGGCGGCAGCAAGGACCTGGAGGGCCGCTTGCGCACCACCTTCGACCTCATCGAAAAGGGCGACAAGCTTTCATCCAAGAAGCTGGAAGACGAACTCAACGACATTCGCAAGAGCTTCACCCCATCGCTCCGCAAGGATCACGGCCGGGTCGTGCTCAAGTCGGCAAAGCCACGCCTGGAAAAACGCCTGGAGGCCCTTCGAACGAATCTTGAGGTACATCAGAAGAAGGTGGCTGAAGAGTTGCAAGGGCAACTCGATCAATCCCGCAGGCAGATCATCGACTACTACTTGCCCAGGGTTGTCGAGAATCCGCCGGATGCCATGCTTGGACAACTGCTACGGGAAAAGCCCACCGAGGACGATGGCCGAAACTGGCTCGATGCGGAACTGGACCGGGTCTTTCCGAAGGCCGACTCGTTAATCCAGAAAATGCAACTCGATGTGCGCTATAAGGACGTGACCTTCGAGACGTTGAATTGTCCGGACTTTCTCGAATCCATCAAAGACGCCTTCCAAAAGGTGGACTGGGACAAGGCCTACGAGGAATTCATTGCGGCCGGCGAGGCGCACCGCGAGAAATGATCGATGGCTTTCACCGACATCAACAGCGAAGATCGCCTCGTTCAGGCCACGCGAACCTCGACCCCGGCCCATAGTAGCGCTCGGCACACGCGCGCTCGTCGAAGCCAAATCGCGTGAGCTCATCGCCCTGTTCGGCGACACTCGCCGCTTCATCCTGAACGCCGGTTGCGCCATCCCCGCCACCGCTCCCGAAGCCAACACTCGCGCCATGGTGCACGCTGCCAGGTCCTGGTAAATGGACGACCGCGCCCGGCCTCCGCCCACTGGCCGGTTTCTGTAGGCGCGCCGAGCGCCAGGCAGCACAAAGATCTGCAACGCCATCGGTCGGCCAAAGCGCATCTTCGACGGGGCGCAGCGCGGTGCGCTTCATCCCGCCCATCCGGGCACGACGGGCGCCTTCCAAAAGGCTCCCGCATAAACCCGTTCGAAAACGGCGATTCAAAAGGACTTTGCCGAGCCATCCGGCGCCTTCGGAAACCATCAGGTTTTGGAAGACGATAGGTAGCTCGCCGAAGAAAGAGGAATGGCGGAGTTGAGTTCAAATGGCTCAGTTTAGTAGGCGATCAGACCGACAACGCCTTCAGCAACGCATCGCGGGCATCGAGGTAGTAGTGGATGGTGATCTTGGCCGCCAGATCGTCGGGCAGGTCGTTCAATTGCCGCCGGCTGCTGATGGGCATCAAGATGCTACCAGCACCTTTCTCGATGGCCGTTTCAACGACGGCGACGGGATTGAAAATCGTTTCGATCGAACCGCCCAGGTTTAGACCGCCAGTGACAGCGAACCCGCCCTTGATGCTCTTCTGGAGCAGCGATGAGCAGAGAGCTAGCAGCACGGCGACGCCCACGCCGGAGCCGCTCTTGGCGTTGTCAAATGCCCGCAGTTGAATTGAAAACTCGTGTTGGCGAGGGTCACGGTCGCCAACGAGTTCCTGCGAGCGCACATAGAGATTCTGCTCGGCGCACCGGACACTCTCTTTGAAAGGTGGGGGTGCCGGCTGGTTTAAGACCTTCACACCGCTGCCCGGTCCTTCGGTGATGTTCACCTGATACAATCCGGAGTTCTCGTCGCCTCCGCCAGGGGAAATAACCCACGCCTGTCCCGGCGGCAGGGGATCGCTGCCAATGCTGTTCTCGCTGTAAAGCTCGGGCGTGGCCACAAACTTCTCCACCCCATCCTCGCCCATTGAGTAGCTGAACTGGGTGTTACGAAACTCGGCGGAACCGATGCGCTTTTGCTGTTCCTTGACCCGACGCCGGCACTCCAGTGCGATCCGCAACGCCCACTCCAGCACCTCATCAGGGACGGGAGTATCTGGGTTCGGAGACACCAGCTTTATCAGTCCGCTCACGGTTTTCTGGACGCCGGTCGTGTCGCGTCCGCTCAGGGCACCACCCAAGTGAATGCGGCCCTGGAAAAAGTTTTGCCGGCTCTGGCGCCGCAGCTGGTTCCAGCACTCGGACAGGAAATCGCTGACAAGGCCGAAGTGATTGGTCAGCAGATCGCGGCTTACTTTTGGCAAATCCCAGCCGGGCAGGTAAGCGTGGATGCGATCCATGAAGGCAGTGTCGTGACGCATCTCGGGTGGCAGTGGGCCGAAAAGATGACCAACCCGCTGCTGGTGTTGCACGTCCACGTCGAAGTTGCCAACCATCACGATACCGCCATCGGCGCGGATGCTCTCCTTCCCGCGGCTGAACTCGCCGCACTCCATGTAGCCCTTCATGATATTCACGCCATCTTTTTGGTCAAAGGAGACGCCGGATATTTCATCGAAGCAGACCACGTCATACTGGCAGACCAATCCGCGCTGGCCGTTGGCGTTATTGACAAACATGCGCGCGACCGTCGCTTTACCTCCCGAGATAAGGTGGGCATACGGCGAGACTTGCTGGAACAGGTGGCTCTTGCCGGTGCCTCGCGGACCAAGCTCCACCATGTTGTAGTTGCGCTCCACGAACGGGACCATTCGGAGGAGCATTATGTCGCGGGCGCGGGGGGTGAGTTGCTCCGGTTCCATGCCTATACTCCGAATCAGGAAATTCTTCCACTCTTCAGTGGCAAACGCCTCCCGTCCCTGATACAGCGCCGGCAACACTTCGCGCTTGGATAGTTGGATCTCGCGCAGCGATTCAATGCCGAACGGACGGCCATTCTTCTCCTGGGCAATGGTCGGGTCGTAGGCGAGTTCGACCTCTGCGTAGAAGCCGCCCGTAAGCATTCTTTCATTGGCGTTGACCATCTCCTGACTGATCCGCACGTCCTTCAGTTGCAAACTCGGTAACGTGGCCAAAAACGAATCGGTGTCGGCATCCAATCGGGCGGTGATGATGTCGATCAGCTTCACCTGCCCCTTGTCCTTGGCGCGGGCCTTGAACAACTCATGTTCCCCGGCACGGATTGTCTTCTCACCAAGCTGACGCTCGACAATCTTGAGGCCGTCGGAGATTTCCTCGTCGTCCACCGAGGCGCAATAGCGGCCCAGGAGAAATTCGGCGACGTAGGTAGGAACCGGATACTGTCCCTTGAATTTGCGCACGAGATCCTTGCGCACGACGTAGCCTTCAAAGGCCTTTGTGGCAATCGTATCGATGGAGTCCAGTTGTTGGCTCATCAGGTTATTCTCCAAGTGTGGTGGATAGTGAATGGATCGCCTGCCCCGAAGCATCTAGCAAAACGATCTCGGCATTTTTGCCGATGTCGGAGTCATTTTCGAGGAAGACCGTGACCTTGCCTTCGGGTGTTGTTTCGCGCGCCTGCTTGTCTGCCAGTAGCGAAGTGTCCGGGTCGGATTGGCTGGTGCGGACATCCACGCGGACGCCTACACAATGCCCACCGACCGACACTCGGCATTTCGCCCCGGTCCACTTCGCTTCGAGGATTCGGGCCGAACCGCCCGACGGACGGGTTGCCATCGCGCGTAGGACAGGTGTCACCATTTCCTGGAGTGACACGCCGCCGTGGGAATACTCCATGGAGGCGCGGAAGCACCCAGCGCCTGTCGCGAATGAGCTGTTGCAGGTGGCGGGACGTGTTTTCGAGCCACGGCAGATAGACGGCACGCACGGTTCCCAGCACCGCACCATGCTGCTCCAGCGTCCCACATGCCGCCATGGTGGCGAGGGCGGCGGCATCCACGCGCCAGCCGCCTTCCACATAAAGCTGGGCATACGCCTCCGGCGTTGGAGCGCCGGGGACGGCCTGGCATAGCCTGGCCAGTTGCGCCAGCGGTTCAAGAGCCATCGCCAGCGGGCTTAGCCCCAGCTTCTGCCATGCGTAACTGCGCCGGTCTGCGTGTTGCGTTTCCAGTTCAGCGATCCGACGGATCACCTCGTCCTGCGGCCGATCCACAAGCGACTCCAGAGCCTGCCGCAACTTCCGCTCTTCGCTTTCGTTGATGTTCGGGCTTCTAGCGGGACCGAATATCGTCATCTGAGGATACGCTATGAGTTGTCTGTCTAGCAAGGGTCTGTAGACGAGTTGAATGGCATCCTCCGACACTGGCTGGAGGTGCGAGAACGAAAACCGAAAGGGAAGAACAAAGCAGTGCAACAGGCGTTGGGCCAACGCATTCGTGAGCTCCGATCACGGCGAGGACTGTCTCAAGAAGAGTTTGCGGACATCTGCGGCCTACACCGAACGTACATGGGCAGCATTGAAAGAGGCGAGCGAAACCTGACCATCGTCAGCATATTGACGGTCGCACAGCACCTCGAAATGACCGTTTCGAAGCTTCTGTCCGGCCTGGAAAGAAGGGCGACCGAACTCGAGAAGAACCCACGCTAAAGGTCTGAACAAGGCAGCGCGTTACGCCGCAAAGATTGTTCAGCGATGCACTCTCTGTTGATGCCAGCGTCCGGCCCCGCCATAACGCCACCGTGCGCCACCGACCATGGCGCGGTGGCGTGTGCACCATCCTACGCGTGGCCACTTGGACCCTCTAGCCTTCTTTCTTCCCCCACCGCGCCGCGGCGGCTTTGCGCGCGATGGCCTGACGCTCCGCACTGCTTAGTTTCGTCAAGCGGGCGGCTGAGGCTTTAGTTGCTATTGCTTTGCGCCTTGCCGGCGTAAGCGCTTTGGCACGTGCCTTGCCTCCAGCTTTTCCACCTGTACTGGCCAACTTTGTCCGCTCCTCGGGAGTCAGTTGCTCCATCCGCCTCTTGCCGAGAGCGACAGCCGCTGCCAGCTTCCTAGCCATACGTCGTTCATTCTAGACGCTTTCTCAGCGGAATACAATATTTTTCTATGCTATCTTGACAAGCGGATGTAAAGATAGCATAATAAAACTGCACATACAGCCGCGAGGCTCTAAAGCGCGAAAGGAAAAACGAATGTACTCAATGTGGAACGCCCCGAGCGACCTGGACTACTACGGCCAGTTCAATCCGGATCCGCCTGAAGACGAAGAACCCGAACCCGAAGACCCCGAACCCGAAGACCCCGAAATCCCCGAAGAACTGCAAGCCCACTGGGATGCCGCCGACGAAGCCGATCGCCGGTACACGATGGAGGCTGAAGTCGCAGGTGATGACGCAGAAGACGATGGGATCGCGCGGCGCCAGCCGGCGACGGCCGCCGGGTCCCACCTCGGCGATTTAGCGGAGGTGGCCTAGCCATGTCCGAGAAGATTCAGTTTCAAACCAACCTGCCCGTAGAACTGGCGCTGCAGTTCCTCCAAGGCAAGCCCGTCGATAGCCAATTCGGCGGAGTGCAGCACCTATTTTCGACCACCGACAACCGAGTGTTCTTCGTAAGCGAGATGGTGGGCAACATCATCGCCGATCAGCTCAAGAAACTTGGCGTGCAGAAAGGAGAAGCAATCGAGATCTGCAAAGCCGAGGTGACCCAAGGGCGCGGCCGGAAAAGCATCCAATGGATCGTCAAGAAGGTCGGTTCCCCAGTAGGCGAACAGCCCGACGGAACCTTCGCGGTGCAGGCCGCGCCCTCTGCGCCAGACAGCGCCTTGGAGCGCCAGCTACAGCAGTCCATCGCCACCGTTCGTAACGGTAAGCCCGGCACGAGTGCAGGAACACCCGCGCCGGGAAGAGTGGCTGCCCCAAACGGCGAACAGCCTGTCAACAACGGCAATGGTAACAAACCCAACGGCAACGGCGCCTCGCACAACGGCCGCCCGCTGGAACCCAACATCCACCAGGGCTGGGCACAGGTCCTGTTCGGCCAGACCAATGCGCTCATCGACGTCTATGCCGCCGCGCTCAACTACGCCGGCACCAAGCACGGCAACGCCGTGAAACCAGAGGACGTGAAGACGCTGCTCACGACAGCGTTCATCAACCTCGCCAAGCAAGGAGGCGCGCATGCTGCCTAGCCTCCCTATCGAGCCGGAGCCGCGGGTAATCCCCGCGGCTCCGCCGCAATCGGCGCCGCTGAACGACCTGGGCACGGTGCTCTCGCCCTCTCAGGTCCGCACGTTTCGGGACTGCGGTGCCAAGTGGTACTACAAATACGCACTCGGACTGCCCGACCCGCCCAACGGCTCGCTGGTTCGTGGGCGCGTCGTGCATCAGATGGCCGAGGCCTTCTTCCGCGCCAAGCTGGACGGCGGCTCGCCCGATCCCGACGATCTGCAAGCGTCCTTCGAAGAATCCTGGGACACCGCCTCAGCGGGGGCAGCGTTCGGCGCTGATGAAGATGTCGACTTGCTTAAGCGCCAGGCCGCCATGCTCACGCGCAAATACCTCGACGAAGTGGCGCCGGAGATCGAGCCGGCCGCGCTCGAACTCCCCGTACAAGGCGTTATCGGCGGCGTACCCGTGCGCGGGTTCGTAGACCTGCTGGATGCCAGCGGACGCATAATCGACCTGAAAACGGCCGCGCGTAAGCCTACGGGCGTCAGCGCCGACTACGCGTTCCAACTGGCTACCTACCGGCAGCTTTGCCCGGGCGCCAACGGGAAAGCGCGCGTTGATACCCTGGTGGCCACCAAAAGCCCCCAGGTGGTCACGCAGGAGTACACCGTCTCGCCGACGGATCTGAAGATGACCGAGAAGCTCTATCCGTTGGTGCGCGAGGCTATGCGCGAAGGGATCTATTTGCCCAATCGCTCATCTAACCTCTGCTCCTACAAAAACTGTAGTTTCGCCGCCGTCTGCGAAACCGAGTTCGGTGGCCGGGTCAAGGGGGACGAGGAGGAGTCTGCGTAGCCTACGCTCATGCAACGGGGCGCTCGGGCGTGGCTGGGCAGCCACCGACGCCGGTCACCGCGCCCACAGGCGTCTGCAACTTGCACATTTCTTGTGCCGGCTTCTCGCTAATGGTCGCGCTGCCGCCGGAGGTTGGCGTCTTCCTGCACGCCTAGCTGCACGCAGCAGGAGAGTGCGGCTTACCGCTCATAGCTCGAACCGCTCGATTCGCTCGTGCTGACTGCCGCGGTCATTGCTGGATGCCAGGCTGACTGCAGTTGGGATAAACCAACACACCTCCCAATCGCTGCCAATGAACCGGCCGCGGCGTGAACCAGCGCCGATTGGGTCCGAGGCCGCCGTGCCACTTGGGGTCGTAGGTTAGACTCGTGGGACAAGCAACCGCCACCTTCGCCACCTCCGCCACCTCCTCCGGTTGAAGTCGTACCTTTTTTCAACGATTTAAGCGGAGTTGATTCGGGTGGCGGTTGGAGGTCGTTTGGTGATGTTCTCGTCACCCGATCTCCGCGACCGCCACCTTGCTTGTCATTGCCATGTGCTTGAGCAGCCGGATCATCCGCCGGCTATGAGGCGGAGGTGGCGGTTGCGGCGGTCGTTTCCCTAGCTGTTCTAAAGATGGCGAGGACTCTTCGGCCTTTTGCCCCCTTTATGGGAAAGGTGATGTGAATGCCCGATTCCCGCAAGAATGTCGCCAGCCGGCGCAAACGATCAGAAAGGCCTCGGGGTGATTTGGGCCATGATCGAGCGCCTTTCGCTCTGTCGTCAACGGTCTCCAGACGTTGCAGGAGATCCTTGCAGGTGCCTTCCCATTGATCTTGATCCTGATCGTTGAGCTGATCCATCATTGCCAACACGGCGGCGCCAACCGGGTCGGCTTCCAGCGTTTCCTGGATCGCCTCCTCGCGATTCCCGCAATACGCCAACATAAAAGCTCCCGGCGGGAATCCGAGCGGCCGTTCTGCGGCCGTCGCCCACAGGGCAAAATCAGCCATCCGCGGTTTTCGATCGAGGCGGGTATGCGCCAGACGAGCGAGCGTCCCGCTGACCGCGCTAAAGAGTGCCCCGAGAATCTGCGGGAGATCGCGCTCGAACTCTGCGTAGAGCTGCGCCTCATCCCTTCTGTTGGTCTCCTCGATCGGCGGCAAGTTTAGAATCAAGGCCCGGTCGGCCAGATCCGCGCGCTCAGCAAGATGATCGATCCCGTTCAGAATGACGGGGCGCATCGCGTCAAAGAAAACCTCGTCGGCATCTGTATACAGTTCGCGGGTGGAAAATCCGCCACCGGTGGCGATCTGGCAAAGTGCGTCCGACAACCACGCTGGAATACCGGACAGATTGTCATAGGCCAGTACCCATGAGCTGGCCGCGGCGATCAAAAGGTCTCGATCATCTCTTGGTGGCCGGCGTACCGCTGAAACTGAAGGATCGACCAATCTCCGGAGTAGCTTCGCCGTTGTGCTCTTAGCCGAACCCTGCTCGCCTTGAAGGATGAGAATCGGATACGGACCTTTTGGGCGATAGGCCGCCATGAGCCATGAAACACTTAGAGTCCAGTTACCGTCGCCGCCCAGATTGAGAAACGTCCGGAGCATGTCGACCGAACCGCCCGCCACTGGCTGCGGCAACGCTCTCATGCCCCTAGTCCGGCGAAATCGCACCGGTGGATCGCTGAGTATGCGCCAGCCCGCTGCGCTGATTTCAACGGCATGACGCTGGTCATCCCCCAGATCAATGTAGATCCGGTCGTTATGTTCAGCGATTCGCACATATAAGGGGCTTTCAGGCGAGTCGAAGTGTGCCTGCGCCTCGAATACCCCAATTGCATCCTGGAGTCCTTGGTTCCCAGGCGGTTTGCGAAATGCTCGGTAAAACTGTCCGATGAGCCACCGGCGGAAGCCTTTGCTACGAATCGGCCATATCTCGGAGTGATCGCCGACTGGAACTTGGGCGAATGGATCTCTCTCTGGCGTGTGGAAAAGTTGGACATTGCGAGCGAGTTGAACGAGCTGTTCTGCTTGCGTACGGGCCCGCTTCGGATCGTCATCGGATTTGGGCACCTCCCGATCAACCTGCTCATGAACACCCTCGGGTTGCTCAGCCGGGTAAATGGCGAGGATGTCTCTCATCGTTTTCCCGTGGCATCCGTTGTGCTTGCATGTAAATCCCGGCACGCCATCCGCTAAAGTAAATGCCGCCGAGCCATGGGTATGAGCTGAATTTAATGGGCAAACCGCCAGTTCGAAGATTAATCCGCCGGCGTGTGACTGCCAGGGCTTGCGTTGTAGCACTACGAGGCCGTACTTCGATAGATAAGCCTCCATATCGAAGCGGGCGCGGGGCGATTCAGGCCCAAGGTGTCCAGTCGAACCGCTACCAAATCGCGACAACTTTTCACTGGTGACTATCAGGCACCTCCAGGATTCCACTCAGGCGATGCGGACGCCCTGGGATGCTGTCACCTTTCCGCGCCACGGTGCCGTAAGCCTTCCAGATCCGGGCAGCGTTCGCGGATGTGACATCGACCTTAACGGTGGCATCCGAATAGCGCCGGTCCAGTTCAGCAAGCACCCGGGAGACGGACTTCAGCGAATCTTCATTGTTCGGGAGATCGATCTGGTACAGGAGGTGAGCGCCGTTCCCGGAATCGGCGACTATAGGCCAGCCCCATTCGGTCGCCATGTCATTAGCGATGATCCGGGCGCGCTTGATCGCCGCCACGTGTTCTTCGTCGGATGAAGAGATGCCGGCCGGCCGTACGGGGTCGAGGTCGATTGGAAGCCAGTGGCGCCGGAGAATGTCATTATCAGCGGTGGTGTATTCCGCGCGTTCCTTGAGCCGGTTGTATGCGCGCCCCAACAGCGCCGGATTGGTTCGGTTGAGCACGTAGTAGACGCCGCCCGCGCGGTAATTCCCATCGGCAACTTGGATAGCCGCCGCCAGCCTTTCGTGATCGTCGAAGTATCCCGCGACGACGCCGGCGCGCGTCTTTGGGATTCGAACTTCCACGACCTCGCCAGGATCGAAAAGCAGGGAGATTCCACGGTCTATTTCCGCGCGATCGGCTCTCGGTGGGGTCATTGCTTCTCCTTTTGGTGGGCGCCGCCACTCGGTCTAGTTGTCCAGGGAATCTTTCAGGTCTTTCGAGCATCGCCCGCCGGCGGCCGAATGCACGGGGATCACCAGGATACCGCGCTCTGCGTACCGCAGGGCTGCCTTTATCCGGCCTGGTTCAGCTGCCGGTGCCGCGCTCATGATCCTGCCTCCGCGATGCGGTTACGGACTGTCCGCGAGTTGCTTCGGGCGCTCGGGCAGCGGTGATTGGGGCTAGACCGATGGCTTTGGCGGCAGCGTCCGTTCGTGGGCACGGAGGGTTCAAGGATCTCGTCCACACTCGGATGGAACCGTTCCGTCGACATCTCCCACCGCGCCCCAGATTCGCGACGAGTTCGAATTACACAGCGCCGGATCGACTGTGCTCGGCGCGCCCGCCGTTGGGCGACGCGAGCCACGCATCCACGGCGGCGCGCGGGATCACAAACCGGCGTCCAATTCGGATATGTGGGATTTTTCCGCTTCGCAAGGCTGAGTAGACCCCATTGCGCGCGATCCCTAAGAGCCGGGCCAGATCCCCAGGCGAGTACGTCACGTTCTGTTTCGTGTCAGCCCGGCGTTTCCCGTTTATTCGCTTTTGGTACTTCATAGGGCGATTATGTACTTGACGGGTCTCATGCACGGGGATAAAATGGCGTGACATGCGGCTGCCTCTGTCCTCGCAACGTGCAGATCTGTATAAATATTCACAATACGAATTGTTTAACCGGACACTTCGGCCGGCTAAGGGGGCAACGCTGACCACGTTCAATTCCTGGGATATTTACGAAGATTCCCGGAGTCGGAAATGGGATCAGCCTCCCTACATGTCGCTTGTGAATCTTGTTAACGAGCTCCGGCTCGAACTGCGGAGCGTAGACCATCGTATCGACCCGAGCCAAGCCGTCAATCTGATCTCAGATAAATCTTGCAGGCGAATCCTCGAGTGGACTAATCGTTTTGGGCTGCTCGGCCTTATCTTCGAACAGCGCCGGCGTGCTGAAGTGTTCTGCGGTGCTGGGGCTGATATCGTATCGAATCGAGAGTCCTATCAGCGCAACAGCACAACTGATCGTTCCTGCCAGGACCTCCTCGATCGTGCGGTGATGGACAAGCAGCCTACCGACGAGACGGACCGCCGTGGGCGCAAACTTGTCATTTACATGGACCAAAACTTCCTTGTTGACCTGGATTTCCGGCTTCTGGAATGGAGAAGCGTAGGTGTTCAAGATCCGGACAATCACACGGACCAGCATCCATGGGATGATCATACGTCCTGGGCCACGTATTGTGAATCTCTCGAAGATTGGTACACCGAGGCCGAAAGCTTCTGCTACCACATTAACCTTCTGGGTATCCTGACGCACAAGACGTCGAGGCTATTAGCGGAATTGAAGCAGAATCTTTCAAATGTGCGGCGCAAGACTGGCCTTCATGACTCCGCGTCTAGCCAACCATACCACCCCACGGTGCTTTCCGAGTTCGCAGCAATGGCCTTACAAGATTTCGCAAATGGAGATCGTATGATCGAATGCCCGGCGTGCGGAATGCAAGCGATGGTCTCCGGATATCAGACGAAGCATTGCTCGCCGAAGTGTGCCTCGCGCGTTCGGAAGCGCAGACAGCGTCAGGTCATGCAAGAGCGGAATAGGAGTACCAAATCATGAAAGGAACAGTCTACAAACGCGTATTGCCGTCGGGGACGGTCGCATGGGCCTACAGTGTTTACCTGGGCCGCGACGAAGGTGGCAAGGTCATTCGCAAGTTCAAGGGCGGGTTTGAAACCAAGACAGAGGCCGACAACGAATGCAATCAGGTACTAAACGATCTTAGGAACGGCCTACCAGTGCGGTCAGCGCCTAAGATCTTGCGTCAATTCTTGGATGAGTGGCTCAGCCACAAGAGGAAGGGTCAGAGATGTGGTGAGAAGACGACTGAGCGGTACCAGGAGTTGCTCGAATACTTAGACCCCGCCTTGTTGCGTACGAAGCTGTCCGAAATAACTCCACGAGCATTGGAACTAGAGTATGATCGTCTCCGCGAGTCGGGTGGGCACGACCGCAAGACAAGGGCTCCAAGGCCGTTGTCATCCAGAACCGTGCGCCACGTACATAATACGCTGCGCGCTGCCTTCAATACCGCGGTTCGATGGAAGCTGCTGCGAGAGAATCCTGCAGCAATGTGCGAAGTTCCCCCGGTTGAAAGCACAGAGGCGAAGGCTCTTGATCCCGACGAGTTGGAATGGTACCTGGATGCTGCACGTGGGCACTGGCTCTATCCAATTCTGTTGGTGGCATCAGCCACCTCCGATCGACGCGGAGAAGTATTGGCGCTGTCGTGGCCGGACTTCCACCCCGCCGGCGCAGATCTCCCACCTGGCTATGGAGTGCTGGAGATATCGAAGAGCTTGCAACAGACGAAAGCCGGGCTTCGTGTGAAGCTGCCAAAGAACGGCAAGCCACGTCGTGTCGTGATTGGCCCGGCTACGATTACAGCACTTGAAGATCATCGAAGGGCGCAGGGCGAGAGCCGACGTCTCTTCGGTAAAGATTATCGATCAGACCTGGATTTGATCTTCGCCGATCCCCAGGGCAACTACCTTAAGCCGGACTCAGTGACAGCCACGGCCTGCCGTATCGCGCGCAAGGCCGGGCTGAGCGGTGTAGGTTTACACTCGCTTCGCCATTCGCATGGCTCAATACTATTGAGCAAGCTCGTGCCTCTGGCCACCGTTTCGAAGCGATTGGGCCACTCGAGCGTAAATATCACCGCCCGTGTCTATGCGCATTCGTTTCGCGCTGATGAAATAGCGGCGGCCGAGGCTTGGGAGAACGTGATGCACAGCGCAACGAAAAACGCCCAATTGAAACAGTGAATTAGGGTGGCACGGACCGGAGTGTAGCAGAGTGTAGCACGCCAACCTGTGGATCGTGCTTAAAGTATTGATATTATTAGGCAAACATGGTAGCGCTAACGGGAATCGAACCCGTATTTAAGCCTTGAGAGGGCTCTGTCCTAACCGTTAGACGATAGCGCCACGGGCGGGCAATTCCGATTCTACCAGCCCGCAAGGGCGGTTGTCAGCCGCAGAATTGTCCAATACAAGATGAGCCTGAAGACTCCGGTGAGCGAGAGAGCTGGCGGCAGGTGCATGCTGCGGGTAGATGAACATCACCATGCAGAATTTGGAACGATTGAGCTTGGCCGAAATGAAGGAATTCGTCGAGGGGAGCCGGAAGGTCTGCTTCTCGACGGAAGCGCGGGAGGAGACGTATGGCTGCATCGAAGGAACGCGGAAGAGACAGCAGTATCGGAAGTTGAGCAAAGGACAAAAAGGTATTGTGCGCCGATTTCTAGTAAAGGTGACCGGTCTCAGCCGGGCGCAGATGACGCGCCTGGTGGGGTGCTGGACGAATCAGCGGTGCATCCCTACAAAGGCGGTGATGAAGAGGCGGCGTTTCGCGCGGCGCTATACCGCAGAGGACATCCGCCTGCGGGCATCGGTAGACGCCGCCCACGAGGATCTATTGGGACCGGGAGTGCGGCGCATCCTGCAACGCGAATTCACGGTTTTCGGCAAGCCGGAGTTCCGGAACCTGGCCGACATTTCGGCGTCGCACATTTAAAATCTCCGGGACTCGAAAACCTACGCGGGTGTGCGGGTGCACATGACGCACACCCCAGCGCGCCAGGTGTCCGTCGGCGAGCGGCGGAAGCCGGATCCGCAGGGGCAGCCCGGCTATCTGCGGGTAGACCCGGTGCACCAGGGTCACCAGGACGGCAAGCCGGGGGTGTTCCATATCAACGCGGTCGATACGTGACGCAATGGCAGGTGGTGGGCTGCGTGGAGACCATCAGCGAAAATCACCTGGTGCCGGTATTGGAGAGCATGCTCCACCAGTTTCCATTCCGTATTTTGGGCTTTCACTGCGACAACGGATCGGAGTTTATCAATCAGAAGGTGGCCGAGATGCTGAACAAATTATTGGCGGAGTTCACCAAATCGCGAGCCTACCGGACCACGGACAACGCGCTGGTGGAGGGCAAGAACGGAGCAGTGGTACGCAAGCACATCGGTTACGGCCCCATCGGGAGCGAGCATGCCGGAGCCTGGCACAGGTTCTACACCGCCTACTTCAACCCTTACCTGAATTATCATCGCCCGTGCGGATTTGCCACGGTGGCCATCGATCTGCGGGGCAGGCGCAAACGCCGCTACCCAGTCAACGACTACCGCACCCCTTACGAGAAGTTGGTGTCGTTGAAGAAGTGGAAGGAATACTTGAAGCCCGGGATCACGGCGGATCTGCTGGCACGGCAGTCCAAAGAACGCAGCGACACCGAAGCGGCACTGCGCATGCAGAAGGCCAAACTGGAGCTGTTGGCCAAATGCCGGAGCATGCCGCGATGACCCGCACCCACCACCGCCTCCCGTTGGTCGGCCCCGAGCATCAGTGGGTGGGCCGGCA
>PKYZ01000320.1 GCA_003132865.1 Bryobacterales bacterium
ATTTACGGATTGGAAAATGCTGTCTCAAGGCAGCCAAGAAGCGCGACCAGGGGTCGCGCCCGGGCAAGGGCGCCGGCTCCACTTCACCCGCCGGCCTGTGCGGCTTTCATGGCGGCGGCGCGCTCCTGCATCTGGCGGGTGAGGTGCGGCGTGATGCCGAGTAGGCGCTCGACAACCATGAGCTGGGCGCGATGGTGCATCTCGTGCTCTTTTGGGCCGAGGAACATCTCGAAGCGGGATTTGCTGGGAACGGCCGCGCCCTGCGGGAACTCGACACGCTCGGCGAGAAAAGCCTCCGGGAGACCTTCGAGGGTCCGCGCGAATTTCTCGCCTTCGGTGTGCAGAAGCTCCAGGATCTCGCTCTTGGATCTGGGTACCTTCTCTTCAGCGGCCGGCTTCGCCATGTAGCCGAAGAAATCGAAGCCCTCCAGCGTGCTGCGATGCTCGACGATGTGCACTTGCTCCTGGAAGCGAGGGCCCACCGCGATATGCACCAGCGTTTCGGCGACGGAACGGGACTCGGGCGTGACGCGGTAGGCGTAATGCGCCTCGGGGATCTCTTCGGCAATCTTGATGGTGTTGTTGCGAACGGTGCGGAAGGCCGCGGCCAGTTCTTTCGGTCCGTAGTACGTCATGATGCTCCTCCACGTTGATTTCAGACCAGTGTAGCAACGATGCTACATTCAAAGCGTGTTCCGCCGCGTCATCTGGATCGTGCTCGACAGCGTCGGCATCGGCGAGATGCCCGACGCCGCCGCGTACGGCGATGCCGGTAGCGACACGCTAGGCAACATCGCGCACCGCCGCCCGCTGCGCCTGCCCAACCTGTGCCGCCTGGGACTCGGCAACATCAAGCCGCTGGAAGGACTGCCGCCTGCCGCCGAGCCTGCCGGAAGTTTTGGGCGCTGCGCTCTTCGCTCGCCCGGCAAGGACACCACCACGGGCCATTGGGAGATGGCGGGCATTCAGCTTGAGAAGCCTTTTCCGCTTTATCCGCACGGGTTCCCGCGCGAAATCATGGATGAATTCGAGCGCCGCATCGCCCGCCGCACGCTCGGCAACAAAGCCGCCTCGGGAACGGAGATTATCAAGGAACTGGGCGCGGAGCACATGCGCACCGGGTCGCCCATCGTCTACACCTCGGCCGATAGCGTCTTCCAGGTGGCCGCGCATGAGGAAGTGATACCGCTGTGGGAGCTGTACAAGATCTGCGAAACCGCCCGCGAGCTTTTGCGCGGGCCCTATGAAGTGGGACGCGTGATCGCGCGGCCGTTCGTTGGCTCGCCCGGCTCGTTCACCCGGACGCCCAATCGCAAGGATTACGCCGTGCCGCCGCCGCGCGGCATGCTTCTCGACGTGCTCGACGACCATGGCGTTTCGGTGCACAGTGTCGGCAAGATCTTCGATGTGTTCCTGGGCCGCGGCATACGCGACTACTCGAAAACCAAGAACAACGCCGACGGCATGGCCCACACGCTCGAGGCCATGCGGTCGTTCGACGAAGGATTGATCTTCGTCAACCTGGTGGACTTCGATCAGCAATACGGGCACCGCAACGATGTGGAAGGATACGCATCGGCGCTGGAGCAATTCGACGCCTGGCTGCCGGAGTTCTTCGCCGCGGAGCGGGAAGGCGACCTGGCCATCCTGACCGCCGACCACGGTTGCGATCCTACCACGCCATCCACCGACCACAGCCGCGAGTATGTTCCGCTGCTGGTCAGCGGACCGCGCGCCAAGCACGGAGTCAACCTCGGGCTGCGGTCGTCGCTTTCGGATATCGGCCAGACCGTGGCCCAAAATTTCGGAGCGAGAATCGCGAACGGAACCACTTTCTTACCGGAGATTACATGAGAAAGCCAATCATGGCGGGGAACTGGAAGATGTACAAGAACCCCGCCGAAACTACCGCGTTTTTTGAGAAGTTCCGGCCTCTGGTTGAGAAGTCGGAGCATTGCGAGATCGTGATTTGTCCCCCGTTCACGGATATCGCCGCGGCCGTTGCCGCCGCGCAGGGCACGCGCATCGGCATCGGCGCGCAGGACCTGTATTGGGCCAAGGAAGGCGCCTTCACGGGCGAGGTTTCCGGGCCGATGATCAAGGCGTCGGGTTGCACGCACGTGCTGGTTGGACACAGCGAGCGGCGCCAGTATTTTGAAGAAACCAACGAGACCGTGCTGCAGCGCACCATTGCGGCGCTGGAGGCCGGCCTGACTCCCATCGTATGCGTGGGCGAGCGGTTGGCAGAGCGGGAATCGGGCGAAACCGAAGCCGTGCTCGCACTGCAGTTTAAAGGCGGCATCGCCCTGTTGAGTCCCGAACAGTTCGCGCGCATCGCGATCGCTTATGAGCCGGTGTGGGCCATTGGCACCGGTAAGACCGCCACGCCCGAGATCGCGGCGGATGCGCACCGCGCGTTGCGCGGGCAGGTGCGCGGGCACTATGGAGCGGCGGCCGCCGATGGCGTGCGCATCCTGTACGGCGGCAGCGTCAAGCCGGATAACGTTCGGACGCTAATGGCGCAACCGGAAATCGACGGCGTGCTGGTGGGCGGCGCGAGTCTGGACGCCAATTCGTTCGCCAGTATTGTGAACTTCTAGGCTCGGCACGGTTCGCCTGCGGCCCGTTGCGCGACGGCACCACGCCCGGCGGTATCGAGTGCGCGTGCCTCTTGACATCACTGCCAACCTTATAGTATATATAAATAGACCGGACGAGCGTCACGCTCCGCACCGATCCAAATAAAGTTGTTAAATCTAAATCTAGAGTAGGAAGATATTTATGAAAGCGGAAAAGACGATTCTGGAAGAGCAGTCTGAAATCGAAGCGGCCCTCGACCATCTACCGGCCCTTGCGGCCCAGTTGCCGGCGGCGCTTAAGCCCCTTGTAAGGCTCTCCCCACGGAAGGGCTTCCGCGTGCAGGTGTCTTTGCGCCGCGGCAATGCCAAGGACAGCAGGCAGGTTAAGCAGAACGCGCCAGCTAGCCGCTGGTTACCGGATTCCGGCTTGGTCGCAATCTTGTACCGGCCCGCGACACCGGAAGAAGATCAAGCCGCCGAGTCGACGGTGGACGATGTTCAGGACTCCTTGGCGAAGCCTGCGGAAACCGCCACGAAACCTGCGGAAACTGCCAGCGACCCCGTCCAGGATATCGTGATGGCTCTGGCGAGAGCCGAAAAAGACCCGCAACTTGGTTTCGTATCTCTGAAATGGTTTCGCGATACGTACCTTCCGCAGCAAGGCTACCCCTGGGCCGCCATACCGGATGAGCGCCAACGTGTGCTGGTGAATGCGATTGATCGCAACTGGATTTTGACCAGCAGGGTCGCGAACCCCAAGAATCCTCAGTTTCCTGTCACAGCGATCAAAGTCAATCGGCCACTGTCCGAGGTGCACAGTATCCTGGAGCAGGAACCGGGCCCCCGCTCCGGATTTAATCCGGTTGCCATGCGCGGTGAGCCTCTTTCCCAAACGGTTTTACGTGAGCGAAGATAGCCTTTGAGCGTCTATTACCTGGATACCAGCGCGTTAGTAAAGCTATACGTTCGCGAGCCGGGCACTGAACAAATGCTCCGGCTCGCTGATCCTGCCGGCGGGCATGCGCTCGCCCTTCTCGGACTGACGCGAGTGGAATTCCGGTCCGCGGTCAGACAGCGGGAGCGGGCCGGCGACGTGGCGCACGATATCGCGGACAATCTCATCGACAGTATGGATGGGCACTTGGCGAACTTCTTCCTGGTGCAACCTCTAACGGATCTGGTGATTGAAGAGGCGGCTGCGCTCCTGGACCGGCATGCTCTCAAGGCGTATGATGCAGTGCAACTGGCGGGCTGCATTATGCTGCGTGCGAGACTGGGACGGCACGCGACCTTTGTGTGCTCGGACCGCCAGCTCGTGAGAGCGGCTGAGGACGAAGGTATGATAGTGCTCGACCCTGCAGTCGAAGCATAGCCTTAGCTATTTCAGGAAAAGCGCAACGGGCGGCCCGGGAGGCCGCCGCAGGCCGAGGGCCTGCCCCACTCAGAACTTATTCAGCTCGTCCGCTAGCGCCTTCGGCCCCTTCTTGCGATACAGGTCCGTCAAGCGCTGCTCTTCCGGCGACGGCTCCAGAATTCCCAGAAGCTGGGCGTTGGCGAGCGATTCGCGATTGGGGATCCAAACCTTGCCATCGGCAAATTCCACCTGGCCGACAAAACCCGTCATGCCCGCGATGGATACCGGCGCCCCGCCATCGTTCGAAAGACGCGCGAAACGCAACGCGGTGTCCTGAAGTACGCGGCTGGTGCTACCGGCCTTCAGGTTGAACTCGGGACCGGAAGCGGGCACCGAACCGGCCATGTATTGTTTGCCCTGCCGGTCGGTCACGATCCAATCGATCTCCACGGAGCGCACTTGCCGGGAGGAAAGGTTGCGCACGTCAATCCGGGGGTTGCGAGCCTCGTTGCCCGCGATCTCGGCCCACCCATCAACGGGCTCCACCGGCTCATCCGGGAAGCGCAGAAACGCAAAGCGCGCGTTGTGCTCCCCCACCGCCGCGGAGGTCACCGCGCGCCCGCGCGAAACCTGCACATCCAACCGCGGGCGCTCGGCCTGGCGATTCAGGCTCTCCAGCATGGCCTGCTTCAACCCTTCCATGCCGTGCGCCGCCAGGATCGACTTGAAATACTTGCGGTCGCGCTGGGCTTGCATTTCCCAGGCAGTCATGGTGCGGCGTGAATCCAGCCGGTTCGGACCGTAGAACGTATAGTCCTGGAAGAGCACGCCATCCAGGTTCACCTGCACCAACGGACCGCCGGCGATCTGTGCCGGCCGCAACAGGCGCAGGTCGATGCGCACCGGGAAATTCTGATTCGGAGGCACGTCCAGGCTGGGGACCGAGACGGAAGCCTTGCCGCCCGGCGTCACCTCCTGCGCGGTGACCATCAAGCTAACGCCGCGCACCCGGTTGGGGCTGGCGTTGTGCAGCGTGAGGGTCACATCCAGATCCAGCACCACTGCGCTGCCGCGCTGGCTGACGTGCGATTCACCCAGGTTCGCCGAGATCAGGGTCAACGGCGAATCCGGCGGAAGGTTGATTTTCACCGAGTTGTCGAGCGGCGTTTCCTGCGCGCACAGCGCAGTGATGCCCGCCACCAATAGAATCGCAAATTTACTGGACATACACGTTATTAATCGTTACGTTGCCCGTGTCGGAATCCACGTAACCGGCCCGCATGGATCCTTGCGCTCCCGCCGAATACGTTACGTCGCTGGAGCGCACATGCAGCATGCTCAAAGTCTGCCCGCCCTCATTCAATTCGATACCGGTGGCGGTAGCCCGCAAGACCGCGCCATCGCCCGAGATCGCAGACGGCGCGGGCGGCGTTGGCCGCTGCAGGATCAAACCCGCCGCCACAAGCGCCATCACGCTGGCGCAAGCCGTCAGCGTGCGCGCGCCGGACAAAATCCCAAACGGGGCGAGGGGTCCCGCGGTTCGCTCGCCGCGCACGCATTCCCCGGCCGCCAGGCCCAGCCGGATATTGGCTTTCATCTCGGCGGCCAGCCGGTTCCAGGAGATGGCCGGCAATTCATTCAGCGCGATCAGGTTGTCGCGCGCCGATGCGAACACCTGTACCTCGTCGCGGCACTCGCGGCAACGAGCCAGGTGACGCTCCGTACGCCGGCGGGTGAACCAACCGAGGTCCTGGCCGGCGTAAAGAGCCAGAATGGACTGATTCGGATGCGTCATGGCTTCCTCTTTTCCATATAGCGGCGAAGCTTGGTGCGGGCGTTGGCGATGTGCGACCGCACGGTTGCCTTGGAACAATCCAGCCGGCGCGCCACTTCTTCGGCCGGCAAGCCCTCCACATCGCGCAGCATCAGCGCCGCCCGCTCGCGCGCGGTCAACAGGCGCAAGCCGTCTTCCAGATAGTCGCGCTGCTCGGAGCGCAACAAGATATCCTCCGGACTCTCGTCGTGGCTTTCCGGGGCAGCGTCCAGTTCGCAATAGGACACCCGCCCGTTGCGCCGCAGGAAATCGATGGCCGTATTAGTCGCAATGCGCGAAAGCCAATGCGCCGCTTTTTGCTCATCCTT
Organism: Bryobacterales bacterium; assembly: GCA_003132865.1. Next base: position 6,076 of record PKYZ01000320.1, read on the forward strand.
AAGCTGATCCTGCCGCTGCAGCGCCTTGATGAATGCCTCCTGCGTGAGGTCCTGGGCGTCGGCCACGTTACGCACAATCCGGTAGATTTGCACGAAAATCCGGCGTAAGTTGTCGGAAACAAACCTGTTCTGCGCCTCCAGGAGTTCCAGGCCGGGATCCACTGCTTCGCTCATCAGGGCGTATATTACGGCTTCCACGGTCCTATTAAGATGACGTGGAAACCTCTAAAACGTGGAAACAAAGCTGGTAGGCGTTTCCTACCGGCGTTAAGCTAATTTTAGCCCAGTGGGGTGCGAGCGGTGCGGGCGGGCAGTACTACTGCTCATACTTCGCGACTCGCTACAATATAGCCGTATGGACCGTGACACGATGGAGTTTTTCCAGACGTTGTTTGACTCGCTCAAACGCGAGATGCACCAGGAGTTTGAGCACGTCCAGCAACAGTTTGAGGACGTCAAGGCACGGCTGGATCGCATGGAAGCCCGCCAGGATCGCCAGGGAGGGCTGCTGCAAGGCGGCGGCCGGGCAATGGCCCGAGTGATCGAGTGGACGGAACGCGCCGATGGTCTGTGGGCCGATCGGGACCGCCGGTTGGATGCGCTTGAGCAGCGAGTGCGCAAGCTGGAGAATGGCCGAGCGCAATAGGCTGGTGACATGAGACCTGTAACCGTAATCGGCATCGGGAAGACGCCATTTGGGGCGTTTCCCGACCGCGACCTCCGTTCGCTCGCGGTGGAAGCCGGTGAAAAGTGCCTCAACAACGGGCACACCGCTCCCTCGCAGGTGGATGCGTTTTTCCTCGGCAACTTCGCCGGTCCTTCGTTTGCGGGCCAGAATCACCTGGCGCCGTACGTTTCCACCGCCCTCGGCATTCACGGAGTGCCGGCCACGCGCGTGGAAGCGGCCTGCGCTTCGAGCGGCTCGGCCTTCTTCCACGCCTATACCGGCGTCGCCAGCAGTGTGTACGACGCCGTGCTGGTGGTTGGGGTAGAGAAGATGACTTGCCAGCCCACTCCCAGGGTGACTGAGATCCTGGCTGGCGCGGGCGACTGCGCGGGCGAAATCAAGGCCGGTTCCACATTCGCTTCGCTGTTTGCCATGATCGCGCGGCGCCACATGTACCAGTTCGGCACCACGCGCGAGCATCTGGCCGCCGTGGCCGTGAAGAACCACGCCAACGGCGCGCTGAATCCCGATGCGCACATGCGCAAGGTCATCACCATGGAGCAGGCCATGGCCGGCAAGCCCATCGCCGATCCGCTGAACCTCTACGATTGCTCGCTGATCAGCGACGGCGCGGCTGCGGTGTTGCTCGGGCCGGCCGAGCGCGCCGGCGAGTTCACGGATAAGCCGGTGCGCGTGCTCGGGATCGCGCAGGCGTCGGACTTCGTGGCACTGGATCAGAAGCCCGACATCACAACGTTCCCGGCGGTGCGCCGCGCCTCCGAGAAGGCTTATCACATGGCTGGGGTGGGGCCGGCCGACATCCAGTTCGCCGAACTGCACGACTGCTTCACTATTGCCGAGATCATCGCCATCGAAGACCTGGGATTCGCGGCGCGCGGCGAAGGCGGCCCGTTCACGCTGGCAGGCCACACGGCGCGCACGGGCGACAAGCCGATCAACACCAGCGGCGGGCTGAAGTCCAAAGGCCACCCGGTGGGCGCGACCGGCGTCGCGCAGATCTGCGACTTGGTGCTGCAAATGCGCTGCGAAGCGGGGGAGCGTCAGGTGCCGCGGCATTCGCTTGGACTGGCGCAGAATCTGGGCGGCACGGGCGCCACCTGCGTAGTGTCCATTCTGGGGACCGTATGAGCGACGTAACTGGAACGATCTATACGGAGACCGTGATCTACTCCGCGACCGACGCATTCGCCGCGGACGTGCCCTACCAGACGGCCATCGTGGCGCTGGATTCGGGCGGGCGTGTGACGGGGCGGATCTTGGGCGAGCGGGTTTCGATTGACGGCCGCGTGTCGCGCGTGGAAATCCGCGACGGCGTGCCGTTTTTCAGGAAGATCCCATGAAGCTGGCGGAACGGATGAATCGAATCGGGGTGGAATCCGCGTTCGATGTGTTGGTGCGGGCGCGGGCGCTGGAGGCCAAAGGGCGCAACATCATCCACCTGGAGATCGGCGAGCCGGACTTTCCGACGCCGGTGCACATCGTCGAGGCGGCCAAGCGCGCGCTCGACGAGGGTTGGACGCACTATGGTCCGACGCAGGGCTTTCCCGATCTGCGCGAAGCGATCGCGGAAGACGTTTCGCGGCGGCGCGGCATCCGCGTGGGCCCGGAGCACGTGTCCATCGTGCCGGGCGGCAAGCCCATCATCTTCTTCCCGATGATGGCGCTGCTGGAGCCGGGCGATGAGGTGATCTACCCGAACCCCGGATTTCCCATCTACGAGTCGATGATCCGGACCTTGGGCGCCACGCCGGTCCCCATGCCACTGGTGGAGAGCCGCGGATTCTCGTTCGACCTGAACCTGCTGCGCGACAAGCTCAGCGGCCGGACCAAGATGCTGGTGCTGAATTCGCCGCAGAACCCCACCGGCGGGGTGATCCCGGAAGAGGATATGCGCGCCATTGCCGATATGGTGCGGGAGCGCGATCTGATCGTGCTGGCCGACGAAATCTATTCGCGGATCTACTACGAAGACGCGCCGGTTTCCATCACGCGTTATCCGGGCATGTTGGAGAAGACCATTATTCTGGATGGCTTCTCGAAGACCTACGCGATGACCGGATGGCGCATGGGCTACGGCGTGATGCCCACCTGGCTGGTGGGCGCGGTCACCAAACTGATGGTGAACTCGCTTTCGTGCGTGGCCAGTTTCACGCAGCGTGCGGGGATCGCGGCGCTGCGCGGCCCGCAGGAGGCGGTCGACGCCATGGTCGCCGAGTTCCGGCGGCGGCGCGACGCCATCTGCCAGGGGCTGAACCGGATTCCGGGTTTCCGTTGCGCTGTTCCGGGGGGCGCGTTTTACGCCTATGCCAACGTGGAGGAGACCGGCATTCCGTCGAAAGAGCTGGCCGATTTTCTGCTGGAGGAAGCGGGCGTGGCGGGGCTGAACGGCGGGGCGTTCGGGGATTACGGCGAAGGGTATATCCGGTTTAGCTACGCCAATTCGCTGGAGAATCTGATGGAGGCGGTGGCGCGGATCGAGAAGGTGGCAGTGCGGTGGGAGGCAGTGACAGTAGCGAAGGGGCAGTAAATAAACGAACGACAACGGCCGGCGCCTGAGAACCTATTCTCCGCGCACAAGCCGGTTGTACTCTTCATGGATGCCGATCCACACCCAGGTGATAGTCGCAGCTTCCACGCCAACTGTGGAAATGAAGACAAGGGTGGGCCGGGTCCTTTAGCCACAGTTGAGAGTTCTTGACCCGCTAGCGCCTGAACGGGGGTGGGAAGCGCGTGGAAGAGATCCAGCGTGAATTAGTTCTTCGAAACGTGGCGTGCAGCGCCCGTTGGGGCCCAAGAAGCGACAAAATTAATCTCGAATTGATTACTGCAGGGCAGTTGTTCACCTGCCTGTTCGCTTTCGACTAGGCCCTCAACCGTGTGAGATCCGTGAAGGAGACTCGCCAGCAATCTCGCAGCCGCCGCCCTCGGCACCATGGTGCGCTGAGGAAAAGTGCGGTCGGGGACATCTCTGCAGCGGTATGATCCGGCAATTCCGTTCAGTGCGACGCTGCGACCAGGCGGTCTGGCTCTGACGCATGCGCCTGCCGTTCGAGCACGTCGAGACGTGCGGCCAGTGCCTCGATTTCGACGTCCTTTTTCTGCATCGCGACTACCTGCTGCTGCAGCGTAGCGATCTGTTCATCCTTTTGATCGAGCTGGCGGGCGAGTTGCCGATTCGCGCGAGCTTGCTTCTGAACTTCATTGAGCAGCATCGCTGACAGCATATGATAGGCAACCGTTTCGGCTTTGCCGTCGGCATCGTGAATCACCAGCTCCGGATAGACCTTTTCGACTTCCTCGGCGATCAGTCCATATTGCTGGGCGCCCGTTTCGTCGGCCTTGTAGAGGAAGGTCACCGGCCGCAGCTTCATCAGCTTATCGCTGGCGTCGCCCATATCCCTGACGTCGCGTTTGTAACGCGCCGATGACGTAACGCACCCGAGCTGACCGGTGCTTGCGACCACTACTGTGCAGCCTCCGGTTACCGTGGTGTCGAAGATGCCTGCAATGTAAGTGGCGGTCTGGGTGCCCTCCGTACCGATCCGGACGGTGTTGGCTTCGCCCGCGTTGCCTATATTGCCGATTTCTATGTTGTTGCTGCCCGTCGTGAGATAAAGGCCAGCTTCAACGCCAATTCCGATATTGTTGCCGCCTGAGCCGTTGTCCTGGAGCGCGAAGGTGCCGATCGCCGTGTTATCGTTACCCGAGTTGAAGTAGAGCGCGTTCCACCCATACGCCGTGTTCGTTTTGCCCTTGCCGTTGTTTGCGAGCGCACCCACGCCAGTCGCCGTATTGCCTATGCCCGTGCCGTTGGCTTCGAGCGCAGCTATGCCAGTCGCCGTGTTGTTGTAACCCGTGGTGTTGAAGTAGAGCGCATCCCATCCAGTCGCGGTGTTCCCGGATCCCGTGGTGTTTTGCCCCAGGGCATTGCCGCCGAACGCGCTATCTGCACTTCCGGTAGTGTTGTGGCTCAGGGCATTGGTCCCGTAAGCGGTGTTGGTTTGCGCCCAGGCTGCCGGCGAGGAGCCGAAGCTGAGCATTGTTAAAGAGGTTGCTAAAGAGAAAGAGATGGATTGTAACATCGTCTTTCTCGTTGAGATCGACAGGGTGGCGAAAAACGCAAGTTTCTTCATAAACGTGTTTATCCTTTCGGCAGGAGCCCCGAATCATGCGCGAGTCGTCCTACATCTCGATTAAAACGGGATTTCCATTTTAGCCTCAAAGCGCCAAGCATATAACCCCGGAAAATCGTATCAACTCATTACCCAAAATTCCGATTTTGGCATCCCGGCTGCGTTGAGTATACACCCGCCTGCCTCTTTTTAAAACCGTTGAGAGCAAGTTTATTTTCCCCCTTGATGCTTCAGTACCTACAGTACGCCTCAAAGACGCCAGTCTGCCCTTGTCATGCACTCACTTGTTTGCCCAGCTTCTGTTGCCGCTGGAACTCCGGCGGCAGCAGTCCTTCCCAATCGTCGGCACTGTGGACGTTGCCGGGCGGAGCTTTGCCGCCAGACAGCCGCCTTCCCTATTGAACAGCAGCAGCGGGTGATAGCAGGTAAACCGGAATCTTGGTGCTGTCCATGTCGAGCACGATCCGCTGTGGAGCATCGATGGCGTTGGCCTTTCCGATGAGTTCGCGCTTGATGCGGGCCAAGCTACGGAAGTTCTCCTCCTCGGCCAGCATCTCGGTCTCAAAAGTCTGCAAGCGGAAGGTCAGTGCCGCACCACGATCCCAAGTTTTCTCGGAACCGATCAGCCGGAGCGTCGGATCTTGCGAGGCTCTCTCGGCATCGTTGACATCCTCATAGCCCGCGATGCGGCTGTAGGCGGAGTGGCGCAGGAGCTCCGCCGGCGGAAGTTGCGTGTTCTTCCCGCGTCGTCCGAAGTGACCCGTGATCCTTGGAAATCGACCTTGATTGAGGCGTTGAAGGAGAGCTGAAAGGGTCCGTTTTGTTTCTCACCCATTGGGCGTTGACCTCCAGAGCATCTTCGTCACCTTGAAACCCGCATGAATAAAGGCGTCGGAGGGCGTCAAGTGGTTATTCATAACTGCTCAAAACGGAAATCTGGGCCCAAGAACGAGAATGTTTACCAGCGG
>PKYZ01000604.1 GCA_003132865.1 Bryobacterales bacterium
AACAGTCAATTCCTGCTCAAGTTGGCGGTCCGGCAATTCGAAGGCGATAAGAAGTACGAGATCACGGAAATTCGACTCCGGGACTATAATATTTCGCCATGCAATTGCTGTTATTCGACGACTAGCTCTCTCTGTGGCTTCCCTTGTAACTGCTTTCCGCTGGACCCCATGCAGGAGATTTATCCGCTTGTACTGAACTGCGACGTCATGTTCTGCTCTACCGGCGTCAATCAGTCTGCGATGTCGAGTCGCTTGAAACTCTTCGCCGACCGGCTGATTTCGCTGGATGGCGGGTTCTTTGTGGCACCGGCGCAATACCGTGAGAAGGACGCCGATTGGCGCGATCGCTGCCTCGCCCTGAGCACCAAGCTCGGCAAGGATCTGCCGTACGATCCCCGGACTTGGGGGCGCGTGGCGGCCTACTTTATTGCCAGCAAGGACCAGAACAATGAACTCAAGACCATTTCGAAGCCGAAGGCGAGCCCGCTGAGCTATATCGAGTCCGTAGCGTGGTCTCTTTGGGACGGCTTCAGCGACTACGGATTCTTCCATGCAGACCCGTGGTACGTGGGCGCTGCGGCAAATCCCAATGAGGAGATGGCCTTCGACAAGGCCAGGTACGAAAAGGCAACAGAGGTTAAGAGGCAGGCCGTGCACGTTGCTGCCGCGGCTGTCGCCCTCGCCACAGAATACCGAAAGCATCCGCCGCCTTTCGATGGCGGAGCAAGGCACAACCGGACTTAGATAAGAAGCGCAAGCGTCCGTTCGATGCTGCGGGAAGGGTGCAAACGGGTCGAACGGCCTATTGGCCCGTGTTCACAGTGGTCCACTCTTCGACTTGCCGGACCTGCCACCATGGCTCCGTGCCTTGCTCCGGGAGGGCGCTCAAACGTGACTGTATAGGGTCAAGTGACCGGGTATGGTCACAACGGGCACCTCCAACAAAGAGAGGTAGACGAGAATTGAACGGCCGCAGATCTGAAGATCCGTCCCAATTACCTTACCGATCAGATCCACCTGTAAGATCCTGCCGATTCGCCTCCAGCGCCTCATCTGCCGGAGCCTGCGCTTCGGGGGCCCGTACCCGGATCTTGCAGTGTCAGCAGAATGGACCCTGGTTTCTTGTTCCGACCGATTCCAAGCGTTCTTTCATTTCGAGCCCGGCGGACCAATCCTCTCGGTTTGCGCATTGGGCCTCCACATGCTTGGAGTAGGGCGTATGCGTCTATTCCAGATCACAAAAGCTCGGGTACTCACGTCCGCCCTGTTGCTGTCGTTTTGGGCAGGCCCCGTCTATGCCCAATCGACGGACGCCAAGACGAAACCTGACAACACGGCCGTTAACAAGCGCGACCAAAATCCCGGCGAAGCAACCGCCGATCAACAAAAGATGAATGCGGCCGATCGCGCTTTGACGGCGAAGATCCGCAAGGCCGTCATCGCTGACAAGGGTCTCTCCACCTATGCCCATAACGTCAAAATCATTAGTCAAGACGGAACCGTGACGTTAAAAGGTCCGGTGCGGTCTGACGACGAGGTGAAGTCGATCATAGCAAAGGCCACCGAAGCGGCTGGCGGCCCGGACAAGGTCGTTAACCAAATGTCAGTGAAGCCGTAAAGCCTCACCCGAAGTATGTTCGTTCATAGTCAAAAGGGAGATCAATCATGGCAGGAAAAAAGACAGCGGTGTTTGGCATCTACCACAATGCAAATCAGGCGGAACGGGTCGTCGACCGCCTCCGGGAGGAAGGTTTCTCCAATGACGACATTTCGGTTCTGCTCCAGGACAACCAGGGTTCGAAAGACTTTGCCCATGAGAAGAACACAAAAGCGCCGGAAGGCACCGCCACCGGCGTTACGACCGGCGGGGTGATCGGCGGGACGCTTGGCTTGCTGGCCGGGATCGGCGCTCTTGCGATTCCGGGGGTCGGTCCGTTTATCGCGGCCGGCCCGATCATGGGCGCTCTTGCCGGGCTCGGAGTCGGCGGCGCCGTCGGGGGTCTGATTGGCGCCCTCGTGGGGATGGGTATCCCCGAGTATGAGGCCAAGCGCTATGAAGGGCACATCAAAGAAGGCGGCGTTCTTCTTTCGGTACACTGCGACACGTCAGACCAGATAACGCGGGCCAAAGATTTGCTGAAGCACACGGGCGCCCAGGATATCTCGTCATCTGGCGAAGCCAGCGCGGACTATCCCGCGACCAGCAAAGTCGCGTCGCACCGGTAGAGTTGTGTCGGGGCGGGTGGCGGAGGCTCCGCCTGCCCCCGGTCGTTCGGGTGCGGCTAAAAGCGCTAACTGCACCAAACGGAGAACAGCCCAAGTCCGAACCATTCGAAGATCGGCTCCGGCTTCTCGGCGGAATTTCGCACAGGAGCGGCGGGTGTCGTGGGGCGCAATGCCAGGGACTCCGGCGGCCACGGCGTATGGCTTAAAGCATCTGCCACACGACCTTCTCGGACAGCGCATCGCCTTGCATCCGGCCGCTGCGGTTGACGGGCTGGAAAATGTAGCCATCCACCACGTCGGCGGGACCGGTCGAGAGGTATCGATGGCGACTTTGACCCGGGCGGGCACGGGCACGGTCCGAATGCGCCCGTGCTTGCCGATCAGGTCCACGATGCAGCACCGCCCATCGCGCCGCTGAACGTGGGCCATCCGTCGTGCGAGGTGCCCGCCTTGCCGGTCGCTGGAACCGCTACGCAGTACTTCTTCCAGCAGGTTGACCATCAGGTAGGCCACTCGCAGCCCCACAGCAGCAGCACAGGCGCGGAGAGGCAACGCCACGCCCGCAATCGGGAACTCCGAGTCATGGCTTCAGGGCGATAGACTCGGGCTGGCTGCAATACTGCTGGCTGCCGGTCCCCATGGCGCAAATCGTCCAGATTGGAGGTCACGCCCTGCAGATCCGCCGGCACGGCCACATTGACCTGCTCGAGGCCCAGGAGTCCGGGCGCGGCGCCGGCGTACAGCGGAACCAGGCTGCGACTCTGAATCGTCACCGTGGCGATGGCGCCGGAGTCCGGCATGCCCGTGAGGAAGATCTGCAGATTTGGCGCGAATCGTTTTATTGGCGGCGCTGGCCGCATCGTCGGTGCGCCTGGCGCCTGCGCAAACTGCAAACCAGGACAACGCCACTATGCAGGCGCTGCTTTCCGAGGTCCGGCAATTGCGGTGGTCGGTCGAGACAACGTTGTCGTTAGGCCCACGGATGCAACTGCTCCTTGCAGCGGGCGCAGTTCCACGAGCAAAAGGTGTCGCGGCTTTTCGAAGCAACTGGATGAGGTCCGCAGGCAAATTGCCGCGGAAACGGCGCGGGAAACGGCCGCCAACGACCGGCTGACCAGCACGGTCAGAGTGCCGGTTGTGCGCAGCGTCCAAGCGGAGTGTCGGTCGATAATGCTACACAACGCCGTCGTTCGCGGTGCGCTCCCCCGCGGAGCGCCTTTTCATTTTGCGGCTGCCGCAGAAGCCACTCTCTTCGCCTTGGTGGTACACTCAATTCGGGAGGACGCAGCGCAAGCTGACCGGAAGTTTGACGCGTGGCTGATGTCCCCTGTGGGATTGCCATAGATCTTCAAGCCTCCAGAACGTGTCAGCCTCCGCCTCTGCGTTCCTCCCCGCTTCCAGGAAGCGCTGTATGGATGCGCAAGCGATCATCGCCATAATCGAGAGGCACAGTGACAGGTTCAGGGACGCAGCCTCAGTCGGAACGGGAGTTGACACGCTCGTCGCTTCGGCTGCCCAAGGTGCCCTTGGGATATCGCGGAGGAGTACGATTCCCTTCTGGCTGAAATCGATGCAACCCTTGCAAGCTCTCGCTATTATGTAAGCTGTTTCCAGCCGGGCAACGCAGTCCGCTCCGGAAAAGGAGAAGAGGTATGAGACTCAGGTTCGCCGCGTCAGCGGCCGTTGCTCTCTTGCTTCTGGCGACGGTTGGCTCAGCTCTTCCATCTCCCCCACAGCTAACGAAGGGCACGCTTGAGGATGGCATCTACCACCTCACCGCGACAGGGACCGACATCCGGCTGCCGGCCGGTTGGTTGATCATGGGGGACTCGGATTCTTCAAGTGGAGGCGAAGCCGTAATGCTGAGGGATAGCGCCGGCCAGTCCTATTCTGTGTGGATGATATCCAGTAGCATTCCGGTGGCGAACATTCCGGCGGCGCTCGAGCATGACGCCGATTACAAGATTCACCAGCACGCGGTGCACGGGGTCCACCTCAAGATGCGTCCCCGTACGCTCCTTAAATGGCCAATCGGAGGCGGAGACGGGCAGGCTTTGGCCGTCGCGTTCGATCTCGGTCAGCATGGGGCCAAGATCGAATACGATACGTGGGTTCGGACCGGCAAGACCATGGTGTATTTCAGCAGCATTTGCCCGGCGTCCTCCATCCGGATGATACAGGATCGCTTCCAGATACTCGTCTCGGCAACGGTTGTTCCACCCGCTCGGTAACCTCGGCCCCAGTCGCGCTCCAGTCGAACGGCACGGAAATATCCAGCTCCGGGTATGACTTGATCCGCACGGCGAATTTCCGGCGGTCTGGCGTGGCGACTATCCAGCCCTCGAAGAGTTTTGTGAGATGCCTGTCGGCAGCAACTACGGCCGCTTCAAGTTCAGGCCTGATGAAGGCTGGAAACACTACTTGGGCGGTGGTATTGAGCAGGCCGGAAAAAGGAGGCCTATCAGGGCCAGCGCAAGGCATAACCGGACTCCTTCGCTTCCGAGATTCGTGGGCCCTAGCAGAACCTGTCGGGTCCGGTCTTGGGGTTGTTGGGAAGTACCGCGTTCCTCACAAACGGCGGTAAGCTCAAAGTTGCACAATAGATGGCCGCGCATGAGTCCGCGAGCCCGGCCAGGCGATGAAGTGGAGCGGCATG
>PKYZ01000698.1 GCA_003132865.1 Bryobacterales bacterium
ATGCGTCGAGTGTAGCAGCGGATCCGCCACTGGTTAAGTGGGGCGGACCCCCCGGTCCGCGCGGGACCCCCTGGTCGCGCTCAACTGGCGCCGGAAATCGTCGATCACCCGCACTACCGGGGCGCCCGCGAACTGCGCGGCGGGGAACGCGTCGCTCCAACGCACGCCTGCAGGATAGATCGCCACAAAGTCCCATACCACGCGGCCGTGCAGCCGCTGGTCGCCGAGCACGCCGGCCTGGTTCGATTGCGCCGCGCGCCGGATCGCCTGCGACAGCGAATGCCGCGGATCCCAGAACTGCGCCACGCGCGCGTCCGGAAGCCGCCCCACGGCGCCCGCGCCCGGCGCGTGCCAGTCCGTGACCAGGACCGGCTCCCAAACCACGAACACGCGCACATTGGGATCGTGTACGTCGCGCAGAACCGATTCGATCGCGGAGGCCCCCCGCAGACAGGTCCCTCAAGTGGGCGAGAGCAGCACCACCACGCGCGTGCGATCCGCGGCAGCGTTGAACGATTGCCGGAAGCTGTCCAATTGGAGAGCAGCCACGGTCGGCTGGCCGGCGGGCGCGCTCGCGGGCACGTGCCCGAACAGCATCGCCGCGACCAGTCCGGTCGAGCACAGCAGCACGGTCACATTCAAGACGCGCCGTCCGCGTCCGCACTTGCGCGCCCGGAACGCCTGCACGAATCCTACTACCAGCATCAAGACCGCGAAGGCGATCAGGTAAGGTTCGAGCGATACGAAGATCCCCGAGGCGCCGGCCGATCCCGCCGCCAACAGGAACGGCCCCAGCGGCAGGCAGCAACTAAGCGCCGCCAGCGCGCTCACCACCGCCGCCACCGAAGAGGCCAGCGTACCGCTTCTCATGGCACCAAGACCCGCAGCAAACGCGCGCCATTGCGTGGACGAATCGTGAATGCATCCGCATGCGCGGGAACCACCCAAACCTGGCCCGGCGCGAACGCTTCATCGCCGAACTGCCCGTCGCCTTCCAGGCAGATCGGCAACTCGGCGCGCAACGCACCCGCCCAGGTCAAGCCGCCCTCCACCGCACCATCAACCGCGATCGATTCCGTCCGGAAGTATGGGCACTCCACCAGCAGCCGCCGCCCATCGCCCAAATCCACGGGCGCGCTCGCCCCCGGATGGCAGCCCAAATCCGCCACCGCCAACGCGGCATCTAAATGCAGCTCGCGCGGCCGGCCGTAGTCATAGAGCCTGTAGGTCACATCGCTATACTGCTGGATCTCGCACAGCGCGATGCCCGCCCCGATGGCGTGTACCGTGCCCGCCGGCACGAAGAAGGTATCGCCGGCTTCGGCCGCATACCAGCGCAGCAGTCCCTCGATCTCGCCGGAAAGCGCCGCCGCCCGCGCCTCATCGCGATCCAGAGGCCGTTCAAAGCCCAGCGCCAACCGCGCATCAGGCCCGGCCCGCAGCACATGCCACATCTCGGTTTTACCCGGACCGCTGGCGGAATCCGGCGGATGCACCTGCACCGAGAGCTTCTCCGACGTGAAGAGGAACTTCACCAACAGGCGCGGCTCCTCGGGCGCAACGAACCAGACTTCGCCGGTCTTCCCCGCGCCGCGCGGATACCAGGGTTCCGTCTCCGGAGTGCCCCAAACCTTTTCGAGTGCCGTGGAGCTGAGCCGCCGAACCTTCACTGTTCTACTATAAACCGGTGCAGGCGCTCCAAGCCCCGCTCCAGCTCATGCATGGAAGTGGCGTAAGAAATCCGCACGTGCCGGTCGGTACCGAACGCCTCGCCCGGAACCACCGCCACGGCCGCCTTGTCGAGCAGCTTCTCGGCGAACTGCGCGCTGTTGGAGATGCCGTTCCGGAACGCCACCCCGATGTTCGGATATGCGTAGAACGCGCCCCGCGGCTCGGCGCAGTGCACGCCGGGAATCGCGCCCAGCCGCCCGATGACGAAGTCGCGCCGCTTGGCGTATTCCGCCAGCATCGTGCCCACGGATTCCTGCGGCCCGCGCAGCGCCTCCACCGCGCCCTTCTGCGCGATAGACGTCGGATTGGAAGTGGAATGGCTTTGCAGCTTCATCATGGCCCCGATCACTCGCGCGGGCGCCAACGCGAAGCCGATGCGCCATCCCGTCATAGCATACGTTTTCGAGAGCGACCCGGCCACCAGCACATTTTCCTTCGCGCCCTCCAGCGATGCGATCGAAAACGGATGGCTATCGTACAGGAAGTGGCAGTAGCACTCGTCGGTCATCAGGAAAACGCCGCGCTCCGCTGTAAGCCGGTAGATCCTTTCGAACTCAGTGCGGTCGAGCACCGCGCCGCTGGGGTTCGACGGCGAATTGATCAGCACGAGCTTGGTGCGCGCGGTCAGGTACGGCTCGACCATGTCCGCCGTCAGCGTGAATCCCTTATCTTCGTCCGTGCCCACGAACACGCAAGTAGCGCCGGCGTAGTTCACCACGTCTTTGTAAGTGACCCAATACGGCACCGGGATCACCACCTCGTCGCCGGGATTGAGCAGCGCCTGCGTCAGGTTGAAGATGGCGTGCTTGCCGCCCACGGTGATCAGGCACTCGCCCGGCTGGTAATGCGTGCCGAAATCCGCCGCATGCCTTTCGCAGACGGCCTGCTTCAGCTCCAGCGTGCCGCCCGCGTTGGTATATTTCGTGAAGTTCTGTTCCAAAGCGCGCACGGCGGCGCGCTTGATGTTGTCCGGCGTCGGAAAGTCCGGCTCGCCAGCCCCGAAGTCCACTACGTCCACGCCTTGCGCGCGCAACTTCTCCGCATCGGCCGCCACTTTCATCGTGGACGACACGCTGATTAAAGATATGCGCTCAGCGATTTCCTGATTGCTTTGCACTACCATCGTCGCTCCTTGGTTCCTCGCCGCTTCCGCTAGCTTCGCCCGAACCGCTTCCGCAGCCTGTCTTCCACCGGCGGCGGCACCAGCCCCCCGATGTTGCCGCCCAGCCCGAACACTTCCTTCACCAGACGCGAGCTGATGAACGAGTGCGCCTCGCTGGCCATCATGAAAACCGTCTCGATGTCCGGACGCAGCCGCCGGTTCATCAAGGCCATCTGCAGTTCATACTCGTAATCCGAGATCGCCCGTATGCCGCGCAACAGCACGGTTGCGCCGTTTTGCGCCGCGTAATCCACCAGCAATCCCTCAAAGGAGTCGACGGCCACGTTCGGATAGCAGTCCACCACTTCGCCCAGCATCTCGATTCTCTCTTCCACGCTGAACAGCGGCTGCTTGGTTTCGTTGCGCAGAATCGCGACAATCAGCTTGTCGAACAGACAGCACCCGCGTACGATCAGGTCCAGGTGGCCATTGGTAATCGGGTCGAAAGAGCCCGGATAGATGGCGGTCAACTGGGGCGGCTTCATGGCCGCTCGCACGCGTTCGGTCTCGTTGGTTATTCTACGATTCTACCCGAACTTCAGCGCGGCTGCTGAGCCGCACCCCCAGGCCGTGCGAGTGTGCGCCAGAGCATATGGAAGCCGGGCACGATGCGAAACCCCGCGGCCTCGATATAGAAGATGCCGGCGCCGGGGATTCCGCCTTCAATCAGGACCTTATTCGCATGGCCGTCGTAGTATGTGACCGGCCGGTGCGCGCCGGCGGACTTGCGGTCGAGATCCACGAGTTCAGCATAAAACGTTGCACGTGCGCCCTTCCACTCGACTTCGGAGAACTCGATCCCCACCGCGAAAGGCCGCGACGATGAGGCGCGGTCCAGCTTGCGGATGTGCCCGCTGACTACGGCGCCCCGCGGCACGGCAAAGTCCCCCTAGTACCGAACCTCCTCGACCACCCGCGCATGCAGCGTATCGCCCACCGAAGCCGTCTTCGAATCGATGGCGGTGTCCAATTCGACAGGAACAAGCAGGCCGGCGGGCAGATCTACCTCGCGCACCTGCGGCTTGGGGACCTCCGGCAGAGAAGCGGCAGGCGCATCGAAACTGATCGTCGATTCACTCCGGTACTCGTGGCAATCGGAAAACTCGATCACATCGCGGTTCGCCTCACCGGAGAAATGCGTCATCGTCAATTCGGATCGTTTGGGCAGCAAGGCGTCGGCATCGCCGATATGCGCGCGGGCATAAAAGGTCCGGATGACGGCTTCCTCGAGCCGCAGGCTATAGGGCATGTGGTCGCCATACACGTCCAGGCGGATCAGGTCCAGAGAGACGGGATCAAACCAGAAGGAGCCTTTAGCGGCCACTATCTCTTCGGCGTCGTTAGCCCGTATTTCCCAGCGGCTTTCTTGCTGTGTGAGATGAAAATCGTAACGGACGGAACCACGCCCGGCCAGAGTCTCCTCGCCCCGGTATTCGAGAGTGCCTTTGCCCGTGACGAATAGATTCTGCGCAAAGGTGGCGAACATGCCGGTACCGATAGCGCCGCTGGGCACCAAAGCCGTCACTTCCCGATCTTCGAATTGGCGGGACCCGGGCCAGGCGAACAGCTCCTTCCCGGCCACGCTGGAGACCTCCAGGCGAACCGTATCGGCAGGCTTGAAGTTGCGTGAATGCGGCTGGCGATGCGCGCGCTCGATGGTCTCCAGGCAGGTATAGTTGGGAATACTGGTCATGTCCTGCCGGACCTTCTCCTTAAAGCGAGCCAACTGGCCTTCGTCAGGCGCTTGACCGGCGGCGCCCGCCGTCATCGTGAGGCAGATCGCGAACAGCCATGCCCCACATATTTTGTTTCGCATCTGCCGCCATAATAACGCCCTTCGGCGGGGGCCATTCGGAAGACCGGCCTGTACTCGGCTGCCTATCCGCGTTGATCTGTGTTTTGCCGGCCGCGGCGCTGAACGAACTCCGCGGCGCCCTGTACTCCCAACCCATTAGTATCAAAAGGTTATTGTAAACCTCCCTCCCCCGCGATACCATTCGAACTTCAGGGGTTAGACATAAACAGGTCTGAAGGTAGTGAATAAAAGCAGCCAAGTCGTGCGAACTTGGAAGTTTTGGTGGGTAGCGGCCGCCGGAGTTCTGTCGTTCGGAACGCTGTTGGCGCTGGCTTCCGGCGATGCCATCCGCCCGCCCGCGCACGTCTACACTGCGACGCCGCGATTCGATCCGGACGCCTGGGCGTGCGGGCAGGAGCGCTTTCCGCAGGGAGCGGCCATTCGCCTGGTTGCCGCGGTCGACCCGCGCGACCTCGCGCCGGGCTTCTTCGCTTCCGCCGATCCGGAAGTATCTTTTGACGGCCAACACGTGCTCTTCGCGGGCAAGCCGCGGCGCGAAGATCCCTGGCAGATCTGGGAAGCGCCGGTGGGGGTGCCCTCTGGGCCTGCAACTGGGACTGCCGAGCCGCGCCGCATCGCGGCCTGGCCCGAGGATTCCATCCGTCCGCTGTATCTGCCCGATGACAAAATCGTCTATGCCCGGAAAACGCCACAAGGCTATCAACTTGAAGTGTTGGCGCTGGCGGGCGGGCAGCCGCTGCGGATCACTTATGTGCCCGGCAACTACCTGACGTGCGATGTCCTGCACGACGGGCGCGTGCTCTACGAAGGCTCCTACCCATCCGCCGAATCCGCCACCGACGACTTATATACGGTATATCCGGACGGTAGCGGCGTGGAAGCCTACCGTTGCGATCATGGCGTCAGCCGTCATGCCGCGCGGCAGTTGGCGTCGCGCGACATTGTGTTCACCACCAATAAAGGATTCGCGCGCTTCACATCGGCGCTGGCCACACAGGTGGATATGGACCCGGTGCGCGGCGGAGAGTTCGCCGGACCGCTGGCCGAGGTGACGCCCGGCGAATGGCTGGTTTCCTTCCGCCCGAATGCCCGCACTCCGTATGCCATTTATAGCCTGAATCCGGCGAATGGCGCGCTCGCCAAGACGACGGACGGGCCGGGCGTCGAGCCCATGGTGCTGGCCGCGCGCGAGGTTCCGCTGCGATTTCCTTCGGGCTTGCACGATTGGGCGGGCGCCAATCTGCTGTGCCTCAACGCCTATACATCCAAGACCAATATCACGGAAGGCGCCATCGGGAGCGTGCGGCTTTACTCCCAAAGCGCCGAGGGCAAGCCCGCGCTGCTCGGCGAGACGCCGGTGGAAAGCGATGGATCGTTTTTCCTGCACGTGCCGAGCGAGCAGCCGCTGCGCATGGAATTGCGGGACCGCTCGGGCCGGGTGATCGAAGCCGAGCGCGGCTGGTTCTGGATGCGGCGCGGCGAGCAGCGCGTATGCGTCGGCTGCCACGCAGGTCCGGAACGCGCGCCCGAGAATGCGGTGCCGAAAGTGCTGCTGCGCGCGGATGTGCCGGTCAAAATGACAGGGGGAGGACAATGATGCGAACCATCATACTGAAGATTGGCCACTTCAGTGGGGCAGACCTCCANNGAGCTTCGCCCGCCGTAATGGTGCGAACGAGCGCCGCGTGGCTCCTGCTGGCAGGCCTAGCCTGGGCCGCCGATCGGCCAGCGGTGACCATCCGCTTCGAAGATGCCACACCCGCCTCCGGCATCCAGTTCACCCACAGCATCGGCGCGCGCAAGTTGGGGTCGCTGCTCGAAAGCACCGGTGCAGGCTGCGTCTGGTTCGACTACA
>PKYZ01000255.1 GCA_003132865.1 Bryobacterales bacterium
GTCCGACAGTTCCTGTGCGCCGAGGGGCGTCAACTCAACGAACAACAGCCATTCCTGCAAAACGGGCGGGGCGGCCGGCTGGGCCGGCACGGCGCTCGATACATTCTGCTGAAGTACTTGCGCCGGGCCACACCCGCCATGCCCACTCTGGCACGCGTGGGAATCAGTCCCCATACCATGAGACATACAAAGGCAATGCACCTTCTCCAGTCCGGCGTTCCCCTCGTCATGGTCAAAGATTTTGTTGAGCGCACATTGGGAACCCAGTCCCAGCGAGAATGCTTACGTCAGCGCCCATGGCCCAAGTGCCGGTCACAAAAGAAGCCCTTGAAAATTGCCCGATTTCTGAACACTTTACGCAAACCAAGGGTCAGTTCCAGCCTCGCCCCATGCTCTACTGGAATTGAGAACGGCCAGCGTGTCTCTATGGTGCCCTCTAAACCCAAAATCGCCGAATTGGCTTTGTTCGTTCAGAATTCCACTTCACCCGAAAACCAAAAATCCGTGCACAAAAATGCATAAGCGTGCACAACAACCCATGAAAATTACCGACCGAACCCAAATAAATGGGGGTATCGCCCACCCCGCAAATGGGTGCGGCAGCCCGCGTTGCGCCGCCGCGGCGCCATCCCGCCAACGAAATGATGCCCACATGCCGCGAAATGATATATTATGACCCTGCTATGCGGAACCTTTCACTTTTGCTGCTTTCAGCCGGCATGCTCTGCGCGCAGGTCGACTTCAGCACCCTCAAGGAATTGAAATATCGGAATATCGGCCCGTTCCGCGGCGGACGCGCCGTGGCCGTAGCGGGCGTCGCCACCCAGCCCTCCACTTATTATTTCGGCGCCACCGGCGGCGGCATCTGGAAAACCACCGATTCCGGCGCCACCTGGGTCTCCGTCTCCGACGGCCAACTGAAGAGCGGATCGGTGGGCGCGCTGGCCGTGTCGGAATCCGACCCCAATGTCGTCTACGCCGGCATGGGCGAGGCCTGCGTGCGCGGCAACGCGGCCTCGGGCGACGGCGTCTACAAGTCCGTCGATAGCGGCAAAACCTGGAAACACATGGGCCTCCCCGACACCTATCATATCGGCCGCATCGTCGTCCATCCGCGCAATCCCGACATCGTGTTCGTGGCGGCCGTGGGCCACCTGTTCGGCCCCAACGAAGAGCGCGGCGTCTACCGCTCGAAGGATGGCGGCAAGACCTGGCAGAAGCTGCTCTACCGCGATGCGGACACCGGCGCCGTCGATCTGGCGATGGACCCGTCGAATCCCAATCTGATCTATGCCACCCTGTGGCAGATCCGCCGCAAGCCGTGGACCTTCGAAAGCGGCGGCAAGGGCAGCGGGCTGTTTCAATCCACCGATGGCGGCGATACCTGGGCCGAGATCACCCGCAATGACGGTCTCCCCAAAGGCGTGCTCGGACGCATCGGCGTGGCCATTTCGCCGGCCAATCCCGAACGCGTGTGGGCCATCGTGGAAGCCGCCGAGGGCGGCGTTTACCGCAGCGACGACGGCGGCAAGAAGTGGCAGAAGACCAACTCGGAAAACAACCTGCGCCAGCGCGCCTGGTATTACTCGCACATCTTCGCGGACCCCAAAAGCGCCGAGACGGTCTACGTGCTGAACACATCCATGTGGAAGTCGGTGGATGGCGGCCGCAAGTTTTCCATGGTCCGCGCGCCGCACGGCGACCGTCACGCTCTATGGATCGCGCCCAACGATCCGGACCGCATGATCCAAAGCGATGACGGCGGCGCCACCATCTCCACCAACGGCGGCAAGACCTGGTCGAGCGAGGATAACCAGCCCACCGCGCAGTTCTACCGCGTGGCGCTCGATAACGATTATCCCTATCACGTCTACGGCGCGCAGCAGGACAACTCTACCGTGCGCATCGCCAGCCGTAGCGACGGACGCGGCATCGGCGAGCGCGACTGGTATCCCGTGGGCGGAGGCGAGAGCGGATGGATCGCGCCCGACCCGCGCAATTCGCAGATCGTCTACGCCGGATCCTACGACGGCTACCTCACGCGCTACGACCACTCCACCGAACAGTTCCGCAACGTCAGCGTCTGGCCGGACAATCCCATGGGTTATGGCGCCGAGGGCATGAAGTATCGCTTCCAATGGGATTTTCCGTTGTTGTTTTCCCTGCACGATCCATCCAAGCTTTGGGCGGGTGGCAACATCCTGTTCGAGACAACCGACGAAGGACAAAGCTGGAAGCCCATCAGCACGGACCTTACGCGCAACGATCGCACCAAGCAGGGTCCGGCGGGCGGCGAGATCACTAAGGACAATAGCGGCGTGGAATACTACGATACGATTTTCACCCTCGCCGAATCGCCGCTCCAGCAAGGGCTGATCTGGGTCGGCTCGGACGACGGCTTGATTCACGTCACGCGCGATGGCGGCCAGCACTGGTTGAACGTCACGCCGAAGGAGATGCCCGAATGGATCCAGATCAATTCCATCGAAGCCTCGCCGCACGACGCGCAGACCGCCTACGTCGCCGCGACCATGTATAAGTGGGACGATTTCCGGCCGTACCTGTTCGTCACCCACGATACCGGTAAGACCTGGACGGCCATCAATCGCGGCATCCCGGACCACTCCTTCACGCGCGTGGTGCGCGAAGACCCCAATCACAAGGGCCTCCTGGCGGCCGGCACGGAAACCGGCATGTTTATTTCCTTCAACGGCGGCGCGGACTGGCAGGCGTTTCAGCTCAATCTGCCGGTGGTTCCCATCACCGATCTCGCGTTCCACAAACGCGAGCAGGAGTTGGTCGTAGCCACGCAGGGGCGGTCGTTCTGGATACTGGACGATGTGCCGCTGCTCTACCAGTTGTCGCCTGCGGCACTCAAAGAACCGGCGCACCTGTTCCAGCCGAAGGACGCCGTGCGCGGCGTGCGCGGCGGCTTCGAAATCCCGTCCAGCCGGCCCGTTGGACAGAATCCCGCGGGCGGCGTGGCTATCTATTACTCGCTCGCCGCAAAGCCCAAGGAAAAGGAAGAGATCACCCTCGAGATCCTCGACGCCGATGGCAAGCTGGTGAAGAAATACTCGAACATCGAGAAGAAGGAAGAGGGTCCTGCCGATCCCGAAGAGGGGGCTTTCGGGCCGCCCAGAGGCTCGGAGAAACTGCCGGCCGAGGCGGGGCTCAATCGTTTCGTGTGGAGTCTGCGCTACGAGGACGCGACCAAGTTTCCCGGTCTTATCATGTGGGCGGGCAACGTGACGGGTCCCACCTCGGCGCCCGGCAAATACACCGCGAAGCTCACGGTGGCAGGACAGAGCCAAACGCAGACGTTCACTGTGCGGCCCGATCCTCGCGTCAAGACGCGGCCGGAAGACTATGCCGCGCAGCTCGCGCTGGCGCTGCAGATTCGCGACAAGCTGAGCGCGGTCAACCAGGCCGTGATCGAGATCCGCGAGGCGAAGAAGCAGCTCGCGCGCTACGAGAAGGAAGACAAGGTCAAGGATGCGGCCAAGGCTCTCGACAAGAAGCTGGCCGAGGTCGAAGAAGCGCTTTACCAGACAAAGCTGAAGGCCGGCGAGGATGCCCTCAACTTCCCAATCAAGCTGAACAACAAGCTGGCGGCCCTGAAGGGCGACGTCGAAGAGAGCGACGCCGCGCCGACGCGGCAGGAGCAGATGGTGTACGAAGATCTCGCCACCGAATCCAACGCGGAGTTGGAGAAGCTGAAGAAGCTGCTGGAGGGCGACCTGCCCGCGTTCAACAAACAGGTCCGCGACGCCAACATTCCGGCGGTCGAAGTGAGGTAGCGCAGGCTTCAGCCTGGCTTCAGCCTGTGTCCTCGCCAGCCGGGTTCCATGGATCTGTGGCCATTCTCCAAAGCGGGCTGGCAGGCGAAACCGCCTGCCCCACCAAACTTACATTTGCCGCCCTTGGGTCAGCAAATTTGGCACAGGCTTCGGTCTGCGGAGCCGAAACGGCAGCGCTTGCAACGAGACACCGTTTTTTGGTTTTCGGTTACATCAGGTTGCGCTGGACTGCGCCCTTTTTTGAGACAGTCGCGAGATGCAACACCTGCTGTTCGCTGAAACTGTCTTTACCCTTGCGCCCGCCCGGGCACACCATAAATGCATTGTACGGCGATTCGTCTCGCCGGCAAATGTATTATGTTTGATCAAGGATTCTTTCTCTCGTGGCAGGCAGTCCGCCGGCAGCTCGCCGCCATGCCCAACGACTTGTATCTGGTTCGCTTGATCCACCAAACTACCCGTAGAGCGTTTCCCGGAGAGCGGCTGTGGACGGCCACTCAGTTGGTCCGGGAACCGACCATAAGATTTCTGCGCATGCGCAACCGCGAGGGCTGTGATATATACATTCAACCCTACTCCGGATCGGGTAACCCTGGCTATATCCTGCTGGATCTGGACCATGGTGGCCCGGCGGCTCTGAACCTGATGCGAACCCATAGGCTTACGCCCTGTGTCGTGCTCCAGACCAGTCCCGGCCACCTTGCAGGCCTGGATTCGAGTCAGTGCCATTCCCCTGGAACCGGCCATCGCCGGCGCCATTGCCAAACAATTGGCCCGGTTCTATGGGGCAGACTTGGCCAGCGCCGATTGGCGCCATCTGGGAAGGCTGGCTGGCTTCACCAACCAGAAGCCCCTGCGGCGCCAGGCCAACGGCTACGCTCCCTGGGCGCGACTCCTGCACGCCGAGTTGGGCTTGGCCAGCCGGGGGGCTGAGATGGTCGAAGCAGCCGGCTGCCAAGTAACCCGTGCCCCTACCAGCGTGCCGGCCATGGGATGGCTCCCCGCTCCGCCTGCCCGGGACCCGATGACCCCGGCCGGGCATCCCTCCATAGCCTGCGAAATCTATCAGGCTTGGCTGCACCGTCTGCGGATTCCGCAACGATTCCCGCAGCCCGACTGGAGC
>PKYZ01000507.1:0-142 GCA_003132865.1 Bryobacterales bacterium
AGGAGTACGAGCATCTGGGCGGCTATGGGCTCGAGGCGCAAGCCCGCGAGGTGCTGCACGGCCTGGGGTTCGAGGACGACCAGATCGACGGCGATGCCGGGGCGTTGTCGGGCGGCTGGAAGATGCGCGTGGCGCTGGCGCG
>PKYZ01000507.1:153-3831 GCA_003132865.1 Bryobacterales bacterium
CGCACGACCGCGAGTTCATGAACCGCGTCGTCTCAAAGATTGCGGAGATCGATGCGGGCGAGATCGTCTCTTACTCGGGAGACTACGATTTCTACGAGCGTGAGCGCGCCATCCGCGAGACCAACCAACAGGCGGCCTTCGCCCGGCAGCAATCCATGCTGGCCAAGGAACAGCGCTTCATCGACCGCTTCAGGACGCACGCAGCCAAGGCGGCGCAGGTGCAGAGCCGCATCAAGGCGCTGGACAAGATCGAGAAGATCGAACTGCCGAAGAGACGGCAGGTGGTGAAGTTCGAGTTTCGCGTGCCGCCGCGGTCGGGCGACCAGGTGGCCGTGATTGAGGATCTGCACAAGAGCTACGGCTCGCGCGTGATCTACGAGGGGTTCAATCTCACGATCCGGCGGGGAGAACGCTGGGCCGTCATGGGAAGGAACGGCGCGGGCAAGACCACCCTACTCAAAATGATTGCGGGCGCCAGTACGCCCGATGCCGGAAGCGTGCGGCTGGGCGCCAGCCTGAACATGGGATACTTCGCACAGCAGTCCCTGGAGGTGCTCGATCCGGATCTGAGCATCGTCGAACAGCTCCAAAAGGACTTCCCGCAGGACGGCATGGGGGCGCTCCGTACGCTGGCGGGCGCGTTTCAGTTTTCGGGCGACGATGTGGACAAACGCATCCGGGCGCTCTCCGGTGGCGAGGAATCGCGGCTGGCCATGGCGCGGATGCTCTACAACCCGCCGAACTTCCTAGTGCTCGACGAGCCGACCAATCACCTGGACGTGGCCACCAAGGAGATGCTGGTGGATGCGCTGAAGGACTTCGAAGGCACGATGATCTTCGTGTCGCACGACCGCATGTTCCTGCGGGGGTTGGGCTCGCGGGTGTTGGAGTTGGGAGGGGAGAGCGGGAAGGATCGCCATCCGCGCGTTTATCCGGGATCGTACATCGAGTATGTGCAGGCGATTGGTTACGAGGCGCCGGGGATCTACTCGTGATGGCGGTGCTTCAACCGGCCTGCGGCTGGTTGGTGGTGGGGCAGTTTGGATCGCGAGCCATACGCTTCGGATACAAAGGGCGACAAGGCCGGAGCTGTTTCCCAGAACGCCTAGGACCGTATCGGAAGCACCGCGGCAAATGAGAGACTCCGGGGTGGGGTGGTGGTCGGGCCGCGGTGCTTTCGATACGGCGCGTTGAAGGAAGCCTTCCCGGTTTGGCACGAAAGATCTATGGGTTTTGAATGGCCTCTTGCTGCCGTCCGGGCTGTAGAAGCGCGGTTCGGGCGAAGAAACGGAGCTGCCAAAACTGATTTAGGCGGGCGAATCGGTATCGCAGGCCGGTGATCGCCGTGAAGGACAGAACAAGGGAGGGGTTGAGACGGTGGTGATCTGTTTGGCTGGAGCAGAGCGGGCATAGTGGCAGTAAGCGCCTTGCGGCGACTTCGGATACTTCGACAATCAATGAGCTGAGACATATCATGGAGCCTTCGCCTGCGGTGGAGAGCGGAGTGTAATCTGACCGGCGGTGAGTCGTTCGATCACAATCATGGGACCGCCGCAGAGGGGACAGATCCACATCGGATTGGACTCGGCAGGCGCAGGTGTGCCCGTTGGTGTGGGAGTGGGAACTACAGCGCCCAAGAGCTGTTTGCGAAGCGGCACAAGTTCCCGCCGGCGGCGACTGGACAGGAAGCCGTAATGGCGGATGCGCACGAAGCCGCGCGGCAACACATGTAGCAGGAATCGACGTAGGAACTCATCGACAGGGAGCGTCATGAGCCGTTTCTTGTTCTTGTGAGCGGAGTCTCTCCAACGAAAAGTAACCTGGTCTTCGAGCAGTGAAACAGTCGGTGATTGGAGATGGCGACACGATGAGTGTATGCCCCCAGATAACGGAGGACCTGGTCGGGCCCGCCGAAGGGTGGTTTGCAGTAGACCACCCAGCGGTGGCGGAAGAGCTGGCGGAGAAAACTGTGGAAGACTTTGGGCTGCGCCAGGGACTGGAGTTGTCCGTAGAACTGAAGCTTTCCCGCCGCGAAGGTCTGCTTCACGGCTTCGACGAACTTGCCACGGAAGACTTTGCTGAGAACTGCTTCCGGGACGAAGAAGTTGCTGCGCCGGGGACGAACCCAGCGTGTGTGATCCGACGATAGACCACCGGCCGCAACGACGCAGTGAACATGGGGATGATGCTGCAGTTTCTGATTCCAGGTGTGCAGGACGCTGAACTGAAGAATCCGATCTCAGCGCCGAGGTGCTGGGGGTCGCTGGCGACCTCGATCAGCGTCTCGGCACTGCAGCGGAATAGCAGGCCATACATCACCTCCTTGTTTTGCAGAGCCAGCGGCGCCAGTTCGTGCGGGAGCGTGAAAACGACGTGGGTATAGGGTGTGGCCAGCAGTTCGGAACGCCGCGCGTGGAGCCAGCGGTCGCGCGCGTTGCTCTGGCACTGCGGGCAATGCCGGTTGCGGCACGAATTGTAGGAGATGGCGCGATGGCCACAGCGCGAACACTCATCGACATGGCCGCCCAGCGCGGCGGTGCGGCATCGCTCGATGGCGACCAGCACTTTGACGTGCAGCCAGGTTAGCCAAGCCGGATGCCGGTCGATGAGTCTCTGCCCCGCGGCACGTATGATGTCGGCCAACTCCAGGAGCGGCCGGGTCATTTACAGGGTCTACGCCGGAGTTTCCGGAAACTTCGATGCGGATCTCAATGGGAGTGAATCCAGAGGGCTGGCGGTGGCTCTGAGATGCACCTCAGACATGTGCAGGTAGCGGCTCGTGGTTTTCAGATCCGCATGGCCGAGCAGAAGTTGAATGGTGCGCAAGTCGGCACCCGCTTCGAGTAGATGCGTGGCGAAGCAATGGCGAAGCGTGTGCGGATGGACACGCTTCTTCAAGCCGGCGCGCTGGGCGGCGTGTTTGACCGCGTGGAAGACGCTCTTGGCGCTCATCGGCACATCGGTCGCGTGAGCACGGCCTCCACCGGGGAAGAGGTAGGTTTTGGGCCTGAAACTCGTCCGCAGCCAATATTCGCGAAGCTCTTCGAGCGGCCTTGGGCTAAGCATGACGTCGCGATCCTCATTGCCCTTGCCTTGGTGGATGTGAATCAGCATGCGGGCACTGTCGACATCATTCACTTTCAACTGCACCAGTTCTTCGCGTCGTAGCCCGGTCGCGTACAGCATCAGCAGCCAGACGCGGTGCCGCGGGTTGTCGGCGGACTCGATCAACCGCTGGACCTCCTCCCGGCTCAGGACGTCGGGCAACCGAATCGGTCGTTTGGGATAGGGTGTCTCCTCAACGCTCCAATTCCGCTTCAGGGTCTTGACGAAGAAGAACCGGAGAGCCGAAAGATGTTGTGCGACCGTGTTGGCGTCCAATTTCCGGTCGGTAAACAGGTGTGCCTGGTACTGTCGGATCTGTTCCGGCCCAACTGGTCGGGTGGGCGCTTGTAGAAGAGAGCGAACTCCTCCACGGCCCGCAGGTAGCATTCCGCGGTAAGCTTGGACAGATTGCGACGCTGGAGTTCTTCCAGCATCATTTTTCGTAAGTGGGTCACAAGGGACCTCCTTGTGACCCACATTACGCCATTCACCAGGCCCTTCACCACATCGTCGCGAGTTTATGCGCACGCGAAGCGTCTGCCGCCTCCGGCGGCTTCGTTCAACGCCGTATCT
>PKYZ01000645.1 GCA_003132865.1 Bryobacterales bacterium
GCGAGATCTTTGAGATCTGCAAGGCTGAACTGCGCGAGGAGAACAAGCGCTGGATCGAGTGGCGCGTCAGAAGGATCGAGGAACCGCGGCATCCGGCAGGGTCGCCAAACACTCCGGAAGCCGCGGCCGGTGGTCTGAACAATGACGCCCAGAACCATCGCAATGGTACCACACACCAAAAGCCGAGGCCGCTGGATTTGCAGGCCTCTCCCGACGGCACCTTGCTTCCGGTTCCCGTGACCGGCGCTGGGATAACGGCGATGGAACTGGCCATGAGCGGCGCGGCCGAAGTCGCGCAGCGGGTCGAGTCCCGTGCCCGGATGCGCAACTACTCGCTGCAGTTCACCAGCGAAGATATCCGGGCCATTGGACTGACCATGTTCATCCAGGCCATGCGGGAGCGAGGTTGACATGGGGCCAGAGCTGAGAACCGGCCTGACGTCTGCTCATCTGGTGCAGTTGGCCTTTCCTGCCTTGCGGGACTTGCCGCTCCTTGCCCCACCGCCCGAGCGTTCTTTCACCGAACTGATCGTAGCGCCGGAAGTGGCGCTCACGAAATTACCCGCAACGAATGGCACCATGGCCGCCAAGACCGATCCGGCGCCGGTGTTGTCGCCCAGCCAGGTGCGATGTTTCTTCGAGTGCCAGGCGCGCTGGTGGTTCAAGTACGGACTGCAACTCCCCGAGCGGAAAAACAGCTCGCTCGCTTTGGGCTTGGCCGTGCACCAGGCCCTCGAAGTCAATTTCCGGGAGAAACTCGAAACCCGTGAAGATCTGGAGACCACCGGCGTCGTGATCGTGTTTCGGGAGGCCTGGATGGAACAGGTCCCCCAAACGGTTTTCACACCGGACGAGAGTCAAGGAGACCTGCGCCGGCTGGGAGAACGGCTAGTCGCCAAGTACATGGACGAGGTGGCTCCCAAAGTGGAACCCGCCGCAGTCGAACTCGATGTGCAGGGTGAGATCGCTGGTGTGGCGGTCCGGGGACGCGTGGACGTGCTCGACATCGAAGGGCGGCTGATCGATTTCAAAACGGCCTCCCGCCGGCCATCCTATGTCTCGCCCGACTACGCATTTCAACTCGCGACCTACCAGCAGATCACTCCCGGCGCCAGCGGTGAAGTGCGCATCGACAGTCTGGTGAAGACCCAGACTGTCCAGATCGTGCAGCAAGCCTACACCGTGGAGGAGCCGGACATCCGGGCCACCCAAGTCCTGTATCCGCTGGCGCAGAAAGCCATGGGAAGCGGGATGTATTGTCCGAACCGGCAGTCCATGCTGTGCAGCCAGAAGCACTGCAGCTTCTGGAAGCACTGCGAAGGGGAGTTCGGCGGCCGGGTCCGGTCGTCCTGAGCTTCGTCGTCACCCTGTAGACGCAAAGCGCCCGGCTCCGGATGCCATTGCGGCGTTCCGGGCCGGGCACTTGCCCTCAGAACCAAGAACCAACCGAGGTGATTGTGCTTAGGAGAAGTGTGCCATTACGCCGGAGCGCCCCATTGTCGCGCGGTCTGCCGCCCAAACGGAGAGTGCCGGTTCGGAAGATGCGGTTCCAGCCGCGGCGCGGTCCGGACAGAAGCCCGGAGTATCTGGCTTGGATTCGGACGCTTCCGTGCCTTGTTTGTTCCCGCGTGAGCGGCGGGGCGACCGTCATCGAAGCGGCGCACACGAACGCGCTGGGCTCCAGGGGAGTAGGGCAGAAGACGTCGGACTTCTCCGCCATCCCACTCTGCTCCTGGCACCACCGGGCCGGTCAGAACTCATACCATCGGTTGGGCGAAAGGTGGTTTGCACAAGCCCACCAGATCCATCTGCTGGAAGTCATGCAGACTCTCAACCGTCGCAACGGCCGGCAGATCCCCTGGCCGATCGTTTCTATCTCCTGAGTCTTCTTATTCCGAGCGGCAGGGCTGCCCGCAACCATGCGAGCCGGTATAGCCAGCGATTGCAAGACTGCGGTGCCGCGGTTATGGGTTGCATGGCGATTTGCCGCTCTCAGCTTCCTTCAGGATCTCGATCATGGCGGCGGGAGTAATAATTCGGGTGGATTTGTAATGCTTCAGGGAGAGGAGTTCCTTGTCGCCGGTCACGAGGAAGTCGGCTTGGCTGGCTTCAGCCAGCACGAGCAGAAAACTGTCCTTGGGGTCCGGCGCGACGGGGCCGGATGGCAGGTCCCGGCAAAAAAAAGAGAAGTCCCGAAGGCCCGCGGCGAGCAGTTCGGCCGCGCTGGCCCGAAGTCTCGCCCGGAAGAACGGTCGGCCGGCGACATCCCGGAGTTCCGCTATGAGCGCGTCACAGGCGACGAGCGTGAACGTCTTGCGTTCCCAAGCGTCAAGAAGCTTGGCTGGCGCGCCCAGAGGAGACAGAAGCGCGGAGAGCAGGATGTTGGTGTCGAGGATGAGGCGCATCAGGACCGTTTGGCGCGCTCTCGATAATGTTTCGCGCGGGCGTCTTCGACGGCCTCGTCGATCATCTTCTGGAGCTCGTCCGGGGAAACGTCGGCGAAAGCTTCGCGGGCTTCGCGGACGGTCTGATGAAAGATGCGCCAGCGGACAGCCTCCTCGATGAATCTCGAGAGGTCCCCTTTCTTCATGCCCTGGGAACCCAGAAAAGTGCGCAAGGCATGATCGGCCTCTTTGGACCAGGTAATGGTGAGACGGGTGGTTTCTGATTCGGACACAGCGTTTCTCATCATATAAGCGTATATCCTTCTATCAGTATAGATGATTGAGCGGTTTCCGACAAGTGGCGTCTTCCGGCTGCTCCGGCCTGCCCGCCACCATGAGAACCAAATGCTTGTGAGCTTCCGTTGCGCTCTACTCGCGCGGGCAGTCGAACCCGCCGCAGTCGAACTCGATGTGCAGGGCGAGATCTCCGGCGTTAGTGTCCGGGGCCGCGTGGATGTGCCGGACATGGAAGGACGGCTGATCGATTTCAAAACGGCATCCCCGCCGGCCTTCCTGTGTCTCGCCCGACTACGGCCTTTCAACTCGCCACCTACCGGCAAATCACTCCCGGCGCCAGCGGTGAAGTGCGCATCGACAGTCTGGTGAAGACCCAGACTGTCCAGATCGTACAGCAGGCCTACACCGTGGAAGAGCCTGATATCCGGGCCACCCAGGTCCTGTATCCGATGGCGCAGAAGGCCATGGGAACCGGGATGTACTGTCCGAACCGGCAGTCTATGCTCTGCAGCCACAAGCACTGCAGCTTTTGGAAGCACTGCGAAGAGGAGTTCGGCGGCCGGATCCGGTCGTCCTGAGCTTCGTCCCTACGCCATAAACGCAAAACGCCCGGCTCAGGATGCCATTGCTCCTGGGCCGGGCGCTTTTCCTCCAACTGAAAACCGAGGTGATTGTGGTTAGGAGACGTGTGCCATTACGCCGGAGTGTGCGGTTGTCGCGGGGCCTGCCTCCGAAACGGAGAGTGCCGGTCCGCAAGAAGCGGTTCCAACCGCGGCGAGGTCCAGATAGGAGCCAGGAGTATCTGGCATGGATTCGGATGCTTCCATGCGCAGTCTGTTCCCGAGTGAGCGGCCGGGTGACCGTCATCGAAGCGGCCCGCACGAACGCCTTGGGCCCCAGGGGAATGGGGCAGAAGACCGCGGACTTCTCGGCGATCCGGCTGTGCTCGGGGGCATCATCGGGAGAATCTGGATTCGTACCACGTTCTCGGCGAGAGGGAGTTCTCGCATAGACATGGGATTGACGTGAAGGATCTCGTGCTTCGATTGCAGAGTCGATTCTGGCAAGACGTGTCCGCCTCCCCTTCTGCGGCGGCGTCCTTCAGAACGCCCGCCTGAACAGCGCCGACTTGGAAGGCGCAGACCTTACCGGCGCCCGTTTCAACGATGCCGCCACTATGGGCGCAGATTTCCGCGGGGCCAATCTACGGGCCGCCCAAGAGCTCACGCAGCTCCCAACTCAGCCACTGATCGACCCGGCGGCCGCCCCTCCGGAAATCCATCCGGCGAGGTCCGTCCGTTGGCAGTAAATCCGCGCGCCGATAACCGGAACGATTGAACATCACCCCAATCGTCCCGACTGTGAGCGCACGTCCGCGCCGCACTAGAAACGCTGTAAGATTGGGAGAGCAATGCCGCCTATACCGGATGCGCTCAGTATCTGCATAGTTGTCAAGAACGAAGAGCGCAATCTCTCACGGTGTCTCGATTCAGTGCGAGATCTCACCGGCGAGTTGATTGTCGTCGACACCGGTTCGACGGATGCTACGCCATTGATCGCAGCGCGCTACGGAGCGGCAGTGATCCCGTTCGATTTCACAGTTGTCGATTTTGCGGCCGCCCGCAATCGGGCCATCGCGCGCGCGAGTGGCCGGTGAATTCTGATGATCGACGCGGACGAGACCCTGGATCGGGCGGGCGCGCCCCTGATCGAAACGCTCGTCGCCGGCGACGAAAACGCGGGATATTTCCTGGAGCGGCACAATCGTTGGTCGGATTCTTCAGGTCCCACCACGGATTACGTTGTGCGGCTGTTTGCCAACCGGCCGAACCATCGGTACCGCGGCCGCGTGCATGAAACAATCGACGCCTCGATTCTGTCGGGAGGCGGCCGGCTGCATAAAACCGGCATCTGCCTCGATCACAGTTTTTCTTCGGACCCGGAAGCGCGGCGCCGCAAGAACCGCTGGCACATCGAGATCCTGAAGGAAGAGATCGCCGCCGACCCGGGCGACGACTCGCGGCTCGATTTTCTCGCCGCGGAATATCACCAGCTCGAAATGTTCCATGAAGCCACTGAAATCGCGGAACGCATCGCGCGTGTGAGGCCGTTGGACCCCAGGGCTCATTTGTTCGCGGGCGTTTATCATCTGCTGTACAAGCCCGATCTGGCGCGGGCGCGAGCCGACTTTGATCAGGCACTGAAGCTCCGCCCGGGCTACGCCGAAGCCGAGTCCTTCCTGCAACTCGTCGACGAGCGGGAGCGCGGACCAGGCCGGCCTTAGCCAAGGTCTGAGCGCGCTCCCTTTCTGGTCGACGATGCCGATGTGCCCGCCTCGCGTCAGACGGTTTCCGGCATTGGCCGCGCGGGACAATGGCGAAGCCGCGGCCCCAAACCGAGAATATGCCGACAGATACCAGCATTGCACCTGCCTGCTTACTTCTTATGGCCTCTCCGCGATCGCAATCAATGTATCCGTTTGATTTAGATTCTGAAGAACTCCAGCATACGCCTCCTCCAGCCGCCTATCGCGAAACTGAGGCAGCCTGGCGTGACCTCCTGGCTGTCCGCGCATTAACCAAAACAAATGATTGGCCAACGGATACCGCTGGAACCCCCGCACAGTGATTCCGGCGAATCCGGCCGCTTCCAGATAGGTATGAAGGCTTTGGCGCGTATGAAGCACCAGATGTTCGCTCCAAAATGTGAATTTCTTGAACGCGTCGAGGTTGAAACTCGTTATCAAGGCATCGCCGGCGTGCGGCACTTCAATCCATATCTTCGCGCCCGGCGCGAGCACCCGATGGAGTGACCTGAGCGACTCTAAAGGTTCAGCCAGGTGCTCGAACACGTGAAACATCGAACAGAACTCGAACGCATTCGACAACGAGCCGCCTAAGCTCCCGATAGACGGATAGACGTTATAGTGCAACCCAATGAGGAGCTCGCGCATGTCACGCTGCGGCTCAATCGCGTGAACTTCCTTTGCAACGGGCCGCAGCAGGTCTAGAATGCCGCCCAGGCCGGAACCGACATCCAGCCACCGTTTGTTGGCTACAAGGTAACGGATCTGTTCGGCGCGCCGGTGATCGTCTTCCCAAGCTGCTGCCAATGCTGCGTTACGATTTTCACTGCTCCAATACGACGCACCCGGTTTCCGCTCATAGTATGAAAGGCTCACATGCTCCGCTGTGCTCAGAAAAATCACGCCAGATTGTTCACAGCGAAACACGGAAATGCCGGAACGATCCCGGACAGTTGGCCAGTAGGAAACAACTGACTTGCGGTCAACTATCCCCAGCGATACAAGCTCGTCGTAAATCGGGCTGTCTGGCTCGGTAGGAGGGAGCGTAGTCATGTCATTAAAATGTCAGCGGCTTATGAAATGCCGCCGGGGCGATTCATTCGCCGTACGCCGGCGCCTTGTGAGCTTTAGCGGCCCGATGGCAGTAAGGGCCATAACGTCGGCGCCGTATCGGGCGCGGCGGCTTCGCGCGAAGCCAGGTCTGCCAGATCCTGGGAGAGGCGCTTGAGAACGGGTTCCCACGGCTCGTTCCACGTGCGCTCATACAGGCGCATGGAAGGAAACCAGGGAACGTAGTGCTGACCCATGGTGAACCCGTGGCCTGCGCTGGTGAGCATGAGTACCCAGACCGGTCTCCCGAGTGCTCCCGCCATATCGGCGACGGCGGTGGTGGTTGAAACGACCAGATCGAGCGCCGTGGTCAGGGCGGCCACATCGTCGAGGTCTTGTCTCAAGTCGATGCCGGAGAACTCGTGAATTCGAACGCCGAAGTGGGCGCGGGCCTGGTCGAGTTCCGCACGGCACTCGTCGTATTGCAGGTTGATGAAGTGGACGCCCGGGACGGACAGGACGGAACCCCATTGCTGCAGGTTCGTGCAGGAAAGATTGCGCAGACCGGCGGTTACCCCGCTGCGCCAGCAGATGCCGATGGCCAGACCTGGGCCGAGGGTGTCCAGCCGCTGCCGCCAATGGGCGACGCGTTCCGGATCGGCGCGCAAGTAGCCGTGGTGGCGTGGAAACCGGTCAAGCGATGCGCGCAGCCAGCGGCCGGCGCTGGCGGCAGGAATCTGGAGATCGGCCAGGGCCGTCGTGGGGTGCGGCGGAATCTCGCGCGGGATCACTTCGACTCCCGGGAACGAGCGCGCGAACAGGGGAACCAGCCTCGGCTCGCATTCCACAATGTGCCGGTCGCCGAGTTCCGGAATCATCCCGGCCCAGATGATTTCGTCGCCCACGCCCTGCTCGCCCCAGAAAAGCAGCCGCGTGCCGATGAGCGGGCTGCCGTCCCAACGCGGCTGGCCGAACGGGCGCGGCTGGGTGCGCTGCCCGTCCGCCCAGCCCCATTCGTATTCTATCCAGCCCCGTTCAATCTCTCCCGTCATGAACAGCACCAGGGAGCGGTGCCATCGAGCGCGGAGGAAGCCGGGCTGCAGTTCTATAGCCCTGTCGTAGCCAGAAAGGGCCTCGGCAAAACGCTGCGCTTCCATGAGACAATTGCCCAGATTGCTCGGGAATGCCCGGAGCTCCGTG
>PKYZ01000233.1 GCA_003132865.1 Bryobacterales bacterium
AGACCGTCGGCGATCTCGACCTTCTGGTCACCGGTCCCGACGCCACCGCCGCGCTCGACCGCTTCGTCGAGAGCGTGCGCAGCGAAACGCCGCCGCTGGCGCGCATTGAAGAGATGCTGGTGGCGGAGATCGATCCGTTGGGCGAGCGGGATTTTGCGATTCGCGAAAGCCAGGCGCAGGAGGGCGAGTTCGTGCTGGTATCGCCGGACGTGGCCACCTGCCCCGACTGCTACCGCGATTTCACCGATCCGGCCAACCGGCGCTATGGCTACGCGTTCACCAACTGCACCAATTGCGGCCCGCGCTACACCATCATTCGCGACATTCCGTACGACCGGCCGAACACCACCATGGCAGGCTTTCGCATGTGCGCAGCTTGCCAGGCGGAATATGACGATCCGGGCAACCGGCGTTTTCATGCGCAGCCCAACGCGTGCGCGGAATGCGGGCCGCAATTGTCCGCGCCGATCGCCGAAGCGCAGCGGCGTCTGAGCGAAGGCGCGATCGTAGCGATCCGGGGTCTGGGCGGGTTCCACCTGGCGTGCGATCCGCGCAACGATGGGGCGATGCGGCTGCTGCGCGAGCGAAAGCGCCGAAGCGATAAGCCTTTCGCGTTGATGGCGCGCGATCTGGCCGCGGTGGAGGCGTTCTGCGCGGTGTCGGACGACGATCGCCGGGCGCTCGCCGGCCCGCGGCGGCCGATCGTGATCCTGCCGCGGCGGGCGGATTCGGGCATTTCCGCGGCGGTCGCGCCCGGCAACAACACCATCGGCGTGATGCTGCCCTACACGCCCTTGCATCATCTGCTGTTCGCGGGCGCGCCCTACGATGCGCTGGTGATGACCAGTGGGAACCTGAGCGAGGAGCCCATCGTGACCTCGAACGAGGAGGCCCGGGAACGGCTGCGCCCGCTGGCCGACTGGTTTCTGCTGCACAATCGCGATATCTACATGCGCGCGGACGATTCGGTGGTGCGCACATTCGAAGGTGTGGAACGCGTGCTGCGCCGGTCGCGCGGATTCGTGCCGCACGCCATCGATTTGGGCATGGACGTCGCCGAGATTCTGGCTTGCGGCGCCGAGTTGAAGAATACCTTCTGTCTCAGCAAGGGGCGTTACGCGGTGCTGAGCCAGCACATCGGCGACATGGAGAATTACGAGACGCTGGTCTTCTTCGAAGAGACGCTGGCCAATCTGAAAAAGCTCTTCCGGGTGGAGCCGCGGGCCGTGGCGCACGATTTGCATCCGCTGTACCTGAGCACGCAATACGCGCTGCGCGTGCCGGACCTGGAGAAGATCGGCGTGCAGCACCATCACGCGCACGTGGCCAGTTGCATGGCCGAGAACGGACTGCGCGGCAAGGTGATCGGAGTGGCGCTGGACGGCACCGGCTACGGGACCGACGGCCAGATCTGGGGCGGGGAATTCCTGGTGGCGGACTACGGCGGCTTCGAGCGGCGCGCGCACCTGCGCTATGTGCCGCTGGCGGGCGGCGATGCGGCGGTGCGGCAGCCATGGCGGCCGGCGCTCAGTTACCTCGCCGACACATTCGGGCCGGCTGCCGAATTTCCGGAACTGGCGATTTGGCGGGAGGTTCCCGAGAGCCAGCGGAAGGTGGTGCGCAGCATGATCGCACACCGCGTGAACACCATCGACACGTCATCGTGCGGCCGGCTGTTCGATGCGGTGGCCTCGCTCGTCGGGCTGCGCCAGCAGATTAACTTCGAGGGTCAGGCGGCCATCGAACTGGAGACGATCGCGGCGGATGGCGTGGCGGACGGCTACCCGTTCGCGCTCGATGCGGACACTGTTGACTTTCGGCCGGCGATCGAACGCATCGTCGCGGAGGTGCGGGCAGGCACCCCGGCGCCGGCGATCGCGGCGCGGTTTCACAATACGGTGGCGGAGGCAATCGTGGAAGTTTGCCGGCGTTTGCGCACGGAAGAGAAGCTGAACAGGGTGTGCCTAAGTGGCGGGACGTTTCAGAATATGAAGCTGCTGGCCCGTACGCTGGCGGGTTTGCGGCGGCTGGAATTCCAGGTCTTCATGCACGCGCATGTGCCGCCGAACGATGGCGGCATCGCGCTGGGACAGGCGGTGGTGGCGACCGAAATACTACGGCGCAGGTGATTAGGGCATCTTCGCCGAATCGTCGAAGGACACGTCGATTTCGACGGTCTTGCCTGCGTCGATGTTTATCGGCCCGGGTTTCGGGGGCTCTTTGGTGTACATGCCCAGGGAAGAGCCGGACGGCGGCGGGCCGGATGCGCCATCGTAGCCTCCGGTGGGGTCGTAAACAGTGGCGACGTAAACCGGCGAGCCGGCGATGTCGGAAAACGTAACCGTTCCATTCTTGTCCGCCGTCATCTGCGTTCCGGTGGGCATCGCGTTGCCCTGGGCAAAGTCTGGCGAATCGAACAGGAATACCTGGATTTTGTGTTTGTCGTCGACTGTTCCGGACCCGGCATAGTGCACGGTCACTTTGAGGGTGCGGGTGGCGGCCTTGTCCTGCGCTTTTCCGAATTGGAATCCGGACGCCAGGATCAACAGGCCTGCGGCGAGGTAAAAACTCTTCTTCATTGCGCTGGTCTCCTTGTGGGGGTAAACGTTGAAATGGGCGATATTGTTCCCAGGATCTCACAAATTGGGCGGGGTGGGTTGGGGGGCGAGATTCTATCGACCGCGGCTCGAACGTTGCCGGGCCTCGCGCTGGCGGCGCAGTCGCTTGTTGTTTTCTACCCAAGCGCGATAGCGGTCGACAGTGGCCTGCACTTCGGGAGACACTGACGAATACTCCCGGACGCCAACAAGGACTTCTCCGACCAGGCGGGCATCCTCTTCTTCCAGGCTGGCGAGATGTTCTTTCTTCCTTTCCTCAGGTATGCCGGTGAACTGTGCCAAGGCCGCAATCACGTTTCCATCGTGCGGCGTTAGCCTGAGCATGCTCACAGTTGCCATACTCCAAGTCTACAGCTATTTGCGTCTGGCCGCAGCGCTGATTGGATGCACCCCTGAAAGGATCGGGAAGGCCGCACTACCGTCGTCTCCTCGTCCGTCGGCCGTGAACTCCTCGCGGTAACGGGTTGATAGCGAGACGGCGACAGCATCGTTTTCTGGGGGGAGTTCTATTTCTGTCGCACCGTTGAAGCGATCCTTCCAAAGCGCCACTACACGGGAGCGGCTGAGTCCCGTCTGGGGGCGGCTGAGTCGGGCCATGCCGAAACTCGTGCGCGAGAGAACTGAGCAACCGGGGTCATCGGCCAGAACTGTCGCGTAACGCGCGGCCCATCGCTCTTTGGTTTGGGGACCGTCCATCAGCAGGGCGATGACGAGATTCGGGCCGACGGAGCGAACAATGTTCGCCACCGGGTCGGGCCGTGCCAGGTCTTCACAGACGAGCGCACACATCACCAGATCCTCGCTCATCGAAATAAAGTTCAGACACCGGTCGGTGCAGTCAATGTACTCCCACCATTCGCGGTACGGTGAAAGGACACCTCCCAAGCCGTATTGGATGACTTGGCCTTCGTCCAGTT
This sequence comes from Bryobacterales bacterium, assembly GCA_003132865.1. The sequence goes on from PKYZ01000233.1 coordinate 3,536, forward strand.
TCCATGGGTGGTGTTTCCTTTGGGAGACATCTTTAAGCGATGGAAACGAGAGCCTCACTTCGTTCGTTCCTCGCCGGCCATTGGTTTCGCTACGGCCCACGCCGGCGACAAGGAAACACTCTGGAGGGAGGCCCTTCCGAAGGGCGCGAAACTGCTCATCCGTGATCGACAGCTCCGGCAGGACAACTCCGTCGATTCTGCCGAGCTTGCGCTTGCCGTCGGCGTGCAAGGCTTCGACGAATGCGGTCAGATTCTCGGGCTGGATTTGAGGGTCATGAGTAAAGGTGAAGAAACCGAAATCCTTGGGCAACCGGGCTGCCGCGTCTGCGGTCTCGTGAAATTGATCGACCAGCACTTCAAATGGCCAGGGGATCAACAGCAGGTTCATCGAGTCGCTTTGAAGAAACGGGCTGGACTGCCATCGGGGCGTAACCTCACTGGCGTCGCAAAGGGACAAGTGTAGTGACAGCGACCGCTCGGTCAAACCGTTCTGGGGTGTGTGCATTCGCGGAAGCACTCGTAACCGAGATCGATCGATGTTGACACATAGTGTGCCTAACTCCGTCAAGAAGCCATAGGCAGAATCCAGGAAGTGGTCGGACTGGTCAACCGCCTGATCTCTGGGGGCACCCACCCCGTCGCAGGCTTCGTCTGCAACCGCGACAAGCTTCATGAGTGCCTCGCAGAGTGCACGTCGGTCTCGCGTCTTATTGAGCGGCACCTCAAATGACTGGCAAACCGTCTGCCACTCTCCGGCGAGGGCATTATTAAAAGATCCGAGTGTCTGCTAGCCTTTCCGCCATTTCCCGCCCAGTGTTCGCACGCTGCCCGTCCAAGCATCCAAGGCGTCATCCTGGCGGGGCTCAGGCGGCCAATCGCGAAGAAGCCGCGCGTAAGCGCCGGTCCGCTTGAGCAGTGCCAGGCACAGAGCGAAACAGTCGGGCGGCCAATATGGAAACCGCCTATCTGTGTGTAATTGCGGCAGAATCCCGACAAGAAACTCGCCAATTGTGGCCTCAGCCGCCATGATTGCTCCTCGTCACTGCCCCATGCCGCACTCCGCATGTACGGCGCGCACCGCCTTCTCCAACCCGTCGCGGCTGACCACGATGGCGATGGTCAGCTCGCTCGATCCCTGCGCGATGGCGATGATATTCACTTTTTCGCGCGAGATGGCGGTGAAGATGCGCCCGGCGATGCCCGGCTTGCCTTGCATGCCTTCGCCGACGACGGCCAGCAGGCCCACCTTCTCATCCACCTGGATGGGATACACGTAGTTGTGGGCCAACTCTAGCGCCAGGGCGGATTCCAGAGCCTGGCGGCTCTTCGCCAATTCCTCCGTGCGCACCAGGAAGCAGAAGTTCTGGCGGTAGCTGGAGCTGGAGAAGACCAGCACCTCTACGTTGGCGCGGTCGAGCGCATCGAGCGCGCGGGCCATCACGTGCGCGCCGCTCAACTCGGGGCTGGCTGGCTCAAGCGAGATGAGCGCCACCTGCGCGAGCGAGGTCACGGCACGCGCGCCCGTCGTGGCGCCGATGGACGG
>PKYZ01000587.1 GCA_003132865.1 Bryobacterales bacterium
GGCGCGCACAAGCCAGCGATGCCCGCCGTTTTCGTTGCGAGCCGCAGCATCGGACAGCGGGTCCGTTTCGATATTGAACTCGCGCTTTCGCACCCACATCCGAATTCCTAGATAGACCAGATAACAAGCGCCCGCGATGCGAACTGCGTTATAGGCAAGTTTGGAGACTGCCAGCAGCCCGGTGAGGCCAAGCGAAGTTGCCGTTCCCCAGATCAGGCAGCCGGNNGTGACGGTGAGCAAGCCGGCAGCAGCGGCAAATGCAAGTACCGCGGTGATGTCGATCATGTCTCAAGCGTATCAGACCATTGAAATGGCCGAACTCCAAAGGACAGACCGGAGGCCTGTCCCACTTCTCCCCTTGACAGCCTAGGAGAACACTCCTAGAATGGCTAGAGGAGCCATATGGGCAAACAAGTCGACCTCCTGCAAGGCACCCTCGACATGCTGATCCTGAAAGCCGTGTCGCTCGGGCCGCTGCACGGCTACGGTATCCTGCTGCGCATCCAGCAAGTCTCGAAGGACGCGCTGCAGGTCCCGCAGGGGTCGCTCTATCCGGCGCTGTACCGGCTGGAGCATCGCGGCTGGATCGCCGCGGAGTGGGGCGAAAGCGAGAACAAGCGCAAGGCCAAATATTACCGCCTGACCGCCGCGGGGCGCAGGCAGTTGAAAACCGAGCGGCAGGAGTGGAAGCGCCTGGCGGTGGCCATCGGCGACGTGCTGGCCGCGGAGCCGGAGGAGGCGTGACATGCTGGCGCAAGTGAGATCGTGGTGGCGGGCGCTGACCGGCCAGTCGCGACTGGCGGGCGAGATGGCTTCCGAGATGGACAGCCACATGGAGCGCTACGCGGCGGACCTGGTGGCACACGGGGTGGAACCCGGCGAGGCACGCCGCCGGGCACGCATCGAATTCGGCAGTACCGCCGCGGCCGTTGAAGAATGCCGCGAAGCTGTCGGCTTGCGGTGGCCCAACGAATTCGCGCGCGACCTGCGCTACGCCGCGCGCGTGCTGCGCAAAAGCCCCACGTTCACCGCCGCGGCCGTGGCCACGCTCGCGCTCTGCATCGGCGCCAACACGGCTATCTTCAGCGTGGTGGACGCTGTGCTGCTGCGCCCGTTGCCTTATCCTCATCCGGAGCGGGTGTTCTCGGTCGCCCGGCATTTCCAAGGCAAAGGCTCCGAGGCCTACCAGACGAATCTTTGGGGCGGCGTTTGGGAGGCGGTGCGCGACAATGCCGCCTATCTGGACGCCGCCGTGTTCAGCGATGGTTCGATGGGCGTCAACTTTGCGGCGGGAGGCCGGGTCGAGTACGTCAAGCAGCAGCGTGTCTCGGCCGGGTTCTTTCGCGTGCTGGGCATCGCTCCCCTCATCGGGCGCGAGTTTTCGGCGGAGGAAGACCGCAAGGGCGGTCCGGCAGTCACGGTGCTAAGTTACGCGCTCTGGAGGCGCGCATTTCGCGCGGACCCCTCGATTGTGGGACAGGCGGTCACCTTGCGGGGCGAGCCGCACACCATCGTCGGCGTGCTGCCCGCGGACTTCCAGAGCAGCGTTCCGGCCGACCTGTGGACGCCGCTGCGTCCGTCCCGATCGGGCGAGGGCTCGGGGTCTAACTATGCCATCGTGGCCCGCTTGCGTTCGGGCACGACGTGGGCGCAGGCCAACGGACAGATGGAAGCGATCGGGGCGCCGCTCGTGCGTGAGTTCTTGCAGGACCCCTACACGCACCTGCGCTTGATATCGTTCCAGCGCGGTTTGACCGTTTACGTGCGCCAACCGCTGCTGATTCTTTGGGGGGCGGTGGGATTGGTATTGCTGATCGGCTGCGTGAATATCGCCGGCCTGCTGCTGGCGCGGGCCGCCGGACGCACGCGTGAGATGGCTACCCGCATGGCGTTGGGCAGCGGGCGCGCGGCGCTGATCCGGCAAATGTTGGCGGAGAGCGTGGTGCTGGGGGTATGCGGGGGCGTCTCCGGCGCTGCCTTGGGATGGATGGGCGTGAAGGCCCTCAAAGTCCTGATGCCGCGTAGCTTGAACGTATGGCAAGCCGTGGAACTGGACTGGCGCGTGCTGGCCGCCACCGCTTGCGTGTCAATCGCGGCGGGCATTCTATTCGGCTTGTATCCCGCGCTCATAGCCAGCCGCCTGGAGATCCGCGCGGCGCTGGGCGAGGCGGGCCGCGCCGTGGCTGGCGGACGCAATCCCTGGCCACGCCGGCTGTCGGTGGCCAGTGAAGTGGCGCTCGGCGTGGTGCTGCTGGTGGGCGCCGGCCTGCTGATCCGCACGTTCGCGCATCTGCGCGGACTCAATCCGGGTTTCGACGCCCACAATGTGATTACGGCTGAGCTCTCGCTGCAAGATGCGCGCTATGCGACCAGCCAGAGCGTCAACTGGCTCTTCGAACAAAGTCTGGCCCGGATTCGGGAATTGCCGGGCGTCGAGTCCGCGGCTGTAGCGCTCAGCCTGCCCTACGAGCGGGCGCTGAATACGGGGTTCCAGCGGCTGGATGGCCGGCACGTGGACACGGAATCGCAGGTCACCAACCTGTTTTATGTCACGCCTGAGTACTTCCGCGTGCTGCGAATTCCGTTGTTACGCGGCCGGGTGTTCACGGCTGCCGATAGCAGCACTGCCGCGCCGGCGGCGGTGGTCAGCGAGGCATTCGTCAAAATGTACATGCCTGGCGACGATGCGCTCGGCCGGCATCTGGATCTGGGCGGCGACCGGCGCGAGATCGTGGGCGTGGTTGGCGATGTCCAGCAGAAAAGCGGGTGGGGAGAGAATTTTGGCCCGCTGGCGGCCATGCCGGACGTCTATATTCCCGCCGCGCAGACCGACGGCAAGTCGCTGCAGATGGTGCATGTGTGGTTCTCGCCGAGTTGGATCGTGCGCTCTTCGGGAGCAGCGGAGGGAACGATCGCGGGGATGCAGCGCGCTCTCGGAGCCGTGGACCCGCGGCTTCCGTTTGCCGGCTTCCACAGCATGGATGATGTCCGCTACCGCGCACTGGCTGAAGAACGCTTTCAGGCGGTCCTGTTGGGCGCGCTGGCAGGGCTGGCGCTGCTGCTCGCCGCGGTGGGGATTTACGGATTGATCGCCAACTCCGTAGCCGAACGGACGCGCGAGCTGGGTATCCGGCTGGCGCTGGGCGCGACCGTGGCGCAGGCGATGCGCTCCGTAGCGCTGCCAGGCGTAGCGCTGGCACTGGCAGGAGTCATCGTGGGTTCCGTGCTGGCCGGATTCGCATCGCAACTGCTGCGGCCTCTCGTCTGGGGCGTGCGGCCGGGCGATCCGCTTACCTTTGTGGCGGTAGGGCTCGGCTTGCTGGGGGTGGCCGCCGCCGCGAGTTTCCTGCCAGCGCTGCGGGTTACGCGGCTGAATCCGGCCGAGACGCTGCGACAGGAGTAGTGGCAGCGGGTCCTGGAGGACCCGCGCAGACCTGGAGGTCTGCCCCACAAGACCCAGAGGTCTGCCCCACTATCTGACGACGACTTTATCGGTCGCCTGGTTGTCGCAGTCGTCTTCCACGCGCACGGCCAGCGTGTGCTCGCTGGGCGCGATGTGGTCCAGCCTCAAATCGTAGGACAATTCGTGCGAATCGGAAAGCCCGGTGACCGGCGCGACCAGCGTCCAATCGCCGCCATCCAGCGAGTACTCCGCCTTCTTGATGTCGCTCAGCGCATCGGCGGCGCTCCAGGTGGCGTGCAGCTTGCCGCCGGACTCGCTCGCCGCCAGGCTGGCGATACGCGGCGGCGTATTGTCGATCAGAAACGGATCGCTCACCATCGAAGTGGAAAGCGCCTCCGCGGGCGGGTTGCCGGGCAGGTCAGACGCGGTCACGCGAAAGCGATACTCTCCGTCCGGGAACGCCGTCGAATCCCAGCTCCAATACTTCTCTCTGACCTTGTCCTTGAGGAGCTTCCAGTTCGTCTCATGCACGCCGCGGATCTCCACCGTGAAGATCAGGCTGTCGCCATTTTCGTCCGAGGCGGCCCAGCGCGCGCCGGTGAAGCCCTTGGCGTACTGCATGGAGGGCGTGCCGGAATCGAGCAATGGAGACGCCCCCGGGTTGGAGGCCGGCTTGCCAATCGGCGGCAGCGTCAGCGTTTGCGAAGGAGTGAGCAGAATCGCCGGCGCCGGAAACTTGTAGTTGGCGGGCGTGCTCTCGATGGCTTCGATGCGCGGCGGCACGTTGCGCTGCAGATAGGCCACATCCACCGATTCCAGCTCGGGCGATTGCGCGCCCCCGGCCGTCAGGGTCGCTTTCCATTGGATGAAACGCGCCGCGGGTGCAGCGAGGCGATCGCCCTCAGTGTCGGCGATCGGCGCCGACCACGGGCTCCAGTTCTTCTGCGGCCGATCCAGATTTCCGCTGCGCGCGGCGATGGCGATGCCGCCGCCGTTCAAGTTCGCCTCGAAGCTGAGCCGGCCCCATTGCGAAAAGAAGCCCGCATCGAAAACATCGCTTTCGAGCGAGCCTTCATGTGCCATGCCCGGACCCACCCGGTAGATCTTGCCGACGTTGCCGGTGGCCGCGTAGAGCGCGCCATCGGCGCCGGTTTGGAAAGCGGTGATCTGCGTGGAAGGCGCGGTGACGAGCGCGGTATGCAGCATATCGGACTCAATGCGATAGATGTTGCCTTTGTTGCCGGAACCGAGCAACGCGCGTCCCTGCGCGTCGAAGGCGATAGCATAGATAATGTCCTGTGCGTGGCTCCAGATTTTTTGCGGATCGCCGCCAGGATCGATGCGGTACACATCCGACCCGGTCACCGACACGCCGCTCGCGGAGGGCGCCATGGAAGCCGGAGGGGGCGCGGCGGGATGGAGTTGCAACTGCGCGCCCGCGGGCGCAGCGGATGCCGCTGGAGACGAAGGCGGGGCAGGCGGTGGCGCGGGCGACGGCCCCTGTTTGCTGCCCACCCCCGCCGCATAAATGGAACCATCCCGGGCCACCGCCACGGCAGTAACTTCGCTCTTGCTCATCTGGTAGAGTACGAAGCCTTCGCCCACGGGAGACACCCGCACCACCAACCCGCCGGGATCGGTGCCCAGAATCACGTTGCCGGCGGCATCCACGGCCATCGACCGCACGTGCGTCTCGTCGCTCGTGTACAACACGCTGCCGCGACCATCCGGGTGGACGCGATCGACGGCGCCCGGATCGCCCGTCGCCACCAGCAAATCACCCGCTTTGTCGAACGTCAGGGCCCAGATGTACTTCGCTTTGGGATCGTAGAATACTTCGCTCTTGCCATCGGGCGCGACCCGGTATACCTTGCCGTCGGGCGCCGTCGCCGCGTACACCCGGTCCTGCGCGTCGATCGCAATCGCCGGAATCTGGAGGCCATCCAACTCCGCCAGCGTCTTCTTATCGCCAGAGGCCGAGAGCCGGTAAAGCTTGGCGCCCGGACCGCCGCCCGCATACAGGTTGCCCTTGGAATCGCGCGCCAGCGCCCACAGATACGCCGACGAAGTGTCGTAGATTTCCTGGAATTGCGGCGCCAAAGTCACCAGACCGTCGCTGCGCAGCGACAGATTCTTGAGATTGCCTTTCTCGAAATCGGCGTAATCGCTGGCGGTCCAGGTGCGGGTCTGGCTCGCGTAAGTGGGCGCGAGGAAGGAAGTCAGGAGACAGAAGACAGCAGTCAGAATACTACACGGACGTTGAAACGTTCGGGAAGTCCGACTCGTCGCCAGCAAGACATAGGATCTAAGCATACTGTAGGCCAAGGGAATTCTGACTTCTGATCTGTGACTCCTGACTTCTGCTTCACTTCACCGTGAGTTTCAGCGCGTAACTGCCGGTAACGACATAATCGAATGGCAGGGACATCTGCTCCGAGGCGCTGTCCGGCGATGTGATCAGCGAGCGGTTGGAGCCGCGCCCGGACTGCATGACGTTCAAAACCGAGGCAGGCAGGCTGGGCAGGGTCTTATCGTCGTAATACGCGGTGGGGCTCGCTTCCAAGAGCGAAACATACAATTTATTGTTACTGCGCTCCTGGTTGATGAGCGAGACGGTCTGCGGCAGGTCGATGTAATGGTTCAGCATGCCGGCCGCGGTCTGCATGCGGTTGATGGTGTCCGCGTCGCTCAGCATGATTTTATGCTCGCCCTTGGCCAGTCCGGCCGGTATCTTGAGCGTGAAATCGCATTCCAGGCTTTCGCCGCGGTAGGGACGCAAGAAGACCTTCACCGCCACATCGTCGCCGGGGCGCGCCTCGGGAGTCGCCAGCCAGGCGTTTTCGATGCTGGCTACGCGGCGCTCGGGCAGCAGGTCCACGGTTACGTTGACGCGCTTGACGCTGGGCGGATTGACGGCGTTCAGATACAGGCGGTTGAATTTGTCGCCCCACCAACCGGCCAGCACCATGGGCGCGGGCATGGGCATCTCACCGGACGCCTGCATGGTGGAAAGCGACAGGTTCGGCCCGCCCTTCAGTTCCACGTCGCCGGTCAGCCGGTAAGTGGCCTCGTCCTTGAACTCGTTCAGCTCGGAAAGCGAGTTGAACAACGTGACCATCATCAGGTAAGGCGTCCACTTCTGCTGCACGAAGACGTTGAAGCGGAAATCCTTTTTACTGCGCACCGCGTTATTCTCGCCGAAGGAGCGGACCTGTACGGTCACTGGAATCATGTCGGATTCCTGGCCCGGCACGCCCATGATGCCGCTGTGGCGGTCCTGATGCAGCGCGCCGACGATCTCGGTGGCATTGGCGAATTTGTTGGGCTGGAATTGCGAAGCCAGGGTCATGATGACCTCGCCCTTGCTCATGGGCATGTCCACCGGGCCGAGATTGAAGAAAGGATGCCCGAAGGCCAGCACGCGCTGCCCGTCGTTGTAAGTCACGGTGCCCAGGCCGGTGATACTCATATCGCCGGAAACCAGCACGCCCGCAACCGGATCGCCCGGACGCAGGGAATTCTGCCAGCCGGCCGCGGGCTTGGCCGTGTAGGTGGTGCTGGACGCGCTGCCGCCCTGCGCCGCCGCGATACCAAGCTGCTCGAACAGCGGACCGAAATCGCGCAGCACGTTCTCGTGGAAACCGGAGAACATCAGCGGCGTTTCGATGGGAACCATCATTTGCGCCTGCCGCGGCAGGTTGGGCGATGCGCCCGCGGCTACGGCCTGCGCCAGCAGATCGCCCGGTACGGCGACCTGGCTGCGCGCCGCCGCTCTATCGGGTGTGCGCGCATCGGCGGGACGCGATTGGTCGAAATCCTCGATCTCCAGCATCAGCTCGGCCGGCGTGATGCCGCAGATTGCGTCCGGCGAAAAAACGCTGAGCCGCAGGGCCACCGCACCCACCAGCTTGCCATCGATGTAGACGGGGCTGCCGCTCATCCCGCCGGCGACATTGGTGCGCACGGCCTGGCCGCCCAGTTTGGCCAGGATGATGTCCTGCCGCGGTCCCCACGCGTTCTTCCACAGCCCGAGGATTTCCACGGGAATAGGCTCGGGCGTGGTCCCGGAGAACACCGTCCAGGCGGTGCCCCGCATACCCGGGCGGAGATCCGAAGCCTTGAAGACCTCCACCTTGCCGATGCGCGGACGTTCAGGCGCGAGGTCTGCCGCGCACAGGCGAAAGGCGAGCGCCGCAATCGACAGGACGATCGCGGCAATGCGATGCTTCATGGGGTTGAGTAGCTCCGTTACGACCATTGTACTATGGCCGGCGCGGCGCCACGGCGCGTGCCGCGCCATGCGCGTCATAAGTTGGCAGGAACTTCGCATGGCAACTATATTTCCCATTGAATCAATACAGTAGGGGGAGATTCGGAGGGCAAATCGCCGCAAACGGAAATCCGTGGTATACTCCCCAAGTCGGGGAGCTCGACTGGGAATTCCGGCTCAGGCGCTAGAGGGGGCGCTACCAGAAATGAAGAAACATCTGTTGTGGGCTACGGTTTTGATTTCGGCAGTGGCAACTGGCGCGCGTGCCGGCAACATCGACTTCACCACGTTCGTCACGAGTGCCAACATCGGCGCGGCTGAAGGCAGCAATACCAGCACTATCGCCTTCAATTATGCCGGGAACGGGTTTGTGGGATCGGTGTATTTTGATAACCAGCTTTATTCGACGAACCTTAGCGGTGGCGCTGTCACGGCATTCGGTACACCACTCGGTACAGGTACCTTAGCTGGTGTGCAGTCCTCGGGTTCGGTCGGTGAGCTTGTAGTTGGCGCATCGCTGGGCCAGGCCGGCTTCGCCACCGGCGACATCTACGCAGGTTCGGGAGCCGACGGTGATATCTTTCACTACACCAACAACGGATCCACAAGGCCAACATCAGGCTCACAGAACCTGTTCGCGACGCTCCCGGGCGGGTCCGGGCAGGTGCGCCAAATATTTTTTGACCCCGGATCCTCTTTTGGCGGCAACATGCTGGTGAGCACCACTACGGGGAACATCTATGAGATCACCTCTAGCGGCGTCGTAACCCTCTTGGCATCCGTCGGCCAGGACACCGAAGGAATGGACATTGCCACCAGCGCGTGGGGAACTTACGCCGGCGATTTGCTGGTCGGTTCCGAGGCTAGCGGCACGCTTCGCCTTATCAGCCCGGGCGGCGTCGTCACGGTTCTCGGGTCGGTAGGGGAGTTTCTCGGCGCGGAGACGGTCAGCTTTGTGCCGCTGAATCTCAACGCATCCGACCCTCTGCAGGGCTTTTATGTGGCCAATTTCGCAAGTAATGTCCAATTCGCTGCTGCGAGCAACTTCACGGGCCTGTTGGGAGATGCCATCATTACCGACGAAACCGGGGGTAGTACTATGTGGGATGTGCATTACAACGGCAGCACCTTCACGGTCACCCCGTTTACTTTTACCGGGAACGCGATCAGCCAGTTTGAAGACGGCGAGTTTGTTACCAGCCAGCGTGAACAAAATACCCCAGAGCCTGCGAGCCTGCTCCTGATGGGCTCGGCCCTGCTTGGCTTAGGACTAGGACCCATCCTGAAACGCAAGATCGCGGTCGTAACGAGTCGGCTACATTTGAAGCTGCCGCTGCCCTGGACCAGGGCGTGAGCATTGCGGCGAATGAATCTTTGAATTTCGCTGGCGGCTCTCATGTGTCCGCCAGCCGCACGTAGGGATGCGGCGATGCGTGCTGTGGCGGCAGTGTAACGTGTCGCGGAGAGGATCTTCGCAACGCTACAGCGGATAGCTCTAGGCTCCATCCGAGGCGGGTCCAGCACCAAAGCAGCACCAAGTTCCGACGCGCGGGCGGATATCCAGAATTGATCGGCCGCTTGAGGTGCCATGGCCAGCGGGACACCGTAGTACAGCGCTTCCTGGACGCTGTTCATCCCTCCTAAGGGTTCCGGCCCCGTCTTCGTCTTCCTCCGCGTAGTTCCTCGGCATCAGTGTTTCGAGTGGCCGCAGCGTTTCATAGGTTCGCTCCAGTCCCTCCTCAAATTCCAGGATGTCCGACGTGGCCATCTCCGCCATTTCCCGAATTGACTCTTCCCGCGAGGGCCGGTTGCACGCGTGGTGTTCATTGATGATCTTCGCGGCCATGCGGTCCCTCGCCGTAGCGCAACAGCACCCACAGGCGCCGGGGTGTCACGTGCAGCGAATCCAGACGCACCTGACGGATGAGAAGAAACGCAGGCGAGACCAGCGCGGAAACCGCGGCCGCCAGCCACGCCGCGCCGCGCGTCGAGACCACAATGGACTCAAAGATGTAAAGTACTATGCCAAGTGAACAGATCTCCCCGCTGTGACCACACTACGCGCGTCATGGCGGATTTGACCTGACGGCTCCGGTGGAGGTAGGATATAAATGCGGGGTGGAGCAGTCTGGTANNAAATCCACCCCCCGCAACCAAACTTCTCTCGTCTTTCTCATAATCAATTCAAGAGGCGACTTCTTGCCGCTCTCCGTATACGCAGGGCTCGTTTGAATTGGCCGGTGTGCCCAAAAGTGTGCCCGCCCCAGGTAGCGCGGCCAAACTAGACCTAAGCCGTCCCTCCATTTTTTCTGCTGCATCGCGGATGTCCCGTGCGCCCACGATTGAATAGCGGTCGAACACCGATCGGCTGCGGTGTCCTGAGATCTCCATGGCGACGTTCTCCGGGATGCCGGCTAATCGCATGTTCCGGAATCGCGGACCGGCGGAGGTCGTGAAACAGCAGTCCTGGTACGTCGGCTCGTTTGCAGGCCGAGGCCCAAGCCTTGCGATAGTCCACAATGACGTGGCCTTCGTGGTGGAAGACGTAGGAACACTTCGGGAACCGGGCTTCGGCGCTCGCGAGAATTTACCC
>PKYZ01000336.1 GCA_003132865.1 Bryobacterales bacterium
CCGGCGCCGGAAAGATCGTCCAAATCGAGAATTGCGATTCGCCCAACGCCGGCGAGTTGCTGCGCATTCTGGGCTTCCGCATGCGCGGCGGATGCGGCAGCGAAGTCGTGTTGGAAACCGTTAACGCCACCCGCGCTTTTCTCACCACCGACTCCGGCTTCCCCCTCCCCGCCCTGGAGCAGGCGCTCCGCACCAACCGTCCTTTTACCTATGACTACCACCCGGCGCGCGTGCCCGTGCTGTTCGGCTCCGACTATTGGCTCTCCGCGAAGGAAAAGGAAACTAGCGGTTTCCTCGACGTGCTGCTCTCCGATCCGGCTTTATGCCGCTTGTATCTGGGGTTCTCCAAGCTGGACCGCGAAACCGCCGAGGAGTTCCGCAAGAACATTCCGATGCCCCACCTGAGGGCCTACGCGCACGTGCTGGATTTCTTCGGCGGCATGTTCGAGGTGCGCGCTGGCAAGGCCGTGGTTCCCGGCGCGCCGCGCACCGTGGCTGCCTGGACGGGACTGGTGGGCGCATCGCCGGACCAGGGCGCCGCGTTTTTCGAGAAGCTGATCGCCAAAGACGATGGCTGGATGGCCAGCTACTTCGATGCGCTGGCGCGCATCAACGGTCCAGTCCGGGAGTACCTGACCGAGCCCGCGCGCATGCAGCGCTTCTACATGGCCATCCGCGGCAAGGTGACCAGTCCGGGACCGGCGCGCCCCGTTTTCCGCTCCAACGCGGACATGATGCTGCTGACCACGCGCTTGTGGATCGATCCCGATGGCCGGCCGCACGTCCCCGGCAACCTGCAGGTCTGGAAGGACCTGTTTGTGAAGCATCCGCAGGGCAAGTACGACGCCAAGCTGACGCGCGCCGCCGGCGCCTGGAAGGAAGCCGATGACGTGCTGGAAGCCCTCTTCGGCCTCACCCGCAAATCCGTGGAAAATGAGCCGCTGAAGATCTTCATGGCGCTCAGCGACCTGGATCGTTACCGTTCCAAACCCTTGACGCCGGAGACCGTGGACTTGCTGGCGCGCAACTACCGTGTGTACGGCAGCCAGTACGCCATTTTCAACGAGGCTGCCACGGTGAGCGACAAATCCATCGCCCAATTCATGGATACGGCCGATGCGCTGACCCACCTCAAGGATCCCATGCTGCGCGCCGACACGCTCGGCATGATGCAGTCCCTGATGGGACTGTGGCAGATCTTTTCCCGCCCGGGGAGCCTGCCGGCGGCCAAAGCCGACGAGACTTTCGCGGCCCTGCTCAGCCCCTTCTCCGCGGTGCGCGACAACCGCACGCTGTTCGATGCCGGACGCGGCGGCGTGATGCTGCTGCTCTCCGCCACCGGCTCGAAACCGGGCTCCGCCTCGCAAGCGCGCCTCCTCAACCTGCTGGCGGGCGCGGCGGACTCCAGCGACGTCGAATCCCACACCCAGATCGTGCAGGATATGATGCGCATCCTGGAAGCCCAGCACATCGTCCCCCTCGACGATCTCTTCGATCTGGCGAATCACCTGGACTCGCTCGCGCGCGGCGAGAAGCTGAATACGGCGTTGGTGAACCGCCTGGCATCCCGCATCGCCGACATCCCGCTGTCGCGCGCCACTCTGAGCGCTGTCGAGAAGAACGCGCTCTCCTTTGGCTATTGGACGGATAAACACGTCGATTTGGAGCGCAAGCTGAATCTGCGCGCCGCCGTCGAGAAAGCCTCGGGCGAGAAACTCCGGGACGTGCGCGGTCTGCTGGCGCCGTTCCTGCGCGACACGCTGGTGGCTTATAATTATGCCCACTACGCGCCACCCGGCGCGCAGGTCCTCTACACGAATCCGCTGTTCGTGCGTAGCCACGACTTTCTGGGTGTGCAAGGCACTAGCCACATGTGGCGCTCCACGGAAGTGTTCGGTTCGGGCTGGCCCTCCAACGGCGGCGGCCGGCTGGTAGGTTCTCTCGCCGGACTGCCCTACGCACTGGCCGAGGCCGAACAGAATTTCCTGGTGCCGGAGCAGACGCAGGCGCTCATCTGGGGCGACCTGGTGCCGCAAATGATCGTGAGCGCCGTAATCCCGCGCTGGTGGAACGTCACGCCCTCCCAGTTGCATTGGGTGGCGCTGCACATGCGCTACGCGGAGTCGTTGCTGGCCGAATCCGCGCTGGATCCCGCGCTCAGGCAGGCCGCGCTCGGTATCTTGAGTGCGCAAGCGGCGCCGGCGCGCGTCGGACAGGTGGCTATGCTGCTCGAAAACGGCGACGTGCAGGCGGCGCTGAACAAGGTGACACCCTCCGAGTTGTTCGTTTTGGCCTCCCGTATGGGAGCAAAGATGGAAGCCGATGCCAAGCGCGAGCCTTCGCCGCTGCTGGCGGAAATCCGCCGCCTGGCCGCACAGTCGCCCCAACAGATCAACTACGCCGCCATCTCGGCCGCCTTCGGAACGCCCAAGCCCACACTGGCCAACTCCTACCGTCCGGAGTTGCTCAACTTGCGCACTTTTCCGACTTTGATGGGATATTCCAGCCGCATTTTGGCCGAAAGCTGGGAGTCCAACACGCTGTACTGGGCCGAGCTCGCCGACGAGACGAACGTCCAGCCTTCGCAGCTCAACCTGCGCATCCCGGAGTGGACCGAGAAACTGGTGGAGCATATCTTCGCCTCGCACCTGGAGGACTGGCCCGCCGTGCTCCGCTCCCTCCGCGCCGTAGGCGACGAAGTCAGGGTAGGACAGGCCTCCCGGCCTGTCCAATCTGGCCTGTCACTAACTACACACTTACGACCGGACATGGCGACTGCCGAATGATCGCATAGGCGTTCGTCCGTAGCCGGCCGAAGACTCCGGCGGCCGATCCGCGCCCGATCACCAGCAATCCCGCCTGGCGGCTCCGCGCCATCTCGCAGACCACATGCGGCGGATCTCCGGGCTCGATGACCAGATCCGCCTCGGTGCCGAAGCGTTGCTGCAAACGGGCCATATCGTCGCGCATGGTCAGTTCGATCTCCTGCTGCCAATGCCGATCGCCCTGCCCGGCCTCCGAGGAGGTGGCCATCGCATGAACCACCGTAAGACGCGCTCCGAACTCCTTCTGCATGGCCG
>PKYZ01000449.1 GCA_003132865.1 Bryobacterales bacterium
TTGGACAGGAGGCGCTAACTCACAGCGGCAGACCTCAACCTCAGAACTCCAGTTCCGGGCACGCAAAGCCCCCGTTTGCAACACGGGTCGTCAGATTTGTGCCTGTTTTGGACAGCAGTGATGCAAAATATTATTCTGGCCATCGCCTGCACCAATACGCCGGCACAAGCCGAGATCGTTATGATCGATCCCAAACTTGGCGTAGATTATTTCGCATTCGAAGGGCTGCCCCATTTGCAAGACGGCATTATCGACGATCAGAACCAGGCTATCGAGCGGCTGAGCGCACTCGTGGAAGAGATGAACCGGCGGTACACGGTCCTAAAGGCAAACAAGGTTTCGAATATCTTCGATCTAAACAAGAAGCCCAACCCGACCGAGCGGTTGCCATTCCTGTGGGTAATTCACGACGAGTTTGCCGAATGGATGATGACCCTGACTATGCCGATGCCGTCTCGAACGTTGTCGGACGATTGGGCGTGAAGGCCCGTGCGGCCGGCATTTCTCTTGTATTCGCCGCTCAGCGGCCGGATGCGAATGTCATGCCGATGCAGCTTCGCGCCAATCTGGGAAATCGGCTCGTCCTGCGCGTTGATGGAGAAGGTACCTCCGAGATTGCGCTGGGTGAAAAAGGCGCTGAACGCCTTCTCGGCAAGGGCCATCTCGCCGCCAAACTTGAAGGGTACGCCGGAAACGGTCTTCGGGCAGGTTCCATTCGTGGAGAATGAGTTTCTGGCACAAGTTGTTGCCGCCCTGGCAACCTGAAGGTGAACGATCCCTCATCCAGTAGTAGCCGGTGGGGATTCTGCCGCTAAACAGGTGACTATATCTGAACGTATGCGGAAGCAAGAGACCGCCACTTCCGACGCGGCTCGATCGCAAACCGTCCCCATACTACGGCATCGGACCGCTATTCGCCGCGCCGGCCATTCCCGCCCGGTTTGTCTGGCTCAGGCGCACGGCCTAATCGGCCCGGACCTTTCCTTCCTTGACTATGGCTGCGGCTTCGGCGAGGATGTCCACCTGCTGAGAGCGACGGGCATAGAAGCGGAGGGTTGGGACCCCCATTATCGGCCCGATGGTCCGGTGCAGCCGGCCGAGTGTGTCAACCTCGGCTACGTTTTGAATGTTATCGAAGACCCGCAGGAGCGGGAGCAAACTCTGAGGGCAGCATTTGATCTGGCCCGGCGAGTGCTCGTCGTCTCGGTTCGAGTCGATCAGTCGCTCAGTAGCGGTACAGAGTTCTCGGACGGCCTCGTTACGAATTCAGGCTCGTTCCAGAAGATTTTCACGCAGGCCGAGTTCCGGGAATATTTGCAGGCGGTTCTTGGCCGGAAGCCCTATATGGCCAGCCTGGGAATCGCTTATGTGTTTAGGGACGATGCTGTCGAATCGGCACACTTGGCTCGGCTCACGATTACGCCCGCCAAGCGCGAGCGCGTCAATCTCTTCTCTCAGTTTGCCGCTGACCCGGACGGCACGGAATTAGCCGAAATGACACGGAGGCTCGGGCGCCCTCCCCTTCCATCTGAGTTCGATCGTTACCCGGCCCTGCTCTTGCGCTTTGGATCACGTTCGAGAATCGACCGGCTCGTGCTGGGTCTACTCAATCCCCAAACACTGGCAGAGGCGAGAGAGGCGAAGAGGAATGACATTTTGACTTATTTCGCCATGCTTCAGCTGCGCGCGGTGCGTCCTCCGCCAATTCGATTGTTGCCGCCCGAAACTCAAGCCGACATCAAGCTACTCTGGCCGTCCTACAAGGGCGCAATGCATGAAGGCCGGCAGTTCTTGTTTCAACTCGGTAAGCCCGAATTAATCCGGGAGGCATGCCTCTCCGCACCGGTTGGTAAACGACTTGCCTCGGACTTCTATCTCCATCGGTCGGCCGAAGAATCCCTTCCGGCTCTACTAAGATTGCTGCTCTTCGCGGCACGGCAGATCGTGGGCGAGGTTGACTACAACATCATCAAGCTCGCAACCGACGGTCGCAAGGTCTCGTTCTTGAACTACAAGGACTTCGATGGGGAAGCGCATCCGGAACTGCTTCACAGCGTGCGCGTCCATCTTCCCAGCACCTCCTACGCCATTCGGGATTATTCGTCGTCCGAGAATCCACCGATTCTCCACCGCAAGGAAGCATTCGTTGACACGCTATACCCGAACTATGGCGCATTTGCCGAATTAACCCAACAGGAAGAGGATCTTGGCCTTCTCTCACATCCCGAAATCGGGTTCCGGCGGGAGTGGCGGCGACTCCTCGCGGAACACCATCTAGAGATCGTCGGACACAACATCTGCAAGGAGTGAAACCGCGCCACGATATTCAGGGTTATCGGACACTATTTTTCAGCAGCCAAACTTTCCTCCAATGTGCGCGCCGGGGCCACGGCTACTGGTTAGGGCGTTTTCCCGGCCGAGTCTGCGACACAACGCGAATGGTCGAGAAACTCTGCGTCGATCCGGTCCCAAGCCGACCGATTCTGGCTTCCATGGTCGCACCACTGACACTGCTCGGCTTCCTGGGCGCGCCCGCCTTGGAGGGTGGCCATATTGGTCGCGGTGGGGCCACCGGCGCAAACCTGGGCGAACGTGGCGCGACTGGTGGCGGATGTCGTACCCCGCGGCCGTTGCGTAACTCGGCCTTCTGGCTGACGGCGGGTTGCGCGTCACACCCGAGGAACTTCTACGCCAAGCTGTGGTTGGTCCCGCGCTCGACCCCAGACGATCCCTCCTCCAGCAGCCACGGGTTCATCGTCTGGCCGCCGAACCAAATGTCGTTGAGTGCGAGCGCGCCCATGCTGAGCTTGGCGACTAGCACGGCACCCGCCGCGTGTAGCCGCTTCACTACCGCAGCATCCTGAGTCGGTACGCGATTCCTGAATGGCTCCGCACCATACGTTGTAGGGATGCCCGCCGTGTCAACGAGGTCCTTTGCGCTCCAAGGGATACCGTGCAACGGTCCACGATATTTCCCTGCGGCGATCTCCCCATCGGCCTGCCTGGCTTGCGCGAGCGCCAGTTCGCGCGTCAGTGTGATGACGCACCGCAATTTCGGATTGAAGCGCTCAAGCCGCTCCAGGTACACGAAGGTGAGCCGCTCCGACGTGAGTTTTCGTTGCTCGATCCAACGCGATAGCTGCGTCAGCGGAGCGAAGGCAAGGTCTGCGTCGGTTGCAGGAAGTTGTCCGGGATCATTCTTGGTCCGGATAAATCGGTCGCGCGCCGGCCCTCGGCTTTGGCCGGGCAAAACGGGGTCCCACTGCGAATAAGGAGCGAGGGACGGTTCCAACCCCACCTTGCGCGGCCCGGTGCGTCGCTCGTATAGCGGTGCCATGGTGGTGCGCCAACTGCCGGCTGCAACGGCGCGCTCGGTGCCGCGTAGTTCCACCTGCATGAGCTTCTCCGCTTCGGCGAAGGTGGAAGGCGATACCTCCGGTCCCACCGCCGGTGCAGTGCCAAACGCTGGCGGCGCGCCAGGCGGCAGTTCGACGGGCTTCTGCGCCTTGCTGGGGCGAGCAGCAGCCGCGCCGAGCAAGCCAAGAGATGTGCGGGCCAGGAATTGTCTCCGCGATTTCGACATGGGTCCTCCGAACCGCATTGTAGCCGGGCGCTGGTCACAGCCGTCGTATGGCTCGTCCTAACGGGCCGCGTGCTCCAAAGCCGTGGGACTCACGTTGGCTCGCATCGCCGCCCGCCTCTTCTCGAACACCTCCCGCCTGCCTCCTGCCTGACTGTAGGTCGTACTCTTGATCTTCACTCACGTCGGCTCTTCCGGCGCGTACGTCGCGTCGGCCCGCTTGGCAACAAAGCTTCCAGGTCGTTCCGGCCGACGGCCTCGAATAAATCCACGCCGGTGCCGACGACGTGGTCCACATACAGCACCGACGACGGCGCGGCCGGCACGATGTCCCGCAGTCGCCGTTTCCGCTCCAGCAAGGGCAGGCCGCGGTGGTCACGCCCGTTAAGCCAGAGCAGATCGAAGGCATAGAAATACTGTGACCTCGGACGGCGCATGAGATCGTGGAACTGCGGCTTGCCGTCCGGGCCAAGGTAATCGATCTCGCCGTCCAGCACGACGCTCAGGCACGCGGCGAGGGTCCGGCAGAGCGCCGGAAAGGATTTGTACGTGTTCCCCCTGCGCGAGACCAGGCGCACAGTGCCGCGTTCCACATATGCCAAGGCGCGTAAGCCGTCATATTTCACCTCGAACAGCCAGTCCGGGTGGTCGAAAGGCTAGCGCCGCTCCGCAAGCGGCATTGGGATGATCTTGGAGATGGCCAACTAACAACCAGGTTAGGCGGGCTGCTCGGCGCCGCATAGTTTGTGCACATCTGGCTCCACGGAGCGCCAGCCCAATGCCAGGACGGCTCGTAGCGCCAGCCTAGTTTTCCCTACGGTCGTCCCCCGCTGCCGCCGGTCACACTCGCCGGGTGCTGGTTCGGATTCTGGTAGTTCGGAAAAGCGGGCCGATGCGGCACCGGAACCGAATTCTTCTCCAACTGCTTCATGGCGATCGACACCGCGCGCTCCAATTGCGGGTCATGACCGTCATGCACCGCTTTCGGGTCCTGCTCCACTTCTACATCAGGCGTGACACCATGGTTCTCCACGTCCCATTCGCCGGCCGGGCTGAAGAATCCGAAGTTGGGCGCTGTAACTACGCCGCCGTCCATCAGGGTTGGATATTGCGAGACGCCAATCAGTCCGCCCCAGGTACGCTTACCCACCAGCGTGCCGATGTGCGTATGACGGAACATCCACGGCATGAGATCACCGCCGGAGCCTGCAATTTCGTTGGTGATCATCACCTTGGGACCAAAGATTGCGGCCGCTGGCGTGCGGTAGATCGCGCCGTAGCGCGGGCTCCACCAGCCTTGTAACGGACGGTTCAATACGTCGATCACGTAATCGGCCGCTTGTCCGCCGGAGTTAAAGCGTTCGTCGATGATGGCGCCTTGCTTGTCCACCTGCGCGAAGTAGTATCGGTCAAAACTCGTCAATCCGTCCATGGCGGTGTTCGGCATGTAAACGTACGCCAGCTTGCCACCGCTCATCTGATCGACCTTGCGGCGATTCTCCTCCACCCAGGCTTGATGGCGCAATTGCTGCTCGCTCGCAACCGGCATTACCGTGATCTCGCGTGAATTCGCACCCGTCTGGTCCGCTCCAATGCGAAGTACGACCCGCTTATCGGCCGTGCCTTCGAACAGACGGGAGACGTCATCGCTGCCTTGGAGGTCCTGGCCGTTGACCGCCAGAAGGTAATCGCCCGCCGAGACGTTGATCCCCGGCTGCACAAGCGGCGCGCGCAACTGCGGGTTCCAGCTTTCACCGGTATAGACCTTCTTGAAGCGGTACCGGCCGTTGACGATCTCGTAGTCGGCGCCCAGCAGCCCGCCTGGGACGCGCTTTGCCTCCGGAATGTTGCCGCCGCCACCGCGCAAGTGCCCGGAAGTGATTTCGCCCAGCATTTCGTGGAAGATGTAATTCAGATCGGCGCGCGAAGCCAGCGAATCCAGATACTTCTCGAACTCCTTCTCGCTATCGGCGGAGTTGACACCATGCAGATTCGGATCGTAGAAGTAGCTCCGCTCGATCCGCCACACTTCGTGGTACATCTGCTTCCACTCGGCTATTGGATCGACCTTCACCTCGACGTCGGCCAGATGCAAGACTCCTTCCCCGGACTTGAGCGGAGCCGAGGCTGATGCGATGACGTACTCGGGCGGAGGAGCATTCCCTTGTCCCGCAGGACTCGGAGCGCCGCCTTCGCCACCCCGCACGATTCGCAGCAGCATCTTCTCCCCGTTCGCCGACAGATCAAAAGCACTGACACCGTCGGCCAGCTTTTCGATCTTGCGGGTCTTGAGTTCGAATTTCGAGAGCGTTCCACCGCCGCCTGGACCACCGGGGACGTTTCGGCCGGCCTCAACCAGATAAATGACACCGGCCTTGCCTGCAGCGAGTGTCTGAATGGGGCGCGCTGGTATGGGCAGCGGGATGGTACGTTGAATCAACTTGTCGAAATCAATGCGCACAGGCTTGGGCGGCGCCTCCGCAGCAGCCGGCGCATTCCCTTCCTTTGCCTTGCCCTCCCCGGACGGCTTCGCTTCGTCTTTCTTGGCCTCGCTCCCCTTTTCTTCGTCGCTTTCTGGCGCGAGCGGCGACGCAACGTCGTTGGGAAGCACAATCAGGTAAACGTTGCGGGTCACCTCATGCAGGTCGCTGTTCATGTCCAGGCCGCTTGAGGTAGGGCCGAAGTTGGTGCTGGCGGTGAAGTAGAGATACTGGCCATCCTTGTCAAAGACCGGATAGCGCGCGTCGCTCAGCCCGTCGGTGACCTGCGTACTCTTGCCGTCGCTCAACGAATACATCGACACCGCGTGCAGGCGGTTGGGAAGGCTCTTCACAAAGGCAATCCACTTGGAGTCTGGTGACCAGGTGAAGTCGCGATTCAACTCGTAGGAATAATCGGTGTCCACTTTGGTGAGTTTTTCCGAGGCCACC
This sequence comes from Bryobacterales bacterium, assembly GCA_003132865.1. Next base: position 6,511 of record PKYZ01000449.1, read on the forward strand.
TCAACGTCCCACAAGTCCAGTTGATTGTCGCTAAACGCGATGTGTTTGCTGTCGGGAGACCAGCGCGGGTCGAAATAAAAGGCAGACTTGCCCTGGAGCGCCACCTTGCGCGCTTCGCCTTCGCCGTTCTGCGCCTTGATGTGCAGCGCGTACTCACCCGATTCATCTGAGAAATAAGCAATCGATTTGCCGTCCGGAGCCCAGACCGGAGTCCGCTCCATCACGCTGGGCGTGTTCGTCAGGTTGCGAATATCGCCCTTTTCAGCCGGCACGGTGAGGATCTCGCCATGCGCCTCGAAAACGGCGCGCACGCCGCTGGGAGAAATCTTGGCGTTGCGAATCTCTTTCCCGACGTTCTGCAGATGCGGGCGCACCTCGGCAAGATCGGCCTCGATCTCGATCGGCACCCGGCTGCTCTTTCCGCTGGCGATATCGTAAATATGAATCTGGCCGAGTTGTTCGTAGACGATCCCACCGGGACCCGCACTCGCCGAGACGATGTCCTTACCCGTGTTCTTGATCAGCTCGGTGACCGTTTTGCTTCTTGGATCGTAGCTGAACAGTGTCATGCGTCCGTTGCGGTCTGAGAGGAAATAAACCTTGTCGCCGATCCACATCGGGTAAATGTCGTTGGAATCCGTGCGGGGGATTTTCTCCGTGCTCAGGTCGGCCAGATTCACCAACCACAGGTAGCTAGCCGTGCCGCCGCGATACCGCTTCCAGGCGACGAAGTTGGTGAAGCCAGTTGCAAACTGTCCGCCATCCACGGGCGCATACACCATGCGTTTGCCATCGGGAGAATAGGCGCCGAACGTGGCCATCGGCAGCGGCAAGACTTCGGGCAGACCGCCTTCAGTTGAGACCGTATAGAGCTGGTTGAAGCGGGAGTAGCTGAGGCGGGTGGAGCGGAACAGAATGCGCTTGCCGTCCGGCGTCCATCCCACTACGCGGTCCGGATCTGGATGATAGGTGATGCGCTTAGGCACTCCTCCGCTTGCGGGCATGGTGAACACATCGATATTGCCGTCATATTCGCCTGTGAACGCGATGGTCTCACCATCCGGCGAAAACGCGGCCTCGGTTTCCATGCCAGCGCCCGCCGTGAGCCGGGTGGCAACCCCACCCTGGCGCGGAACGCTCCACAGATCGCCGGCATAGGAGAAGACAATCGTGGTTTTGTTCATGGCCGGCCGTTGGAGCAGGTGCAGGGTAGCGGTGGCGCCAAAAGCAACCGAAACGCTCGCGCACAGAAGAACGAACAGAGTGGAACACCTCATAAACGTGCCTCCCGGATGATCAGTGTTTTTGCAGGGAGCCGGCTGGCATTTCCATTTTTGGCTCCTGGCTTCTGCGCTAGTATACACCCAGCCGTTGCGCCGTTCGACGGGTCCTGAGAACGATTGTACTGAGAACGATAACCGCAATTGCGTCCGCAATCAGCACTCCGCGTGGCCGGGTACCAAGCGCAACGGTGAGGGTTGCGACCGCTCCCCGCGTTTTCCGGCATCGAACCCTCACATTCTCTGGTTAATATGGCCTGGTGGTTAACAGGCGGGCGCCGTATCTCAGACCCTCGGGTACACCTTCCGGATTGCAGCGACTATGTCGTCCGTATCCGCTTTAGAGAACTTCGGGTCCAGCGACACACCCGCGAAGCGACTGAGTATGTCAATCGTCCTCGGGCAGCACGCGGCGCCGTATTGAATCGCCTTGCCACGCTCGGAGTTGAATGAGGGCCAGGCCGGATGCACGGTCACTTTCTTCTCGACGTGCGGCTGCACGGGCAGGATCACCGAACCTCCGGGCGGCCCTACGGGCACGTTCTCCGCCTTCATCAGCGCCATGAAGCGGTCGCGTTTGGCCTTGCTGTCGAAGCCCAGAAACACGGCTGAGCCGAGTTCGCCGTCCGGGTCGGGCAGATGGCGGAAGCGGATACCCGGCAGGTCGCGAATGCCGGCGTAAACCCGGCTGGCATTGCCGCGCACGGAAGTCACGATCATATCCAGCTTGCGCAACTGCGCCAGCAGCACGCCGCCGCTGAACTCGTTCATGCGGTACTGCGCGCCGATGAACCAGTCTGCTCGCGCTTCTCCCACCAGATGTTCGTGCAGAGGCCGCAGGCCGCCCAGATCATGGAAGCGCGCCGCGCGCTCGAACAGCAGCGGGTCATTGGTCACCACTGCGCCGCCCTCGCCCGCGGTGATCGTCTTGTTGAGCTGCAGGCTGTAGATGCCCATGTCGCCCAGGGAGCCGAGCGGCTGGCCCTTGTAGCTGGCGCCCACACTCTGCGCGCAGTCTTCCAGCACTTTCACGCCGTGCCTGCGCGCAATCGGGATGATGCGGTCCAGGTCCGCGGGGCAGCCTTGTAGATGCACCGCCATGACCAGTTTCGTCTGCGGTGTGATCTTCGCTTCAAAATCGCCGGGGTCCAGGTTGAACGATTCGTCGATCTCGGCAAAGACGGGCAGCGCTCCGGAGAGCACGATGGTGTTGAAGCAGGAGTGCCAGGTCCAGGCCGGCAGGATCACTTCGTCGCCCGGGCCGATGCCGAACGCCGCCAGGGCGCAGTGCAGCGCGGCGGTTCCCGACGTTACGGCGAGCGCGTAGCGGGTACGCATCCAGGCGGCGAACTCCTTCTCGAAGGTGGCCACCTTCATGGGCGGCTGGGTGCCTGGGCCGTACCACCGGAATGGACGCCCGGTCTCCAGCACGTCCACAACTTCTTGCCGCTCTTTCTCGTCGTAGTACAGTGGTCCCCAGAAGTTGGCCCGCAACGGAGAGTTGCGGACGGGCGTTTCGCCCTTGACTGCGCCGACCCCGGCGGCCACTCCTGCCAGGAACTTTCTGCGGTTGAGCATGATGCACTCCTTTACCGGAAAGCATAGTCCCGCAAGGGAGCGTTTACAACGGGGTGTGAGCGCAATGCCTGCGCGTCTCTTCGGTTAGCGGCCAACATCCGCCGGGTTGTTCGCCGTTCGTCCCGGCCCGGACGGACATCATGCCGTTGGTGAAGCTGTGTCCTATCGACCCGCTCCTGTGGCCAATAGTACGTATACGGAAGTGCCAGGGCGGAGCGCAACGACGATGGGGAGGCCTGCGTCCATTTGGCTTCTGAATCGAAGAAGGCGCATTCGGATTCCCGGTTCCGGCACTTGGATTGCAACGAAAACCGACAGGGTCTTGCGGAGGGCTCGCAGATGATAAACGCGCTAGTGAACGCACTGTTTGGATGTAGTCACCGAAAAACTACCTTTCCATTGACAACAGGCCGTACCTTCGACCACACCTATGTGCTTTGCCTGGATTGCGGCACGGAATTCAATTACGACTGGAAAGAGATGCAGATTGGCAAGGCGATTCGGGTTCGCCGTGGTATGGCCGCGACTGCGGAACCGGCGCTTCAGGCACCGAGCTTCGGCCGCTTCTTCGCGTAGATCGGCTTGACGAGGCTGCGCCTAACGCCATGATCCGGGGATAGCGAGGCGCCGGTAACCCACACTACGGGATGACGACTTATCGGGCCAATCTCTCTCCGTTATAGCGATTCTCGAAGAATGGACTCGACATCCGGCGCGGCTCCGGTGAGGAACGCCTACCTGCCGTGACCGTCGAGATACGTCAAGACATTCTTTGTCAAATCCTCCTCGACCCGGTCGGTGAAGGGATTCGTTTGGGTCTCGTAGCCGCCCTCGGAAAAAGCCTGCCGGGTGGCGAGATAACCGAGCCAACCGTTGGCATAGCCGAAATAAAACGTATGCGGATAAGGCGAGCGACTCCGTACGTTCATCGAGATTTCGCAGAATAACTCGACCGGGGCAGACCAGAGCGCCAGCTCGTCGTTGATGATCGCAAACCGGATGGGGAACCGAATCGTGCCTGACTCGCCTTTGTCTGCCTGGAGATAGTTGCCTAGGGAATCGTCCCAGCCGAAACCCTTCCGGCGAGGGGTCTCGACGAAATTTTCTCCCTCTCTGATGTTGACTCTGGCGCTGGCCGGCGCTAGTGACCGGTTGGCAGCCAGGATGCGGTCGCCGAGGAGCACGTTGAACTCCGTGATGTGCGCGGCGCGGAAGTCTTCCTGAACGGTGTAGATCGGCGCCAGGTTCCCCGCGGCGCCGTTGACGTATAGCATGGGAGCGCCGAGCTTCTCTTCAACGTAGGTCTCCACTGTGCCGGGCGCATCGCCGCTGATCAGCGTGTTATGCGGGCCAAGGGCCGTACCGTGCATCGAGTAGTTCGCGATTAGGGCAATGATAGAACCGTTCGCACGCTCCAGGCGGATGAGTCCGATCTGCCGGTCGGTCGGTCCGTCCGGATTGAGGCCCAGCGAAATGCTGCCATCGACGTCGCGCGCGCGGCGGTTGATGTTGGCCGCCGAATAACCGGTGCCGAAGGCCAGGCGCGCCGGAGCGAGTTCGCTTCGCGCCTTCTTGATGCCGTCGATCAGGGCCCTCTCCACCGAGGCCGTGTACTCCTGGTCCGGTTCGTGCTTGTACCGCTCGGGCATCATGAGCATCAACAGGCCGTGTGGGCCGACCTCCGGCGCGGAATGCGTGTGGGTCACGGTCCACCAGACCTGGACCGGCTCGATTCCCGTTTCCTTCTTCAACTGCGCGGTAGCCTCGTCGTACACAGACGGCGCGAACAAGCATAGGTCGGAGGAAACCAAGAAGAACTGCGTTTGTCCATCGTCCATGGCGACGATACGGTGGTAAAGCCGATCGTGCACGCCAGTGGACTGCCGGGCCGGATAGCCCGCCAGCCACTTGCTGGCCGATGGAGTTATGTCCACCTTGACAGCCGAGGCGGAGAATTCCGCGGCCGACGCCATCAGGGCGCAGGCCACCATGATCCCCAGCGGTAGGGGCGGCCCAAATCCGGACATGCCCCAGCCTAGCACGCAACAGAATACTCTATGGTTTGCTCGTGCTGGCTGCGGGAGGTGAGGAGTGCTGACGAAGTATTCATCCTTATTGGTTGTCACGGCGGTCAGCGCGGCGCTATTCCATGCGCCGACGCTTTCTGCGCAGGCCGGCGGCGAATTGCCGGCGTACCTCGACCCGAAACGGCTGGTCGAGGAACGAATCGGCGATTTGATGAGCCGCATGACGCTCAAGGAGAAAGTCGGGCAGCTCAATTTGCCGTGTGTTTATGTGAATCAGTTGGGGAAGGATATCCCTTCGAAGATGGAGGCGTGCCGAAGATTCGCCGCCGGAACCTACACTCAGGAGATTGGTCCGGGCTGCGGCTTTTTCACACTCGCGAATGAGATTCTGCACAATGGCGCCCGTCAGCAAGCCGATTCCTTCAACGAGCTCCAGAAGATCGCCCTCACTCAGACACGCCTGAAAATACCCCTTCTAGAAGACGAGGAAGGCACGCACGGCGCCATGTTTCCCGGCGCGACCATCTTTCCGGAGGGCCTGGCCATTGGCAGTACGTTCGACTTCGACTTGGTGAGGTCCGTTTACGCTGCGGCGGCGGCCGAGGCCAGAGCCGTTGGCATTCACATGCTCTCCACCCTGGTGCTGGAACTGGATCGCGATCCGCGCATGGGTAGAAACGAAGAAGCCTATACGGAGGACCCTTACCTTTACTCGCGTATCGCGGAGGGCATTGTCCAAGGCACGCAGGGGACCAACATCGCGGCTGCAGACAAGGTAATCGCGGTGCTGACGGATTTCCCTACTCAAAGCGAGCCCGCCAGCGGCCTGGAACGTGGGGCCATCGAATTATCGGAGCGCGCTCTGCGTGAGAACTTTCTGCTTCCTTGGAGTACGGCAATCACCAAAGCCGGCGCTCTCGGTGTGATGGCCGGATACCCGGAAATCGAGGACGTGCCCGCGCACGCTTCCGAGAAGTGGATGAACGGTATCCTCCGGCAGGAACTGGGCTTCCGGGGAGTCGTGGAGAGCGAAGGCGGCGGATTCGGGACGTTAATCTACGAACACATTGTTCGCACTCAGAAGGAAGCGGGCGCCCTGGCCTTGAAAGCGGGCGTCGATCTGGACATCACGTATGAACCCGCCTATATGGGCCCTTTGATTGAGAACGTGGAGGAGGGACGCGTGCCCATCGCGCTGGTGGACCGCGCGGTGCGCAGAGTTCTGGAGTTGAAGTTTCGGTTGGGGCTTTTCGAAAACCCCTATGTCGATGTGGATCGCGCCATCCGCACGGTTCACTCACAACCGTATCGGGATCTCGCCCTGCGCGCCGGCCGCGAAGGAATCGTGCTGCTGAAAAATGAACGCAACCTTCTGCCGCTGAAGAAGAACTTGAAATCGATTGCGGTCATTGGTCCGGACGCGGAAAGCGTCATGAACCAACTCGGGGACTACTCGCCGCACAAGGTCCCGCAGCACGTCGTCACTATTCTGGAAGGGATCAAAACCAAAGCTGGCCCGGAGATCACGGTTGTTACGGTGAAAGGCTGTGGAGTGTTGGGCAACGACAAAAGCGGGTTCGCCGAAGCTACGCGCGCCGCGAAGAGTGCGGACGTGGCGATTGTAGTAGTGGGAGAAAACCAGGGCCAGAACGATGTGGACGAGGAGAAGGACCCTCCCACCGACGGCGAAGGCCACGACATAGCCAGCCTTGACCTCACTGGGGTGCAGGAGGACCTGGTGAAGGCGGTTTACGAGACGGGAGCACCTACGGTTGTCGTGCTGGTGAACGGCCGGCCTCTCTCCACCCGCTGGACCGCCGACCACGTGCCGGCCATCGTAGAGGCGTGGCGGCCCGGCGAACGCGGCGGAGAGGCCGTCGCCGATGTCCTATTCGGCGATTACAACCCCAGCGGCCGGCTGGCTATTACGATTCCCCGACATGTTGGCCAGTTGCCCGCCTACTACAACTACAAGCCCGCCAAAGCCTACTGGATGCATGACCTGAAGCGCGGCTACGTCGATATGCCGGCAACACCGCTTTACCCGTTTGGTTATGGCATGAGCTACACACAGTATGAGTACAGCAACCTTCGCATCGACCCGCCGCAGATCCATCCGGAAGGGACGGCGCGCGTCAGTGTGGAGGTAAAGAACACGGGCGACCGTTCCGGAACTGAGACGGTGCAACTTTACATACACGAGACAGCGAGTCCGGTGGCAACACCGATAAAGCAACTACGCGGATTCGAGCGCGTGGACCTGAAACCGGGCGAGACGAAGAACGTCACGCTGACCCTGACGCCTGAAGATTTGCAGTTGCTCGACCGCGACATGCATTGGCGGGTGGTTCCGGGCGACTTTGAGATTATGGTGGGGAAGTCGTCGGAGGATCTGCCGATGCGGGGAGTGTTGAAGGTTGTACGTTAGTCCCCAACTACTCCCGCAACCCGGCCTTGCGGTACACCTGCTGGACGCGCGCAAGCTGCTCGTGCTGCTCCTCCAGGCCGAGGGAACGCACCATCTCGCGAATGGTCATTCGAGGGTTGTTCGACCAGAAAATGCCCCGATCTTCATCCTCGTAGTAGTGGAAGGCGACCCCTTCACCGAACTTCTTCTGCAACGCTTTCCCGTTTTCCAGCTTGGCACTCCAGGGGAGGATCGCGTAGCTGAGGTCAATCTCATAGGTCAGCACGCTTTCCGGTGGCCGGATTTGCACGGCGATTCGCCCGCTCGGCTCGAATATCGATGCGTTGTTCCGCCACGTGCTGGAGACAACGTAGAATCGTCCCCGCATCGCCCGGAATGCCGGAGTGGCCGTCTGTGGCGACTGCGTAGGCCACGCCACCAGTTCACAGTCCTGCCGCGCCAGTTCGTTCCAACCGCGATCGAATTCCATGTCGTAGCAGATTTGGATGCCGAGTCTGCCGAAATCGCACTGGAAGACCGGCGCGTCCGTCCCCAGCGTAGAGCCGCTTTCCATGGTCTCGCTATCTGGCGCTACCACAAGGTGCACTTTGCGATAAATCCCGGCAACAGCGCCATCGCGCCCGAATAGAATCGCGGCATTCGAGCACCGCTTCCCGTCCGCTGCCAGCAGGTACGTGGGAGCCACGATGTAGCAACGATGTTCGCTCGCTTTCCGGCTGAAAGCCTCGCGCAATGGACCTTCCAGCGGGACTGCACAGGCACGCGCATCCTTACCGGCCTCCCCGGTGACTGCTGTTTCGGTCAGGATGACGAGGTCCGGGCCGCGCCCGTACCTTTTGCCGGATTGCTCGACCATCCGGTCCACAAGGCTCGTGAGCTGATCGAGACGCTGCCGCAGTCCAGGGTACGCGCCCCAAAGATCCTGGATCGCGGTGCCGATGACTACCTTGCGCGGCAGAGTATTGGACGTGATGCGGATGCCGGCCGGAGCGCTCGCGTCGCCAGGCAGTGCGGCTCCGGTAGCTGCCAGACCACTCACGCTCGTAAGAAATGTTCTGCGGTGCATACACTGGTCTCCTTCCTTGGTGGCGTCAGCCTGATTCTAACAGGACGGCCTGGCAACCGCGCCGTAGAACCGATAGGCTACTTGTCTAACGGTAGGGCAAAGGTCACATAGGCACCTTTAGTCTTGGACTGCGTGGCCGGGATCAGTCCCGCCTGTGCGGCCGCGCAGAACACGATGTATTGCCGGCCGCCGACTGCATACACGGCGGGAATACCTTCGATAGCCTCGGGAACCTGTGTCTCCCACAGCATCTTACCGTCTTCCACATCAAAGGCGCGGACCTTGCGGTCGCGGGTACCCGTGAAAATGAGACCGCCGGCGGTGATCACCGGACCGACCTTCGGATAGTGAGTACCGGTGTTTCCGATACCCCTGGCGGCGAGTTCAGGAACCTCGCCGAGCGGGATGGACCATTTAATGGCGCCGTCGTTCAAGTCGTACGCAGTAAGGGTAGTCCACGGCGGCGCGATCGCGGACAGCCCGTCGCTGCCAACCAGGAAGCCGAAGCCGCTAACGTACCGTGGAGGCTGCCCCTTCGGAACGGACGGATCGGGTTCGAGCTTCAATATACAAGGCAGGTCCTTGGAGACCACGACCAGGATGCCGCGCCCCGGGTCCGCCGCGGCGCCGCCCCAGTTGGCGCCGCCGTTGTTGCCGGGCATCTGTACGGTCCCTCGAAAGCTCGGCGGCGTGAACAGCCCTTCGTTGCGTGCGCTGAGGAGCATGTCGCGGAATCGGGCGCGGTCCCCCGCGCTCAGGTACGGGCTGAGGTCGTCCACCGTGAACTTTTGGCGGGCGAACGGCGGCGGTTTCGTCGGGAATGGCTGCGTGGGAGCCGTTTGTTCGCCCGGCACGTCGGAAGCTGGTACGGGACGTTCCTCAACCGGCCAAAGCGGCTTACCTGTGTCTCGATCGAATACCCACACAAAGCCCTGCTTACTGACCTCTGCGACAACGTCTACGTTCCTGCCGTCATGCGAACGGTCAGGAGTTTGGGGGCGGTGGCATCGTCATAATCGAACACGTCGTGGTGGACCATTTGGAAATGCCAGATGCGGCGGCCGGTGCGGGCGTCGATGGCGAGAAGGCAATCGGCAAAAAGGTTATCGCCGTGGCGGTCCGCGCCATAAAAGTTGTACTTCGCGCTGGCGGTGGGCGCGTATATGACGCCGCGATTCTCATCCAGCGCGAACTCACCCCAAACGTTGGCGCCGCCAACCGTTTTCCACGCATCCTTGGGCCAGGTTTCATAGCCAAACTCACCGGGGCGCGGGACCGTGTGGAAGGTCCAGACGACTTTTCCGGATCGCACGTCGAAGGCGCGGATGTCACCTGGGGCGGAGCCATAGCCCTGGTTGGTGGCCGAGCCAAGGATCAACTTATCCTCAAACACCCGGCCTGGCGTAGTGGACTGCACCAGCGTGATTGTCCGCGGATCGCGATCCAGTCCTTCTTTGAGATCCACCGCACCGTGCGCGCCGAAGGACAATATAGGCTTGCCGGTAACGGCATCGATGGCGCGAAGCGAATGATCCGCGCAGAACAAAAGACGCCGGTCCGTGCGGTCGTGGCGTTCCCAGTAATTGATGCCGCGATTGGTGATGATACTGGTTGCGGGCGAAGGTGTGTGTGTCCATATCTCGCTACCGGTGGCGGCGTCCAGGGCAACGATGGAGTTATTCTTCGCCAAAACGTACATGGTCCCATCGATGATGATGGGGTTGAAGAAGTAGTGGTTATTGTCGCCGGTCTTGTAAGTCCAGGCGACGGTCAGCCGCGTCACGTTTGACCTGTCGATTTGCTTCAGGGCAGAGAATTGGGGGGCCTCCGGACTGCCGGAATAGTCGCGCCAGGCCGTGTACGCCTGGGCGGACGCCAGCAACGGACTCAATGCGAACGCCAGCAGCGCGCGCCTACACGCGCGGGAGTTCGTAGGGCCTCCTGTACTCCTTCGTGAGATAGGCGTTGGCGGTCTTGTCGTCGCCGAAGGTCTCAGTTGATGGGTCGAAAACGATGGTGCGCCCCAGATGGTGCGCAATATTCCCGAGATGGCAGATCGTCGTACTCAGCCGCCCCACTTCGATATCCGCGTTCGGCCGGTCCCTGCTCTTCAACGCGTCCAGGAAATCCTTCTCGTGCGATCCCCCTGTATCTTTGACGGTGCGCACCGCCTCGCCATCCTTGTTGTAGGCGGTCCAGCTTGATCCGCCGATCACCAGTGCGCCATCATTACCATGAAACGCCGCGCCGAACTGCGTGCCTTCGAGCGGCCGGTTCTTGCTGAAGCTGCGCAGTTCCCAGACGAGCATGAAGTCGCCGTAATCGTACGTTACCACCTGCGTGTCGGGAACCTCCTTCGCGTCGTCGAGCCAGTAAATACCGCCGTTGCTCGCTACTCGTTTCGGCAGACAATTGTGCAGGCCTCGCATCGACTGGATGCCCCACATCGCCAGGTCGAGCACGTGTACGCCCTGGTTCCCGATCTCGCTATTGCCGTAGTCCCAGAAGAAACGCCAGTTGTAATGGAACCGGTTGGGATTGAACGGTCTGTTGGGAGCCGGGCCGAGCCACACATCGTAATCGATGCCGGCTGGCGGAGACCCGTCCGGCGGTCTCCCGATGCTTTCGCGCACCTGCGAGTGCCACGCCTTCACCAGGCAGATCTTTCCCAGCTTGCCGGTTGCCAGGTATTCGATGGCGCTCTTGCAGTATTCGCTGCTGCGCCGCTGGGTCCCGACCTGCACGATCCGGTTGTATTTGCGCGCTGTATCGCCAATCAAATGCCCCTCGTGTATGGTCTGGCATACCGGCTTTTCCAGATAGAGATCCTTGCCGGCCTGGCAGCCCAACAAAGCAATGTGCGTGTGCCAGTGGTCCGGTGTCGCGATGATTACGCCGTCGATATCCGTGTCGTCGAGCACGCGCCGGAAATCCTTGACTTGGACGACGGCCTTGTTCTGCGCTTTCTCGATCTCGGCGCCCACCTTGTGGAGAACGGCTTCATCTAGATCGCAAAAGGTCTTGATCTCGGCCCCTTGCTGAATCGCGCGAGTAGCGTCACCGCGCCCCTGGTTGCGTCCGCCGATCAGGGCTAGCACTACACGGTCGTTTGCGCCTTTGACGCGCGCGTCCCATGGAAGCAGGGAGCCGGCGGCAACCACCCCGGCGTTCTTCACGAAAGATCTGCGATTCTCATCCATTCTGATCCTCCCTAACCAGCGAGCGTAACCTGTCCCCCGGTCACGTCGGATTTCAAGTCGATTCGCGCGTGGCGCTCGAAGCGCTCGCTGAAGCACTCGTCCGCGACTTTGATGGCGACGATGCGATTAAAGTAGGCCACCGTCCGAGTGTCCGGCAATCCGGCCAGATCACGTTTGTGGAGCGGCCGGCCCATTTTCATGCTAGCGCCCGTCACCGCAAACTGCTTGCGGGTCAGCACCGGCCAAACTCCTCCACGGCTTCGTATAAGGCCACCACGTTTTCGGTGGGGGTGTTGGATTGCAGGTTGTGGCAGGGCGCCACCACATAGCCTTTACACCGGCGGAAGATCCGGATGTTCTCGCCGACCTCGCGCCGCACGTCCTCCCGGCTGCCGAACGGGAGCGTGTGCTGGTTATCAACGCCGCCGTGGAATACGACGCCGGCGCCAAAATCACGAGCCAAACCTTCCCGCTCCATGCCCTTCGCGCGCCACTGGATGGGGTTCAAGATATCGATGCCGATGCGCAGCAGGTCTGGGAGCACGGGCCGAATCGCGCCATCGTCGTGATGAAAGGCTCGCTTCCCGGCCGCATGCGCTATTTCGGCCATTTGGGCCAGCCGTGGCAGAATGAAGCGCCGGATCGCGCGGGGGCTCATGAGCTGCGATTCCTGCGTGCCCAGATCCTCGGCGACGTAGACAAAATCAAACAGGTCGCCGGCCGCCTCGATGCTGTTGCGCACGATCGCTTCGAACAAGGCGTGGATGCGGCCCATCAGAGCATCGGCGAAATCCGGATTGGCGATGACATCCTCAAGCGCACGCTCGATGCCGCGCAGGCGGCAATAGAGGTAGTAAGGCTCGTAAGCCACGCCGAGCACGGGATACTCGGGATGATACTGGGCGCACTCGGCCCGCAGACCCGCGTAGTCGAAATCACGCGCGTCCGGCCAGGGGCAGGAATCGATATCGGAGATGGTTTCGGCCTTCGCGAGCGGAGCTTTGGCGATCTCCTCATAGACACCGAGGCCGTCGCCGTATTCGATTGGGCGGGTTTCGATGCCGAACAGGCTGAACAGCGACGGCAGGTGCCAGGTATCTTCTTTCGCTCTGGGGTGGCGGGCTCCCAGCAGGACGCATTTGTCGATACCCAGCCGCTGCCAGAGCGCGCGGTCGGAAGGGCAGCCGAGGTCGCGTTTGAGCCGATCGGTGATCTCGGAAGTGCCCCAGTAATCACAAGGGACACGGTCGGGACGCTCGCCCCGGAACAGTGCCATCCAGCGTTCGCGAGGTGTCATGGGTCAGCTATTGGCGTGCCAGAACGGCCGGAGCCGGGCGGCACCTCTGGATTTTTTCGTTTCCGTCCCGCATATTGTAGTACAATCGGGCCGCAATAACTGTTGCTAGACTACTCTCATGTTTGCACGAGTGCTTCCTTTTTTACTGGCACTGTCATGCGGCGTGCCGGCGGATGCGCAAGACGCGCAAGACCTGCGATTCCATTCGGTGTTCCTCCGGGTGGAGATGGCGGCCGGCCAGCCCAATTTCAAGACCCTGGCGGTGGACTCCTTAGGCAAGAATAAGTTGGACCTGAACACCATGCAGCCGTTGCGGGTACCAGCCACAGCGTACCGCGTGTCGCGAATGGGACAAAGGGTGGAATACCGGTCCGGCGAGGGGGCGGCGGAATGGGCCTTTCAGTTTGCGGACCGCCGAGTTACCATTCGATCCACATACTCGGAAGCCAACCCGCCCAAGCCCCTGGTGCTGAACTTCGACCCGATCCTGTGCCACGCCACCGTGTTGGGGCTGTTCAACGACGACGGTGCGGTCCGGCTGCCCGCGCTGCTGCATTTTCCCGATCACGGCACGTTTAGGATTCGAGCGACGGCGCCGGGGTTGGCGCTCGGATACGACGCCCTGCGCGATAGCGACAATTTCGTTCGCGTGACTTTTCCGGCGGCCACCCCGGCACGGCGGCAAATCGAGTACCAGTTGGAGGTAGCGGCGATCTACCCGGGCGGTCCCCAAGTGGCGAACGATCCGCGGTTGGATGGGTTCCGCCGCGATTTCCTCAATATCTTCCAGATCAACCCGCGGTTGCGGGTCTTGGCCAACCACGCAGCCAGCGACCCCTGCGCCTTTACGGTCTATATGTATTCGGCCGTTGCGGTGAAGGCGCCGCCGCTGGCCGAGTGGTTGACCGCGCTGGACCTGCTGCGCCAGACGCTGGACCGCTACGCAGGCGGTATGAAAGCCTACGGCATGGCTCACTACGGCGATTCGAGGGGACTGCCGTACGACTTCCTGGACACATACCCTTCGCTGGTGATGGCAGCAGGGGACTACGCGCGGACGAGCCATGACAAGGCGTGGGTCGAACGCAACTATGCGGTCGTGAAGAGCTGGGCAGACAAGATCATCCAGTTCGACAGGGACGGCGACGGCCTCATGGAGTATCCGCTCAGCGGCAACTCGGGTTCTTGACGAGGCTGGTGTCGATCCGGCCGTCGAACTGGTGGGACACCATTGGTTTCGCGCACAAAGACGCTTACGCGAACGCGCTGGCTTACCGTGCGTTGACCGCGATGCCGGAAATCGCGCGGATGAGCGGGCGAACGGAAGAAGCCGGCACGTATACCGCGCAGGCGGCCAAGCTGAAAGGCTCGTATTACGACACTTTTTTCAATCCGGCGACGGGCGTGCTGGCTGGTTGGAAAAGCGCCGACGGCAAACTTCACGATTATTATTTCCTCTTCGTGAACGGCGCGGCGGTGACGTACGGTCTGCTGACTCGCGAGCAAGGCAACCGCGTCTGGGACAAGCTGCTGACGAAGATGAAGGAAGTGGGCTACACGCGGTTCGACCTGGGCTTACCGGGCAATCTGATTCCGATCCGGCGCGAGGACTACGTGCACCTGGAGAAGCGCTGGGGCGGGCCGGAGCGGGAGGACGGGTCGGACGCATTTCAGATCTACGAGAACGGCGGCGCGACGGCCTGTTACGCCTGGTTCACGCTGCAGGCGCTTTACGATTTGGGGCGAAAGGCAGAAGCGGATGTCATGCTCTACCCCATGCTGAAGGCATTTGAAGACGGCGGGTTCCAGGGCCGGGGGCCGGATGGGATGACCTACGACTGGAAGGACTGGAACGGCGGACCGCACGGCTACGAAGGACTCCTGGTGGACGGCTACATGACACTCCTGGCGGCCCTGCCGCAGTGAAGGGGCGTGACGGGCCACCAGGCCAACGGCCGCCTCCACTGCATTGGCTTAAACTGAGAGCACTACACGAGGCACGCCATGAAAACCAAGCTTGTGGTATCTGCTCAACTCGACGCTTGCGCCGGAGGACATGCTCTGATGCCATAGGGAGCGGAACCGCTCGATCATTTCCGGGAACCATACTCTTTGCGCGTCACCTGCGGCCATGTCTGGACCATTGTAGTGCCGCTCCGGAGCGCCTATTTGATCGACAGTTAGCTTGCGAAGACGTAAGTGTTCAGGAAGTCGTTGCGGAACTTCGCTTTCGGATCGTACTTCGTCGCCAGTTCGATGAACCCCGTCATCCGTTCATACCTCGACCGCAATTCGGCCGGGGACAGCGCAAACAGCTTGCCCCAGTGAGGGCGGGGCTGAAATGGGGAGAGCTCCTTTTCTATGACGGGAAGCAGGCGCCTGACTGCCGGCCAGTCCGGCTTCCAGGTGAAGTGGATCGTCACGCTTGGTTGCCGGTAGCAGGTGCTCATCCACAGCTCATCGGCCGCGATGGTGCGGATCTCTGAGATCAGCAGGTGCGGAGTCACCTGGTCGCGCAGCCGCTCCACCGCCAGGATTGCGTCGATGGCGTTGCGCCGAGGCACGAAGTATTCCGACTGGAGTTCCTTCCCGGCGCTCGGCGTGAAGCCCATGCGGAAGTGGGGCAACCGGTCGTACCAGGGGCCGGGCACGCCCATCTGTTCGGTGCAGTTCTCGGCGGAAAGCTCGGCAATCGGGTGAAGGTTCCGGGCTGCGAGCTTCGCGCCGAAGAAC
>PKYZ01000901.1 GCA_003132865.1 Bryobacterales bacterium
CTGCCGCCAGCCGCATGGCCACTGCCGGGTTTCCCAAGCGCGTCGTGCGCACCACCGCCAGCTTCGTCGCGTCGATCTCGCACACGGCGCCGCTCTCGGGCATCAGCACATACACACCCGGCCGCAGCGGATTCGACAGCACGGCGCCCGGCGCGCTATCGAGCGAAATCTGCTTCGCCAGCGCGAACGCATTCAGATCCACCGCCGCCACCGTGCGCGCGCCCGCGTTGGCGACAAACGCGTATCCCGGAAATCCGCGGCTCTTGTGGCGGGCGCAACCCGCCAGCGCCGCGGTTCCCGCGAGCAGTGCGCGGCGGGTCAATGAGCGTCTGGAGGGCACAAAATATGCTAGCATTTAGGTGGCTCGTTTAGCGGCATCGAGCCGGCGTCCTTCTAACCAATACCGAACATCTTTTAATGAATTTACGCTCTCTATTCAGTCTATTCTCATCGGACCTCGCCATTGACCTGGGCACCGCGAACACGCTGGTGTTCGCCAAGGGCAAGGGCATTGTAGTCAACGAGCCCTCCATCGTCGCGCTCAATAAAAACACCGGCGAAGTGGAAGCCGTGGGCAAGGAAGCCAAGGAGATGCTGGGCCGCACTCCCGGCAACATCGTCGCCATCAAGCCCATGAAGGACGGCGTCATCGCCGATTTCAAGGTCACCGAGCGCATGCTGAATTACTTCATTCAGAAGGCGCACGGCCGCAAGGTGCTGGTGCATCCGCGCATCGTCATCGGCGTGCCCAGCGAGATCACGCAAGTCGAAAAGCGCGCCGTCATGGACTCCGCGTATCGCGCCAAAGCCAGTGAAGTGCACTTGGTCGAACAGGCCATGGTGGCGGCCATCGGCGCCGGCCTGCCCATCACCGAGCCCTCCGGCAACATGATAGTGGATATCGGCGGCGGCACCACCGACGTCGCGGTTATCTCGCTGTCGGGCATCGTCTACTCGCGGTCGGTGCGCGTGGCCGGCAACGAGATGGACGACGCCATCATGCAGTACCTCAAGCGCAAATACAACCTGCTGATCGGCGAGCGCACCGCCGAAGCCATCAAGATGGAAATCGGTTCCGCCTATCCGCTGGATAAGCCCCTGACGATGGAAATCAAGGGCCGAAACCTGATTGAGGGCGTGCCCAAGACGCTCACCATCGAGGACGGCGAAATCCGCGAAGCGCTGGGCGAGTGCGTCGCCACCATCGTCAACGCCATTCGCGTGGCCCTGGAGCGCACACCGCCCGAGTTGAGCGCCGACATCAGCGACAAAGGCATCGTGCTCACCGGCGGCGGCGGCTTGCTGAAGAACCTCGACAAGCGCATTCGGGAGGAGACCGGCCTGCCGGTTTCCATCGCCGACGACCCACTGGCCTCTGTAGTGCTGGGCACCGGCAGAATGCTCAGCGACTTCAGGCTGCTGAGGAAGATATCGATCGATTAGGGACTTTGTGGGGCGGCCAATCTTGGCCGCAGCCGGCTTTCAGCCGGCTCTAAACCGGGCCAGATGGACACGCTGCTCAATCGCTACCGCAATATCACCGTACTGCTGCTGGTCATCTTCGCGCAGCTCGTGCTGATCGCGGTGCAAGTGCGCAACGATCAAGACGTGCGCATGGTCCGCGTATGGTCCGTCACCGCCATCACGCCCCTGGCGCGGGTGCTGGAGACGGTCCGCGGCGGGACCTCGGGCTTCTTCCGCAACTATATTCTGATGCACGATGCGCGCGAGGATAACCGCCGCCTGCAGGCCGAGCTCGACCGCCTGAAAATGGAAAACCAGTTCCTCAAGGGCGAGATCTCGACCGCCGATCGCGCCAAAGCCCTGGTAGCGTTCCAGCAGCGCACGCAATCGAGGACCATCGCCGCGCGCGTGATCGCCGCCGGCGCGGGCGCTAATTCGAAAGTGGTTTTCCTGGATCGCGGTTCCGGCGCGGGCGTGGAGAAGGGCATGCCCGTGGTAACGCCGGATGGCATCGTCGGCAAAGTCATCGCGGCCTACCCCACGGCGTCGGAAGTCATGTTGGTCACCGATCCCGAGTTCGCGGCCGGCGTGGTCTCCCAGAAGAATCGCGTGGCGGGCACGCTCAAGGGACAGGGTCAGGCCACCTGCAAGGTGGATTACATACCGAGCGAAGAAAAGGTCGAGGTCGGCGAAGCGTTTTTCACTTCGGGCGACGACCGGATCTTTCCGAAAGGTTTTCCAGTGGGTGTGGTGCGCGTGGTGCGCCCCAGTTCGCCCTATCAGGAGGTTCTGGTTGAACCGACCGGCCTCGAGCGTGGACTGGAAGCCGTGCTGATTGTGCTGGAGGGCGTGCATCAGGCCATCCCCGAAGTGCCGCCGGCCAATGCGCCGATCTATCTCGGCACGCCGCCCCCGCCGGCTCCGGGGGA
Source organism: Bryobacterales bacterium (assembly GCA_003132865.1). Next base: position 2,394 of record PKYZ01000901.1, read on the forward strand.
GCAGGCCATTCAGCCGGCCAGCCCCGCTGGAACGGACGCCGACAAACTGCTGCAAAAATACCGGCAGATCGGCGCCGCCGAGAACCACAAATTCGGCGAGGGTGGCCCAGGCGCGAAGCCGCCGGATTTCAATCTGAAGATCCCAGCGCCCGGCGCGCAAGCCCCCGCGGTAGAAGCAACCCAGCCGCAGGGGACTGACGCGGCGACACGGCGACGCGGCGACGCGGCGAATCCGCCCAGCGGACAGTTGCCCGCAAAGCCGGCAAACCCCCAGGGCACCCCCAACCAGACCGGAGCCGCTAAAACGGGAGTCTCCGCGTCTCCGCGTCTCCCCGTCCCCGCATCGCAAGCGAACCCCGCCGAGGGCACGAAAACAGGGGTCGCCGCGTCGCCGCGTCGCCNNTTTCCGGGCGCGCGTGATGCTGTTCGTGCCCCTGGCCGCCATCCTCTTCCAGGTCTACGTTCCGCGCTTCTTCGGTTTTCTGGGATACCTGGAGCTGCCGTTGCTCGTCACCATCTATTTTGCGCTGATGCGCCGCAGCCAGATCGGCGGACTGTTTATCGGCGCTTTCATCGGCCTGGCCCAGGACTCCCTGTCCATCAAGCAGCCGCTCGGCATGTTCGGCATCGTCAAGACTCTGGTCGGGTACTTCGCCGCCTCCGTCGGCCTGCGCATCGACGTGGAGCACTCCGTGATCCGGCTCCTGCTGACGTTCTNNCGCCAGATTCCTTTCGAAATCCAGCGCACACTCGTGCTCGGATTGCTGAACGCCGTCGTCGGCGTGACCCTTTTTCATTTCTTGGACAAGCTGAGAGAACCCGCCTGATCGCCTGTGTGGGCTTTTGTGAGGTATTACTTCCGAGTGCCCCGTAATAACAGGAGGAGTCGGCAGAAACCACCGGCCGGAATGTTCAGCAGGGCGAACTGCCTGATTGCTTGCTGGTGCGAAGGAGATTTCGCGACAGGAATGCGGGGGCTTGCGTTCCCCGTCGTCGTTGGGGCACGCGAGAGACTCCCTCCCAACTGCGAACATTGCGCCCGGCCGCGTGTTCGAACTGCGCCCGGTCGAGAAAAGCATCGGCCAGTTAGAGCAGTTGTTGGCTTCGACCGGGAATTAGCACGGGAAAATTGGCTATGTTGGCTGCTGGTAGCACACTGTTCCCGAATATCTCAACACCAGAGTGTTCTTGGTGAAGTCGGCCATCCCGAAGTAGCTGATCGTACCGGTGGCGCCGGTGAATTTCCCTGTGCCGCCGGAGATGGTGCTGATGTAATTCCCCCACGGCACGGCCACGATGTTCGTGTTGGTCGTCGGATAGGTTGGCTTGAGGATGGCAGGGTTCATCAGGATCGTGGCGCCCGAAGTCGTGACCCAGTAATGTTGAACGGTGTACGTGCCGTCCGGGTTGACGCTGACGATCTTGGCCGCCACGCTGCCTTGCAGGTCCCCAAAGGCCGGCCCCAGGTTGTAGACGCCGTCGATGACGGCGATATTGGTCATCAGCACTCCACCGACCGGCGCACACTGCCCGGACTGCGCACAAATTGGGAGCGTCGCGACGAGTGCCACAGTTAAGAGCAAAACGAAACTGCGAGTTTTCATAGTAGTTACCTCCACAACCTAAGTGCCGCCGGTTGTGGCGCAATGGCAATGCCTTGCATGTCCTTTCCCACGGAAGAGAAGGTCCCGCGGTAAGCGGCAGAAAACACATGAGATCCTCGGAGTTGCTCCTTTACACTGTAACCCTGGCATGCTAAACTTCCGGACAGAAATGGCTATTGAGCATGATCGGGTCTCCTTCGGAGTTTTTGAAGTTGATCGGCAGGCGCGGGAACTGCGGAAACACGGCGTCCGGATCAAGCTGGAAGACCAGCCATTCGAGATCCTGACGGCGTTGCTCGAAAAGCCCGGTGAGATCGTCACCCGCAGCGAGCTCCAGGCCAGGCTCTGGCCAGAAGGAACCTTCGTCGATTTCGACAAGAGCCTCACCAAAGCAGTCAACAAGATCCGGACGGCCCTCGGCGATTCGGCGGCGACCCCGCGCTTCATCGGAACGCTGTCTCGCCGGGGCTATCGGTTCATCGCACCGGTGGAAGTCGTCGCGGCCCTCGTGCCCGGCCTGGGACCGGACGGAGCCGCGCCTGCCCGGGCAGGGCGCCCCCGAGGGGCGTCGCCACAGGCCTGGTGGATCGTCGCGGCGGTCTCTAGCGCCGTGGTGGCCATCGTGGCCGTTCTGTTCGCCCTCAACGTGGGCAGCCTGCGCGACCGCTTGCGGGCGGCCCTCGACCTGAAGAGGGCGGCGACCCCGCCCGGAATTGAATCCATCGCCGTCCTGCCCCTCGAGAATCTGTCGCGCGACCCCGAGCAGGAATACTTCGCCGACGGCCTGACCGATGACCTGATCACCGACCTGGGCAAAATGATCACCCTGCGCGTGATCTCGCGGACCTCGGTGATGCAATACAAGCGAACCAAGAAGCCGCTGCCGGAAATTGCCCGGGAGTTGAATGTGGACGCCGCCGTGGAAGGCACGGTGCAGCGCTCCGGCAGCCGGGTACGAGTCACCGCGCAGTTGCTGCTGGCGCGGACCGACAGGCACCTGTGGGCGGAAACCTATGAGCGCGACTCCGAAGACGTCATCCAATTGGAGAGACAAATGGCCGTGGCGATTGCCCACGAAGTCACCGGGCGGCTGAGCCCCGCCCAAGAGACGCGGTTCGCCCGCGGCGGAACGGCCAATCCGCGGGCATACGACGCTTACCTGCGCGGCCGTTACTTTTGGGGTCAAAGAACTCCGGAACCCGCTAGGGCGGCAATCGGATACTTCGAGCAGGCGTTGCGGGAAGATCCCCATTTCGCGCTCGCTTATTCCGGCCTCGCCGATTGCTATGCAGTGAGCTGGTGGCAAAAGGGGGAGAGGGACTTGCCCTTGGCGGAGAAATACGCCCGGAAGGCGCTGGCGCTCGAGCCGGACCTGGCCGAGGCACACGCATCGCTCGGAATCGTCGATGCCTACCGGCACAGATACCCCGATGCCGAGAAGGAGCTGAGACGAGCGATCGATTTGAACCCCAACTATGTGATGGCCCACCACTGGCGGTCTGGTTATCTGCTAGACCTCGGCCGCCTGGAAGAGGCGCTGGCAGAGAACGAGCGGGCGCGGCAACTGGATCCGTTCTCATTTCCGGTCAATCATCTGCGCGTGTACGCCCTCTTAGGCTTGCACCAGTACGATCGCGCGCTAGAGCAGGCTGAGACAGAGGTCGCCATTGCCCCGCAGTCTCCCTATGCCCATGGGGAGATGGCCCGCATCTACTGGATCGAAGGCAGAGTCCCGGATGCCCTGTCCGAAGAAAGAAAGGCCGCGGCCTTGGCGCGCCTTCCGGTGCGGCCGCGCGACCTGGACGAGGTGGCTGCGGTTTTCGCCAGATCGGGCCTGCGCGCTGCGCAGGTGAAGTCCGCACAGCTCAAAGAGAAAGGCTACAAGGGTGCTTACCTTGCCCTCGACATCGCCCATCAATACGGGCTCGTCGAGGATAAGGGCAAAGTGCTGGAATGGTTGAACCAAGCGTTCCGCGACAACGACGACGCGGACTTCGGGGGAACCGCTCCCGAGTTCGACTGCGTGCGCTCCACCCCCCGCTTCCACGACCTGCTGCGCCGCATCGGGCTGGAGCAGTGATCGTCTGGAGCCCCGGCAGGACCGGGCCTTTTCTCGTCACCGGCTAACGAGCAGATGCCAATGATCTCTCGTGACGGCCGGTGGCTGGCCTGCGAGCCGGACGAGTCGGGGCGCTACGATCCTACTCCAGACCGGCTTGAGGGGCAAGTGGTCGGGACCGGACTGAAGCTGAACAACCTCCACGCGAAGCGTCCGCCGCGCNNCCAGCGGGTTCGTTCTCGTCGGGCACTCGGAAGCGAGGGCCCGGAACGAAGAACGGCGTCCGCGGAGGATGTCTTTGCCTATTTCTTGGTCCAAACTGCCCCGCTACCCCGAAAGACCCACTACCCAAAAAAGAACCAGGACGAAACCGCGCATATCAACTCCTTCCATAACAATTTGCCAAGAAGTCCGGTGCCGATCTGCAGCCGGCAAAGGACGGCTTGGGGCGGCGTTGCAACCCGAGGTCGGCGAATCGCGTCAATCACCCGCCAGCGTATCGGCACCAAAACATATTCAGATAAACAGAACTGAAAGCCCGATAGGAGTATATGTCCGGTGGGGCACAATGTGGGTGCAAGTTGTGCCCGTTATGGCCGCAGGCCATGGCAGGTCACGCAACTCCTGTGTGCCCCATCTGACTGAAAACAATCGTGCAGCACAGTCGATCTCTCCGATCTCCAGAGGACCTCGTGCTATTCTCAAGTCTGGCAAGGAAGCATCCACGCCATCGAAACGCTCGCGCACTCGCCGCAAGGCGTTCTTGCCCGAGGCCCCCCTGTTCTTTGAAAACTCAAACGCAACTTAAATATCAACCGAAACTTTAATTAATGTCAGTAAGCATCACAAATAAAAGTAATTATATAACATATTTTATGGAATTGGCTCCGTTCGGCAGATTCCAATCGTACGCCCCACACGATCCTGCGTTCCCTTATAACCCAACCGCCCAAGTTCCTGATAAACTGGGTGCAGAAAGTCCCCAACCCCCGTGAACCCGCCAGTCATCGGCCCGGAACTCGATCGTCCGCCCAAGCTGCCCGGCAAACAGGCCCGCCGCGAAGACGTCAAACTCGCCGCCGGGAAAATCGCCTTCTTCCAATACGCCGGCGTCCTCATCTTCCTGTTTCTGATCACCGGCTTCTGGAACCTGCAGGTCCAAAACCCCCAACTGTACAACGAACAGGCCGAGCGCAACCGCATCAAGTCCTTGCCCATTCCCGCGCCCCGCGGAAAAATCCTGGACCGCGACGGCCGCGTCATCGTCGACAACCATTCCTCCTACAGCCTCATCCTGACCCGCGAAAACCTGAAGACCGAACACCTCCGCACCATCGCCGACGGATTGAATCTGGATTACGACGACCTGGCGGCGCGCGTCCAACGCTACACCTCCCGGCCCAAATACGACCCCATCATCATCAAAGAGGAGCTCACACCCGCCGAACTCGCATTCGTCGAATCGCACCGCGATTTCTTTCCCGAAATGGAACTGATCCACGCCCAGCGCCGCCTCTACCCGCAAAACGGATTTGCCGCGCACGCCATCGGCTATACCGGTGAAATCAGCGAGCAGGAATTGGATTCGCCCGATTTTGCGAAGTACAGCCAGGGCGCTGTGATCGGCAAGTTCGGCATCGAGCGCCAGTACAATGACACCCTCATGGGCGTGGATGGCGATCGCCAGGTGGTGGTCGATAACCGCGGCAAGACCCGCGAAGTGCTCGCCAACAAGGAAGCTATTCCGGGAAAGGACTTGCAGCTCACCCTCGATCTGGATTTGCAGGCCGTCGCCGAGCTCGCCATGGAAGGCAAGAACGGCGCGGTAGTCGCCATGGATCCGCGCACCGGAGAGGTGCTGGCGATGGTCAGCCGGCCCACCTTCGATCCCAACAAGTTCGCCGTGCGCATCAAGTCTTCCGACTGGAGGGAAATCGCCGATAATCCCGACCATCCCCTGCTGAATCGCGCCATTCAGGCGCAGGATGCGCCCGGGTCCACGTTCAAGCCGCTTGTGGCCATCGCGGGTCTCGAATCCGGCGCCATTGACGACCAGTTCACCGTGCACTGTCCTGGCGGTGCCACGTTCTACGGTCACTATCACAAGTGTTGGCAGAAGGGTGGACACGGCGCCGTCTCGCTGCACAAGGGCATCGTGAACTCGTGCGACGTCTATTTCTATAACGTGGGTGACCGCACGGGCATCGATAAGATCGCGTTCTACGCCAACCAGGCCGGACTAGGGCAAAAGACCGGTATCGACCTGCCGCACGAAGCCGAGGGTGTGGTGCCGTCTTCGGCATGGAAGATCCGCAACTTCCGCGAAAAATGGTATGCCGGTGAAACCATCTCGGTGGCCATCGGCCAAGGCGCCCTAACGGTGACGCCCTTGCAACTGACGCGCGCTTATTGCTGGCTCATCAACGGCGGCCTCTGGCATCAGCCCCACCTAGTCAAGGGCGGCAAGTATCAGGAGCATAGTTGGCCGCTTTCGGCGGACAATGTCGCCAAAGTGATTTATGGAACTTACGGCGTGGTGAACGAGGGCGGCACGGGCGTCCGCGCGCAACTCCCGGGCCTTAATGTGTGCGGCAAGACCGGCACCGCCCAGCTTGCCTCCAACGAATTCCTGAAGGGCAAAACGGGGAAAGAGTTCGAAGATAACGCCTGGTTCGTGGGCTTCGCGCCGCGCGAGGCGCCCGAAATAGTGGTGGTGGCCCTCTACGACCATGGCGGACACGGCCAGTTCGCCGCCCCCGTCGCGCGTGACGTGCTGAAGGCGTATTTCGACAAGAAGGACAGGCTGGCTGCCGACGCGGCGACACGGGGGAGTGACGGGGGGACGCGGAGACGCGGAGACGCGGAGACCAAGACCTCCGAGTTCCTACGTTTCGGCTTACCTGTTCCACCCCAACAGGCTGAAATCTCTAGACCCGAATCGCCCATTATTGAAGCCGCCTATTTCAGCTCGGACGATGCAGCAGACCGGATCCCCGCGTCTCCGCGTCTCCGCGTCACCGCGTCTCTCCCGCGCGTCGCCGCGTCGCTCCCCCCCCAACCATGACCCGCTATCTCAGACCCCGCGATCTCGACTGGACCCTCCTCATCATCTCCCTGGTCATCTGTGGAGTGGGTGTCCTGCAGATCTACAGCGCCACGCGCGGCACGGTCTGGCAAGACGCCTGGTGGAAGCAGATCCTCTACATCTCCGCCGGGCTCCTGCTGATGTGGCTGACCGTCGCCATCGATTACCACACCATGATGAACCACGTCTACCCGCTGTACGCTTTATCCGTGGTGGCCCTGCTCGGAGTTCTGTTGATCGGCAAGCAGGCATTCGGCTCGCGGCGCTGGATCCCCGTGGCGGGCGGCTTTCATTTGCAGGTGTCGGAATTCGTGAAACTGGTGATAATATTGTTAGTAGCCCGCTTCCTGACAGAGCTGAAAACCGAAGATCTGGAAGGCCGCGACATGGCTAAAATCGCGGGACTGGTATTGGTGCCCATGGCTCTGGTCATGAAACAGCCGGACTTGGGAACGGCCCTAACCTACGTGCCTGTCCTGATCGTAGGGATGTTTCTAGCCGGCATGCGCCGGAAGTATTTGGTAGCTATCGGCGTAGTGGTTTTGCTGGTGCTCCCGGTTGGTTGGACTGTTTTAAAGGATTATCAGAAAGCGCGATTGGTCAGCTTTCTGGATCCCGACCGCGATCCGCGCGGCAACGGGTACCAGTTGATCCAATCCAAGATTGCAGTTGGCGCCGGCGGTATGTGGGGTAAAGGAGTGACGAAAGGCTCCCAGACGCAGCTTCGGTTCCTCCCCGTTCCGCATACCGATTTCATCTTCTCGGCCTTCGCCGAAGAGCATGGATTCGTCGGCGTGATCGTGGTGCTGGCGTTGTATTTCGTGTTGATCATGCAGATCGTGCAGAACGCCCAAACGGCCTCGGATAAGGCCGGCATGTATATCTGCATGGGAGTAGCCGCGTTACTTTTGTTTCACGTGCTGGTGAACGTGGGGATGGTAGTGGGCCGGATGCCTGTCACCGGAATTCCGCTGCCCCTCATGAGCGCCGGCGGATCGAGTGTGTTGTCGAATTTCCTGATGTTGGGGTTGGTCAACAATGTCCGGCTCCGAAGGTTTGTAAATTAGTCCGGCAGCCGGCCCGTGTGCCGGCGGCCAAAAAAGATTTTGTTGGGAGCCGTTTGAGACTCCCGGAGGGCAAACGCGCCGGATGCGCACCCTCCGGCGCCGAGCTTCGGCGATGAGGAGTGGTTCCCCGGCCGGTGGCACAGGCTTCAGCCTGTGTATGCGTAGTTGCGCCCCGGCCAGCGTGAGCTTCTTACATGTTCCAAGGCGCTCGATGCCCGGTTCGCGGAGCGCCGCTTAAGACCCACGCAGGGTAGCCGCCTTCCTCCCGTACCGGTCCGCGCCGGTTCCCAGCGGAGGAGAACGCATGTCAAAAGAGTTAATTGTTTCGGCGAATCGCCATGAAACTCGCGTGGCGGTCCTCGAAGAAGATCAGGTAGTCGAAGTCTATTATCAGCGCGAAAAAGAATATTCGCTGGCCGGCAGTATTCATAAGGGCCGCGTCACGCGCGTGCTTCCCGGCATGCAGTCGGCCTTCGTGGATATCGGCCTCGATCGCGATGCGTTCCTGTACGTATCGGATTTCTTCGAGGACAACGACGAGTACGACAAAATCGTAACCAGCGTCGAAGAGAAGATCCTCAAGATGGAAAAAGTACCGGGCCCAGGGGGCACCCCGCCGCCA
>PKYZ01000387.1:0-4961 GCA_003132865.1 Bryobacterales bacterium
ACTTTACCGGACACTAGTGGTCCCGGTTATAAGCGCTTCGGCGTGGGTTCAGAATATGATCTATACGCACCTCACTGCGACCAAGACGAAGCTGTCCTCATCGTCGGGAATCAGATCGCGCCCGCAGGGTATGCATGCGTCTTCCCGTGGGGCAAGAGACGCGTCCGTGTCGGCGTTGGTATCCTGCATACTGATTCCGAGGCTCACCCCGATCAATTCTTAGACATCCTGGTGAGTCGCGCTGGCGAATTTGGCGTGGACCTGAGCGGCGCGCAGCCCGTCGAATATCACTTTGGCTTAGTTCCCTCAGATGGCTTGGCGGAAGCTTTCGTCGGGCACGGCATAATGGCTGTTGGCGACGCAGCAGGCCAGCCGTCCGCCTTGGTTGGAGAAGGTATCCGCTGGGCCATCAAAGCTGGCCGCATGGCGGGTGCTGTGGCTGCCGATGCCGTCAAGGCCAACGATTTTTCGAAGTGTTTTCTCGGCCGATATCAGAAGCAGTGGAATTCCAAGTTTGCAATCAATCTCTCCGCACCGCTTATGAGATCAACAGGAAGGTTGCCCAGTGGGATGATGACAAATGGGACCGCAAGACGGAATTGATGAAGCTGTTCACCCCGTACCAGTTTGGGCAGGCGCTGCAAGCGAATTTCCTTGCGGGTTGGGCATTCCAGTTGCTCTGGTCACATCCGAAGCTGCTAAAGGAAGGCTTCAAAGAAATCGCAGACCGGTTAGGGATAGGCTTGCTGAGCACGCGACTATAACGTAATGCAAGCCCCGTTCTTCGGTCTCATTGTGCGGATGCACTTCAGCGACCACGAGCCACCGCACTTTCATGTGCGTTGTTCCAGCCAGAGGGCGCTGATCGCCGCGCTCTCGGCTTGGTAGCGGAGTGGGCGGCGCTCGATCGCGCGGAGTTGATGGAGAATTGGAACCTGGCGAGAGCCGAGGCGCAGCTCCAACCCATTGCGCCTCTGGAGTAGATTATGTTGAAGGACGTTCTTGCCGCAGAAGCGCTCGGCAAATATCGGTTGCATCTTCGATTCGAGGATGGCGTTGAGGGCGTGGTCGATCTCGCGCCCCATCTCAGCTTTCACGGAATCTTCGAGCCGCAACGCGACCCAGTGTACTTCGCGCAGGTGGGCGTCGATCCGGAGCTGGGCACTGTAGCTTGGCCGAACGGAGCGGATCTCGATCCCGACGTTCTCCACGGACGCATCACCGGGACGCCGATCTTGCAGGAGCAGGACGCCCATTTGGCACATTAGCGCCGCGCTCCAACCGATAGCGGCGCGGACAGGCCCGTCGCCCGAATGGTAAAGTAGTTGAGGAGTCCAAGCCTATGAAGCGCACGATTCAGGTACGGATCTTTCGAGGCGAACAAAAATATGTGGCTGAGTGTCTCGACCTGCCGGTCGTAACCGAGGCATCCACTCTCGACGAGTTGGCGGTCAACATTCGGGAGGCGATTTCTTTGCACCTAGAAGGCGAAGACCTGGCCGCAATGGGCTTGTCAGACGATCCGACCATACTGGCCACCATGGAGCTTCCGGCAGTCGCCTGATGCCAAAGTTGCGCACGTTGTCCGGCGGTGATCTCATCCGCATGTTTGCCCGATTTGGATTTCGGGAGATCTCGCAACGAGGCAGTCACGTGAAGCTGCGGCGCGTCCTGGTGAATGGAGTGCGCGAGAACCTAACGGTCCCCTCGCACGACGAACTGGATCGCGGTACGTTGCAAGCCATTTATCGTCAGGCGTCGCGCTACATCACGGAAGCTGAACTACGCTCGCACTTCTATACGGATTGAGGTCCGGCCGCCTCCACCATCACAAGATAAAGCCCCTGATGAGCCGGCTGGAAGCCGGCTGGCAGGCGAAACCGCCTGCCCCACCACACCCACCACACACACCCCACCACACTCACATCTGCAGTCGTCGGGTTAGGATATGTAGAAGTCCAGTCACGGGCTAAAGCCTGTGCTACCTACTCTTCGCGCAGGGCAACCATGGGATCCAGCTTCGAGGCGCGGCGCGCGGGGAGGAAGCTAGCGGCGGTCGCGATCAGCGCCAGCAGCAGGGCTGCGGCCACCAGCGTGAGCGGATCGTACGGCTTCAACCCGAACAGCAGCGAGCGCGCGCCGCGTCCGGCGAGCAGCGATAGCGCGGCGCCGGTAACGACGCCGATCAGCAGCAGGCGTCCGGCTTCCCGCATGACCATCGCGACCACTTGTCCGCGTTCCGCGCCCAGCGCCAGGCGAATGCCGATTTCGTTGCGGCGCCGGGCCACGAGAAACGAGATTACGCCGTACAGGCCGACCATCGCCAACACCGCGGCCAGCACGCCGAAGAATCCCGACAGCATCGCCATCAGACGCTCAGGCGTCAGTTGATCGCGGATCTGCTTCTGAAAATCGCCGAACTCCATGATCACATCGGGGTGACTGGCGGCGAGACTGCGTTTGATGGTCGCGCTGATCGCCGCCGGCGGCGCGTTGGAATGGATCATGATCACGGTCCACGGGCCTTGCGCGGGGAATTGCGAGGCCGGGGCGAAGGTCATCGGGGGCGTCTCGCCGCGCAGATCGTTGTACTGCGTGTCCGGGATGACGCCGACGATTTCGTAGACGGTGGAAGGATAGTTCGGCTCCTGACCCGTGCGCAGCGTCTGCCCGATCGGGTCGGCCCCGCCCAGCAGCTTGCGCACGAAGGTCTGGTTCACCACCGCGACACGCGTAGATGTCGCGGTGTCGTTCTGGCTGAAACCGCGGCCGCGGATCACGGGAATTCCCATCGTATTGAAATAGCCCGGACTCACCCAGGTGAATTTCGAATTGCCTGCGACCGGTCCGATGCGCACGCCGTGCTCCCAACTTGATCCCAGCAGAGGGGTGTTGGTCGTGCTGGCGGCGTCCAGTACGCCGGGAGTAGCGCGCACTTCGTCCTGCAATTCGTGCTGGAACTCCGCCCAGCGCTGGGGCGGCAAATTGGACTGCCAGTATCCCAGGAAGCCGACCGTGATGCCGCCTTCGCGCATGCCCGGATCGAACGTCATCAAGTTGCGGAAGCTGCGCACAAACAGCAGCGCGGCCACCAGCAGAACGAGCGAAACGGAGATTTGGGTGACCACCATCAGGCGCTGCAGAGAGAAGCGCTCGCGGCCTGCGGTCACGCCACGTCCGCCGGCTTTCATGGCAGCGGCCGGTTGCGCCTGGGCGGCGCGCAACGCGGGCAGGACGCCGAAGGCGGCGCAAGTCAGGATGGCCACTCCGGCGGCGAACAGAAGCACCCGCCAATCCATGCCGGTATTCAGATTGGCGGACGAACTTTCGGTGGAAATCGCCCAGACCAGCACGCCGCTCAAAGCGTGCGCGAGAGCGATCCCCAGCGCGGTTCCGGCGGCAGCCAGCAGCGCGCTTTCCGCGAGCAACTGGCGCACCAAGCGGACGCGCGAGGCACCCAGGGCCAGGCGTACGGCGAGTTCACGCTCGCGGGTGCTGGCCCGCGCGAGCATCAGATTGGCCAGGTTGGCGCAGGCGATCAGCAGCACAAGTCCAGTGATTCCCAGCAGCAGCCAGAGCGACCGGTCGTAGCTCTCCCGGAGCCAGCTCACGCCCTGCGCGGCCGGGTAGGCGGCCAGCCGGAAGTGCTTGTAGGTCTCGGTGAACCGGGGATCGCGGCCCGGCGGAATGGTCGCTTCGAAAATACCGGGACTGAGCGTATCGATTTCCGCGGAGGCGCGGGGCAGCGTCCAGCCCGGTTTGAGGCGGCCCATCACGGACACCTCGAAGATGTCGCGCCGCAATTCCTCTTTCGGCTGGCAAAACGGCAGCGCGATATCGAAGCTGTCGCCCACGGACATGCCGAAGAACTCCGGCGGCGTCACTCCTATGATTTCGACGAGATCGTTATTCACCACCAACTTCGTGCCAGGGCCTAGTTCGCGCCCGGCCAGTTGGCTTTGCCAATAGGAGTAACTGACGACTGCACGAGTGACAGGGCACGCTCCCGCATCCTCGGGCATGAGCAGGCGCCCGCGCCAAGGCCGCACTCCCAGTACGCGGAAAAAGTCGCCGGTCACCCACAGTCCGCGGAAGCGGCGCATTTCGCTGCCCTGGCCCACGTACCGTTGGTTCGCGCTCCACGCGAAGACGCCCGAGAAAGCCTGCTGCTTGTCGCGGAGCAACTGCCAGATCGGGCGCGTCAGCTCTCCATACTGTTGATTCATGCCCATCCCGTGGTTGCCGCCCACGATTTTCACTTCGGCAAGCTCCTGCGGGTTCCGGACCGGCAGGCTGCGCAGGCGCACGGCGTCGAGCAGTTGAAAGATGGCCGTGTTGGCCCCGATTCCCAGCGCCAGCGAGACGATCGCCACCGCTGCAAATCCGGGACTCAGGCGTAGCGTTCGCAGGCCGTAGCGCAGGTCCTGCCAGGTACCTTCCAACCAGCCAATGGTGTTCATGCGGTAAATCTCCTCTCGCACCAATCCGGGATTGCCAAACTTGCGGCGCGCGGCGGCGGCGGCCTCGGCGGGCGGCATGCCGCGCGCGATGTTGTCGGCGGTTTCGTTTTCGAGATACGCCGCGATCTCGCGCGCGCGTTCGTCGTCCCACCAGCGCCGTTTAAGGAACCGCCGCCAACTCATACACGCATCACCGCTCCGCCGGACGCAGCACCTGGTTGACGGCGCGCACGATCCTTTCCCAGCGGCTCATTTCCGCGCTCAACTGCTGGCGTCCGGTAGCTGTGAGGCGGTAGTAGCGCGCTTTGCGGTTGTTCTCCGACGTGCCCCAGAAAGAGGCGATCCAGCCGCGGTCTTCCAGGCGATGCAGCGCGGGATAGAGCGATCCGTGCACTACCAGTAGAACTTCTTCCGAACGCCGCTCGATGGCATAGGCGATGGCGTGCCCGTGCGCCGCTCCCGGCGCCAGGATCTGCAGTATCAGCATGTCGAGCGTGCCTT
>PKYZ01000387.1:4982-6570 GCA_003132865.1 Bryobacterales bacterium
CTGGAGGTCTGCCCCACTTTACTTTGTTACCATCGTGCGCATGGATCTTAAGCGCGGAATGCTCGCGTTGTTTTTTGTCTGCACGGCAATTGCCACCGCCCAGACTGGACCCGTGGTGACGGTAACCGGCGGCCAGATTCGCGGCCGGTCCTCGGCGGATGGCGGCGCCGAATTTCAAGGGCATTTCTTACGCGCTACCGCCTTTGGGAGAGCTTCGCTGGCGCGAGCCACAGCCGGTGGCGGCGTGGAGCGGCATCCGCGATGCCGCCGCCTTCAGCGTCGCCTGCACGCAGATCTCCGAGGGCTGGAATCTTCGATACGTGCAGAGTAGCGCCGAAGACTGCCTGTATCTGAACGTGGCTGCGCCGGTGTGGCCGCCTGCGGTGAAGTTTCCGGTGATGGTCTGGATTCACGGAGGGTCGAACACGGCCGGTTCCGGAGAGGCGGCGGGATTCGATCAGCGCACGCTGGTGCGGCGCGGTCTGGTGCTGGTCACGATCAACTACCGCCTGGGCGCGTTGGGATTTCTGGCGCATACCGCGCTCGCCCGCGAATCGGCGCACCACACATCCGGCAATTACGGACTGATGGACCAGATTGCGGCGCTCGAATGGGTGCGGAGGAACATCGCCATGTTCGGCGGAGATCCGTACAGGGTGACCGTGGCGGGGCAATCGGCGGGAGCCATGGATGTCAGCCTGCTGATGACGTCGCCGCTGGCCCGTGGGCTGTTCCGGCGCGCCATCGCGCAGAGCGGCGCAGTTTCCGTGTTCAAGGGGTCCAGAACTCGCGGCCAGGCCGAGGAACTGGGGCAGAAGATGGCCGCCGAATTGAAGTTGCCGGCTGGCGACACGATCGCGCCGTTGCGCAAGCTGCCGCCGGGAGAGATTCTGGAGGCCGCCAAGCGCGCCAGCGGCGGTGATCGGACGGGCCTGGAGACTTCGGTGGACGGGTGGGTCCTGCCGAAGTTGCCAACAGAAGCCTTCGCGGCGGGAGAGAGTCTCCCGGCGCCGTTGTTGATTGGAAGCACGGCTCAGGAAATTGGCGGCAACGAACCCGCTGCGAAGGTCAGAAGCGCGATTCAAGAAGCCTATGGCGGCTTGGCGGATCGGGCGCTGGCACTGTATGGCTTGGCGGGAACCGGCGAGGGCAAGCCGGACACGTTGTACGGCGGGCCGGGCGTGCAGTGGCCGACCGATGTGGTATTCCGTTGTCCCGTGGTCGCCGAAGCCGTGGCACACGCCGCCGCCGGCCACCCGACCTACCAGTACGGATTCGACCACGCGGCGCCGGACCGGCATGGCAACCAGCATGGCATGGGGCACTCCGCGGAATTGAATTTCCTTTTCGGGACGTGGGGAAGCAATGTCCAGCTTGCGCCGATCGACCGGAAAATCTCGGACCTGATGCAGTCCAACTGGGCGAATTTCGTGCGCACCGGCAACCCCAACGGGGAGGGCTTGCCGCGGTGGCCCAGCTTCACCGTGAAAGAGCAGGAGTACCTGGCGTTTACCGACGACGGCGCAGTGGTGAAGTCCGGGCTGCGGCGGGAGTTTTGCGAGGTGTTCATGGAACATCTAAAGGCGGG
>PKYZ01000165.1 GCA_003132865.1 Bryobacterales bacterium
TTGGCTTTGGACCGCTGGCGGGGGGCGCGGCCGGGGCCCGTGAGAGGTCCCTAAAATCGTCGCATTTTGTCGCACCCCTTTTTGAATATAGCTTGGGTTTTCCACGCCGCGCGCCAGGCGGTTTTCGGTGCGCTTGTTGAGTCACATCATGGCCTCCTCCAGATGCGTGAGCGCGATGGCGTTCTCGCGGCAGGCAAACTTGCCGCTCTGGAAGGAGCGCAGGCGGTCGATCTGGATCGCGAGCAGCGCTTCGTCGGTCACGCCGTTGACGCCGCACTCGAGAACCGGCCCGTTCTGGAATATGATTACCAGGCGATCGAAGTTGACGTAACCGGTCTCGGGGCGGTTGGCGGGATTGCGCTTAGTGTCGAAGCCGGTGATGTCGTAGAAATGGGAGGCGCCCCCGGCGCCCGGTTCGTCGACTACGGCGATCGCCAGGCCCCCATCCCGCATCGACCGATTGGACTGATTGGGCGCATGCACGAGGTGGTCCCTCAGCGTCCTCACAGCGGCGCTTCGGTGTAGGAGACCAGCAGCCCACACACCTGGAAGACGCCGGAATTGGCGAGGGTGAACGCCTGATCGAGGGTCACGCTGGAGCTTATCCTTACGATGTTAGGGTATCACCGGTTAAGGATAAACTTGTTCCCGAATAGCTACCAGATTACTTGCGAAAGGTCCTGAGGCGGAGCAGGGGAACCCGCGGGTGTAGGATCTCCCTGCTCTTGCGCCAGAGCTCATTACCTTGTCACCGCCAGGCTGGCATAGCCTGACGCGGGCTTGTAATCCCCCGTCGCCTGAATGATCGCAGCCAGGTAATTGGTGTATGTGCCCACGGCGAGCGTCCCATTCGGCTTGTAGCCCACCGTGCACTTCAGAACATCGCCGCTGGAACTGCACGACTGGCCGCTGAAGGACCCGGTCGGGGCGCTAAACGTCACCGTGCCAGTGGGAGCAGCATCGCTCGAACCCGCGCCGGTAAAGGTCGCTGTGATCGTCACCGGTGTGGTGGAAGCGTGCGCAACCGTCACCGGATTCGGCGTCACCCTAATAGTGGCCGCGTCTGCAACGATCGTGAAGTTGTTGGTTTTTGGGCTGCTCGCGGCATTGTAGTTGCCGTCTCCTGCATAGGCGGCGGTGATGGTGTAGACGCCCGCTGCGTCGTTCACCACGGGGAGGAACAGCGTGCCGCACACGATCGGGCTGCTCTTTCCCAAACAAACTACGGGCTCGAAGTGTCCGGCAGCGTTAGAACTGAAGCTCAGCAGCGCTTTTTTCCCCGTGGGCGCCGGACCGGAGCCGGTCCAGCTTATGGTCGCGGTAATAGCTGTACCCACAGAGGAGCCGTACCGTTCCACGTTCGGGAAAACACTGGTCATGGTCACCGTGGGAGTTGACTTAGTCTGGGTGATGCTGAAGTTATTGGTTTGGGTACTGCTCGCCGAGTTGTAGTTGCCGTCGCTCGCATAGCGCGCCGAGATGGTATACGCACCTACCGCGTCGGTCGTCGCGGGAGTGAAACTTTGGGTACAGGTAATGGTGAGAGGCGCGGCGCTACAACTCGGGCTTCCCGCGAAGCTGCCGGCCGCGGCGGATTTGAACATGAGACCGCCGGTGGGCGCCACGCCGCTGCCCGTCCAGGTCAGCGTGGCCGTAATCAGCGTAGCGGTGCCGGCGCCATAGCCCTCGCTGGCGGGACTGATATTTGTAACGGCCACCGTGGGCGTCTGGGGATTGACCGCTTGCCCCAACGAGCCGCTGCTGGCGGTGTGGTTAGGGTCCCCGTTGTAAGTGGCGGTGACTGTGTCAGAGCCGCCGGGCAAGACCGAAGTTGTACAGGTGGCTGTGCCCGATGTGATCGGGGTGGCGCCGCAGCCGGTGTTGGCGCTCCAGGTTACCGTGCCAGTGACGATCCGCGGATGTACTGCCGTGCGTCGGCGAGCAACCTCTCCGTACTGGCCGCTTATAATCGCTGTGAAGGTCAACGGCGCGCCGTAGGGGGAGGGATTGCTGCCGCCGGTGAGGTACACCTCTTCCGAAGCGCTGGCGGCATTGACGGTCTGCTGGAGACTGCCCGTGCTGCCGGTGTGGTCGGTGTCGCCCGTGTAGATGGCTGCGATCGAGTGCGGGCCCAACGCCAGGGTCGTGGTTGTCCCCGAAACGGCTTGGCCGCCCACCAGCATGACCGGCGCGCCGAAATTGACGTTGTCGATCTGGAATTGGATAGACCCAGTGGCGCCGGCCGTGACCGTGGCCGTGAAGTACACGCCTTGGCCATAGACGGACGGATTGGCGCTGGAGGCGAGCCCGGTCAGGCTGGAAGCCTGCGTGCCGGTGCCGTTCAGCGAGATCGCCTGCAACGAGGGATTGGCCGCAATCGAATTATTGGCGAGCGTCGCCGAAGCGGTCAGCGGTCCCAGGCCCGTCGGCATGAAGCTGATACTCAAGTTGCAACTTGCCCCTGCGGCGAGCGACGAACTGCCGGTGCAGTCGGGCGGCGTACCGTTGAGCAACGTCTGCGCGAAGTTGGTTCCTACGGTGACAGCCGAAATCGCGAGGTTGGCGTTGCCTGTATTCTGGACCGTGACCGATTGCGGACTATCGCTACTCGTTCCGCCCACGGCCGTCGATTGGAAACTCAACGTGGGACCTTGCGAGCGCAGCGCCTCCACCACCTGGCTGTCGTTGGTATCGCCTATGAACAGGTCGCCGGATCCATCCAGCGCCACTGCCCAGGGGCCGTGGAATCCGCTGCCCACCGTGGGACAGCCCGCCTGCGGACAGCCGCCCACGGGCACTTCCGCCACCACATTGTTCACGGCATCGGCGACGAATATATCGCCCGCCGCATCCACCGCAATCCCGACTGGCGAGCCGAAGCCGCCCGCGACCGTGACAATCTGAGAGCTGCCCGACGGTACTTCCAGCAGCCTGCCCGACCCGCTATCGGCCACAAAAAGGTCGCCCGCGCTATCCACCGCCAGACCGCGCGGATTGTTCCAGCCGCTGCCTATGACCAGTGGCGTGCCTCCGCCCGCCGGCAGTTCGAACACCTGGTTGCTCAGATCGGAGACAAACACATCGCCCGAGCCGTCCACTGCGATACCGCCAGGGCCCTGTAATCCGGTCAGCGGCAAAGTGACCTGCGCGGCTCCTCCCGCCGGCAATTCCACTACCTGCTGGTTGTAGTAATCGGCAACGAACACATCGCCCGCCCCATCCACCGCCAGGCCGAATGCCCGGCCGATTCCGGTGAACGGGAGGGTTGTCGCCGGGCCTCCGCCCGCGGGCAGTTCCAGCACGCGATTCCCGTAGTCGCCGGCAAAGACATCACCGGCCGCATCCACCGCCAGAGACAGCGGATGATCCAGCCCAGTGAACGGCAGCGCCTGGGAAACCGCCGGAGCGAAAGTCATCAGCGAAGCTGTTCCCACACCGCTGATATAACTGGTGCTCAATACATTGTTATTCGTATCCGTGAAACGGATCGCGCCCAGACGCAGGCCCGGAGCCAGCGGAGTGAAATTCACCTGCACCGTGCATTGCGAGTTGGCGCAATTGAAACCGTTCGGCGCCAGATTGAAATCCAAACCGTTGGCGCCCTGCGTGACGACCGCCGGCGTGGCCAGCGTGACGGATTCATCCACGTTGAATGTCAGCGCCATTGTCACTCCGCATCCGTTGGACTGCGTCGAGTCGCAAACAGCCGTGCTGCCCAGATTCGGGCTGCTGCCGTTGGCGATCTGAATTGTGCCGGGCACGAAAGTAGCCGCAACGGACGCGCTGCCATTAGCCAACGATACGGTGCAGGGAGCTAACCCGGAGCATCCGCCACCCGACCAGCCGGAGAATACATACCCCTCCGCGGGCGTGGCGCTAAGCACCGCCGCATTCTGGAACATGGCCGCACAGTTGCCTGTTGGACAGGCGATCAACCCGGTGCTATCGGTAACGGCGCCGTTGCCCGCTACCGAAACTGTGAGCGTATTGGCGGGAACGATGCCGCAGATATCCACGGTATCGACTCCGGGACAAGTGGCGTTGCTGTTGTACGGGCTGCTCGAATAACCCTGGCCGGGCAGGCCCGCGGCCGCCGCCAAGTCGCCCGTGTAGGTCACGGTGTTGGGGACCATGTTCAGGTTGGCGCCATTATACATAAACAGCGAGCCGCCCTTGCCCTGCGCGCCCGTACCACCGACCGCGCTGTTGCCGGTGAATGACACGCCGTTCAGGTTCAGTGTTCCGGCGCGGACGAAAATGGCCCCGCCAAAGCCGGCGCCTGCTCCGCCAGCGGGCGTTGCACCGAATCCGCCCCCGTAGCCGGGAGTGCCGACATTGGCGTTAAAAGTTCTGTTGTCGCCGTTGGCCGTGCCCCCTCCACCCCCTCCTCCAAAGCCTGCGTTCCCGCCGTTCGGACCTCCTACAACTGCGGACCAGTATGTCCCTGCGCCGCCTCCGCCGCCGAAGCCGCCAATGCCTCCCACGCCCTGCACGATTCCTCCCGCGCCATCGCCGGTTCCGGCAGCACCTCCCAGGTCGCCTCCGATCAGATTTCCGCCGAAGCCGCCGCCCCCATTGCCGCTCGAATCCGGGCTGCCGCCCACCGCCTGATGGTTCGCGAGCGTGACCTGATTGAGCGCCAGCATGCCGCCATTCTGGAAAATGGCGCCACCCATCCCCGCTCCCGACCCGCCATATTGCGACGTGCCGCCCTCAGCCATCCCGTTTTCGAGCGTCAGATTGGAAACCGTGACATTACCGCCNNCCCTGGACGAAGAAGATGCGCGTCAGATTGCTGCCGCTGATGGCCGCCCCGGCGCCGGTTATACTGACGCTGCCGCCGATATACAGCCGGCCGCCGAAATTGTAGGAAGTGGCATTGGCCGAGAGCGCAATGGTCTGCCCGGCAATCGGGCTCAGATCGACGGTCCCGCCGGGACACACGTCGGCCAACCCCTGCCGTAGCGTTCCCGGCCCGCTGTCGTCCACGCTGGTGACGCTGAAGGTGGAACTGCAGGTGGCCGTGTCTCCGGCGGTCAGGCCGAAGGTGACCATAGTGTTCGGATCGGTAGATGCGGTAACGGTGTTGCCGCCCACGGTCGAACTGGCCTGCACCTGGGCGGAAGCTATGCCGCTGCTGTTCGACATCGCCGTGGTGGTGACAACGCCCGGCCCGGAGAACGTCACCGTCACGCCGGAAACCGGATTGCTCGACAAATCGGTGACCGAGACCACCAGCGGACCGAGGAAAAAGGCGCCGGCCTGGGTCCATTGCCCATCCCCGGAGACTTTGCCGATCATCACGGTGGATGGACAATCCTGGCGGTTGGGGGTGCAGACATTACTGTAAGGGACTGAGGTTTCGCAGGTCGTGGGAATCGACGGGTAGCAGTTATAGGAAATATCGCGGTTGAATTCTGTCCATGTATCGGGAATCTGGGTCAGGAGATTTCCCGTCAGGCCGATGATCTGGTATGGCGTGCTTGGAAAATCCGGAATGGCGCCGGTGAGCAGGTTATTCGCAGCCGTGAAGGTGTAGAGCTGCGGCTCGGTGGCGAAAGCGCTCGGTATCGTGCCGGTGAGGGCATTGTTGTCCAGGTGAAGCCCCGAGAGCTGTGTCAACGCGGCCAGGGAAACCGGTATCGAACCGGTCATCCCGCAGAAGCGCAGCTCAAGGAAGGTCAGCGCAGTCAGTTGCGACAGGATGTCCGGGATGGGAGCATTGATCTTCTGGGCTCCGCACCCCCCAATAATACTCTGGACGCGCCCCCTAATGCAGGTCACCCCGGACCAGTTGACGCCATTCGTAGGGCAGGGGTTTGTAGTGTAATCCCATCCGTACGCCGCTCCCCAGCCGTAGCCGCCCTGGGAAATGGGCGCCGCCAGCGTCTGCATGACGGTCAAGTCCGTTCCCGTGAGCTGCGCGTGAGCGGGGCTGACGGCAAGCGAAACCATGCACACCACAAGAGCCAGGAACCCCACGGTCCTACTGAAATGAGCCGACAAACGCATCGCAATTCTCCTCTGATTGGGATAGGCGGAAAAGCGAACCAAAACCGATCATGGCGCCGGACCAACCGGTGGAATGTCACCTGAGATCAGGTTCCTGCTATATTCGAGAGATTCCCAAGACCATGACTCCGGAGCGTTTCCGCCGGATCGCGGACCTGTACGATGCCGTACTCCGCCAGCCGCCGCCTGAGCGCCCGCGGTTCCTGGCGGAGCACTGCTCGGGCGACGATGGGTTGCGCGCGGAAGTGGAATCGCTGCTAGCGGCCAACGCCCAGGCTTCGGGCTTTCTTTCAACCCCCGCCAAAGAGGTGGCTGCCGCGCTTCTGGCAAACGAGGCGCCGCCGCCGGCCGACGTGGGGATCGAGCCTGGGCGGACGATCGGTCCCTATCGCGTGGTCCGTAGGATCGGTTCCGGCGGAATGGGGCACGTGTATCTGGCCGAGGATGCGCGGCTGGCGCGGAAGATTGCGCTGAAATGCCTGCAGTCGGAACTGGCGGCCAACTCACGGGGCATGGCTCGGCTGGAAGAAGAGGCGCGCGCGGCCTCCGCACTGAATCACCCCAACATCATTACGGTCTATGACCTGGTGGAGGCGGACGGGCAGAAGTTTATCGCCCAGGAGTTCATCGAAGGCGAAACGCTGCGCGAGCGCGTGTTGCGCGGCCGCCTGCCGGTGACCGAGATCGCCGATATCGGCGCGCAGGTGTCCCACGCGCTGGCGGCGGCGCACGCGGCCGGCATCGTGCACGGCGATATCAAGCCGGCCAACATCATGGTTCGCGCCGACGGTCTGGTGAAGGTGCTGGACTTCGGGCTGGCCAGGCAATCGGGGTCGGCGGCGGGCGGCGTGGCGCCGACCGGGGCACAAACTACACCCATGGGCACCCTTCACTACATGTCCCCCGAGCAGTCGCAGCGCCAGCCGGTGGACTCACGCACGGATATCTTCAGCCTCGGCGTGGTTCTTTACGAGATGGCCGCGGGCGTGACCCCGTTCCACGGCGATAGCGAGACCGCGGCATGGTTCTCCCTGCTCCACGATACCCCGCCGCCGTTGCGCAGCATCCGAACCGAGATCCCCGTGCGTCTCGACCGGCTGGTGTCGCGCGCGTTGGAGAAAGACCCCGCGCGGCGCCCTCAGAATGCCGGAGAGATGGCGGCCGAGCTTCGCGCTCTGAACGCGTCGTGGCGATGGCAGAGGCTCGCGGCGAGCGTTGCGGCGGCCGCGATCGTGCTGGCTGCCGTTCTGTTCTGGTTGACGCGTCCGGCGCCTGTTCCGCACGCTGTCGGGATGGTTCAGCTTACCAACGACGGTCAGGCGAAACAGACCTTTGCGGTGGACGGCGAGCAAATCTACTACGGCTCGGGCGACATGAATCCGGATCTCAGAGTATTCCGCGTGAGTGCCAATGGCGGAGAACCGATCCCCATGCCGCAGCTCCAGGGAATGGGGCCGCTCGGCGTTTCGCCGGATCGCTCGCGCATCCTGCTGGTGAAATATCGGAGGGACTCGGGGAACGGGCCGTATGAGCTTTGGGTCGCCCATGCCAACGGCGGAGCGCCGTCGCCGTTGCACGGTTTAATGGCCACCGAGGCGGCCTGGTCTCCGGACGGAGAGGCCATCGTTTATTGCGCCGGGCCCGAGCTGTGGACGGCCCGGGCGGACGGCTCCGAGGCGCGCAGACTCGCCACCCTGAGAGGCTTCGTGCATACCCCGCGATGGTCTCCCGACGGCCGGCGCATTCGCTTTACACTGATGGCGAAAAACTCGAATGCGATCTGGGGAGTCGCGGCTGACGGCAGCGGGCCACGCGCGCTTCTTCCGGACTGGGGGGGCCGGAATCAGGAAGACGGGGCGTGGACGCCCGACGGCCACTGGTTCATTTTTTCAGCCCGCCTTCACGATCTGTGGGCGCTCCGGGAGAATCGCGGCTGGTTCGCGGGATCGCCATCCACACCCGTTCGCCTGACCGCCGGTCCGCTGCTGGCTGATCTGGTGCAGCCGGGCGGGGATGGGCACCGCATCTTTTTTCGCGGCCTGCTGAATCGCGGCGAGCTGGTCCGCTATGACCACTCCTCCGGGAACTGGTCCTCTTATCTGAACGGCGAGGGCGCGACGCAGCTCGATTACTCGCGCGATAACAAGTGGATCGTCTGGACTTCGTATCCGGAACGCGTGTTGTGGCGCAGTGCGGTGGATGGCGGCAGCCGGGTGCAGCTTACGCAGCCGCCGCTGCGCGCGAGCGGCCCGCGATGGTCGCCTGACGGAACGCAGATCGCGTTCTATGGCGGCTTGCCTGGAAAGCCGGCTCGCGTTTACGTTATGGCGGCGGGCGGCGGCGCCATTCGTCAACTCACTCACGGCCAGAGTGGACCGGGCGGGGATGTCGATGAAACGTGGTCGCCCGACGGCGGCTCCGTGGCGTTCGGTTCGGATTCCCTCGATGCCGAGGGGAGCCTCGCGCTGCATGTCATGGACGTGAAGAGCGGGCGCGAGGAGACGCTGCCCGATTCGCAGGGACTCTGGTCTCCGCGCTGGTCGCCGGATGGCCGGTACATCGCCGCTCTCGGTGGCCGATTCAAGCTTTGGCTGTATGACGTGAAGACGCGCGCTCGGACGCAGTTGACCGCCGGAGACGCGGGCTGGCCGAACTGGTCGCGCGACGGCCGTTATCTCTATTTCGAAGACGACGCGACAACCACGTGGCGGCGCGTCCGGATCGCCGATCGATTTACGGAACCACTTGCCGATCTCAGAACGTTCAAATTCGCGCAGCGGGCGCTGGGCTGGACCGGTGTTACACCGGACGAATCGCTGATTTCCACGCGCGATGCCGGCAGCACCGAGATCTACGCGCTCGACTGGGACGCGTATTAGCCTGTAATTATGCCGCTGGCTGAACCCGAAATTACCCGCATGCTGCATGCCTGGCGCGCCGGCGACGAGGCTGCGCTCGGCGATCTCACTCCCGCCGTTTACGACGAGCTCCGTCGCCTGGCCAGCCGGCAGATGCGTGGAGAGCGCCAGGCGCTGACCCTGCACACCTCGGCGCTGGTGAATGAGGCGTTCCTGCGCCTGGTGAGCACGCCACACGTCAACTGGCAAAACCGCGCGCACTTCTTTGCCGTATGTTCGCAGCTGATGCGCCGCATCCTCGTGGATTTCGCGCGCGAGCGGAGATCCGAAAAACGGGGCGCTCTGGCCGTACACGTCCCTATAAGTGAGGTAGAGGATGTGCTTTCGTCACCCGCCGCCGATGTGGATCTGGTGGCGCTGGATGAGGCGCTGGATGATCTCGCAAGCCTTGATCCGCGCAAGGCCCAAATGGTGGAACTGCGTTTTTTCGCCGGGCTGAGCGTCGAAGAGACAGCGGAGGCGCTGGGGGTATCCGCGCCAACGGTGCGGCGGGACTGGAGCGTCGCGCGGGCGTGGCTCTATCGTGCGCTGGCGCGGGGACAGGCCGAGGGGACCGGCAGCTCGTAGAAGGAATCTTTGTTTTAGCGCGCCTGCTCAGCGGCATCAATGAAAGCTCAGAACCAGTCGTGGGTCGCCTAGGCGTATGCAAATATGCACAGCGAAGGCATCTCGTATAAGCCGCGAGACGGTGAAGTCGGGGTGTGCCCGCAGCAACAGACGCGCGAAATGCTCGGTGTTGTACCAGGCTGGGTGCAGCAGGCGACCAGGAGGAAAACGGCCCGCGAGCCGTCCACTCGGCGGGCCCCCCAAAAACGTCGCTCCGAAGTAAGGACTATGTCCCATAAGGTAATCTTTTTGGGACAAGGAACTACGCCAGCGCGCCGTGGCGCCGCGAGGCGAAGAACGGGCAAAGATCCTCCTGCTCGCCTGCTGCTACCAGGAGGGTTAACTCAGGAGGCTTAGAACCGCCACCATCGGATGAAACTGTGGGCAACCTCGACAAGGGAGAGTACTCGCACCTGAATTTTCGGGTACGCGAGGAATTCCACAAAGAATTCGCCATCTTCGCAATCAGGCACAATTTCAAGAGCCAAATCGAATTGTTATACAAGTTATTTGAGTTGGGCAAAAATAAGTACGAGGCCCAACTTAGATGCCAAACAAGCGAACCGTTCCGTCCGGGTCTAGTTCAATCTGCATGGGCTTTCCGCGAAAGGCCTCTGCTGCTCTTACCAGCCCATCCCAACCTCCGGTGTTAACGTTTGTTCCAGGCGGCATCACCATCCAAGCGGACTCCGAGGCGTTGCGCATGTTCACGAGCGAAAGGCACACAGGAACACCACCCAGCGCGTGCATCTCAAATGTGAACCGATCCGGTACACCCGGCAGATCGGTGACTTCCATCGGTCCGCATGGCACTATTACTTCAAATAGGCGCTCCCTGTCCGGGCCATCTTTCATGATCGCTCTACGAATTGCCTCCAAAGCTGGCAGCAGGATATAGGCGTAGCCCCGGTCAACAAACATCCCAAGATAAGCCGCCTTCGCCACTGATGCCACGAACTTCGTAACAGTTCAGGTACCCC
>PKYZ01000290.1:0-13618 GCA_003132865.1 Bryobacterales bacterium
AGGTGGTGGGGTTGAGTGTCACTGTTACGTTGGCAGGCGGGATAGTTCCGCTCGGGAAACCATGCCCGATAACCGTAACATTGGTTACGCCTGGGTCGGCCGCACTGGGCGAAGTCAATCCATTCAGCGTGACGTTCGTGACTGCCCCCAACAGGAGCGAGCCGGAGAGCAAGGCCAACGCGCACACCAGCCAGCGAACTGGGCAACTGGCCGCGGATACACGATTGATTCGCAAACTTTTCATCGGAGGCCTCCACGCCCGCAATGGGCTTATGACGTAAGATACAAGGATACCCAAGGTTGATTATGCGCGCTTTCAGTCTGGGGATCAAGAGGTATTGCGACTGCTTCGCTCGCCTCAGACAGGCCAGGAGGCCTGTCCTACCGGTCTTCGCGCGCCAATTGCGGGTCTGAGGGATGCTGGCCGCTAATCTTGCGCTCCAGCTCGAAAAGACGAACGCCAGCCCAGTAAGCTGCACCAGAACGAGCGGCGCGAAGATCGTGGTGGAGGGGATGTGCAGCACGGCGGAAGCCCGGATCATCGGCCCCGTCCAGGGCAGGAAACTGACGCCGGCGGCCATCGAAGCGGCGCATGCCAAGATCCGCTTGTCCATGCCGAGACGTTCGTAGAGCGGCAGCATCACGGGTACGGTCACCAGGAAGGCGGCCCCCGAACCGTCGAGATGCACCAATAGCGCCAGGACCGCGGTCGCGAGAACAAAGCGCGTGGGACTGGCGCCGGCCATGTTGCAGGATTCGGTCGATGATCGGGTCGAGCATTCCCGCGCCGGTCATGATACCGAAGTATAGGATGGCAAAGATGAACGTCGCTACTATCGGGGCGGCGCTCCGGACGACGTGCCATAAATGTGGCAATGGCGAATCCGAGTCCTCCGGCCAGGGCCGAGGCCACTGGTATCGTAATCAGCGCGACCAGCGGCGACATCCATTGGCTGAGGATGGCAGCTAGGAGGACAAGAATCGTCGCCAGGCCGGCGGGGCGCCCCATGGGCCCGCGTTCCAAGCGCGTCCCTCTCCCTGCTCCTTGCGTGCCGGTCGGACCTGGCGCAACGTTGCGCCACCAGGGAAAAGGCGGGGTCGCGATCTTGGTTCGAAATCCCCGACTCAAGTTGTCCGGACGCGAAGGGCGAGCGCTGCTGCGGCAAGCGCCAACATGAATGCGGCAGACCCAATGCCTTTGACATCGCCGACACGCAGATGGGACACGATGGCTCCCACGAAATAGAGGACGAGACCGATTCCCGCGGCGATTCCGATTAGCGGCCACCAGATTCCAAGCACGAGTCCCACTGCCCCAGCGAACTCGCACGCGGCCAGCATCGGGAAGTACTTCAATGGGAGGCCGACAGTTTCGTGGACCACTCTAACCTGAAGCGGATCGCGCCGGATTTTGCCGACGCCGGAATACGACACCATGAGCGCGAACAGCAGAGTAATCACGAGGTATGCAGTATGCATCTCGCCGGCCTCCTGCCGTCAGAATCCACATTCTCCCACAAACCGCGCGGGCTGCAGACACAAGATGACGCATTCATCTCATGACAGGCCCTTACTTCTCGGCGGGTTTGCCGGCAGGTTTGCCCGGCGGAGCGACCATGACGTTCAGCGCCGAGAGCTTCAAGTCGCCGTCTCTGGTGGCGTCCAGCGCGATGTGCATGCCCACTTCGATATCGGATGGTTTAACCGGTTGATCGTCTTTCAGAAACTTGGTCTTCTTGGATAAGCGGAAGGTGAGGCTCTGGCGCTCCGCGCCGGGGTCGGTGGGGTCCAGGTCCACGGTGAGTTCCTTCTTGGTGAGCGCCTTCACGGTCCCATTGAAGGTGACCGCGGGGCCGTTGTAGGGACCCGAGTTCGCGGTGGCCGAGGCCGGCCCTCGCCGGCGGGAATATTGCGCCGGCAAGCGCGCCGGCAGCAAGAGCGCCAGGAGCACAGGGAACATCGCAATGTACCGCATCCCTTCATTCTCTCAAATCGGCTCGCAGAATCGGGCGGAATTTCTACTGCAACCTTGGGCGCCGCTTCTCACGTCTGAGCTTATTAGGACATAACTATGCTTCAAAATCCCGGACTTACGCGCCGCGGACTCCTGATGCTGGCGGGCGGCGCCGGCGTTCAGTCCCGGTTAAGGCTGTATGCCGCCAGCTCGGACTTCTGGAACAAGAAAGAGCCGGCGGAATGGTCTTCCGAAGAGATCGATAGGCTGGTGACCAAATCGCCTTGGGCCAGGCAGGTCAACGCCTCCTCGGCCGCGATGAGCCGCCAATCTGGAGGGAGTGGAGGCGGCAGCGGCAACGGGGGCGGCATGGGCGATCCCGGCATTGGCGGCGGTGGCGGGGGTTACCCCGGCGGCGGCGGCATGGGCTACCCGGGTGGCGGCATGGGTGGCGGCCGCGGCGGTGGCGGCGGCGGCAGGCGCGGGGGCGGCGGCGGTCCGATGCCCGTATCGTACACGGCCACGGTCCGCTGGGAGAGCGCCAAGCCCGTCCAGGAGGCCTTGAAGACGCCTCTGCCAGAGGGCCTCGCGGGCGCATATGTCATCAGCGTAAGCGGCGTTCCGGTTGTGGAGCCGGGCCGCCAGCACTCCGACGACGGCGACACCGATAGCACGGTATCGAAGGGTTTGAGCGATGAGGTTCTGGACCGCATCAAGAACCTGACCTACCTGGAGCCGAAGGGGAAGTCGCCGGCGCAGCCCAGCGTGGTGCAGAAAGGGTCGATCAGCAGTTCCGGAAGGCCCACCTTGTTATTTGGTTTTCCGCGCGATGTGGTCGCGCTCACGGCGGACGACCGGGAGGTGGTCTTCACCACAAAACTGGGCGCGATCGAGGTCAAGACCAAGTTCAACCTGAAGGACATGATGTATCGTAAGGAACTGGCGCTGTAAACGAGCTTCGCTCGCCGTGGCTGGTGGTTAGTGGCTGGTGGATGTGCCACCTCGCGCCTGCGCCGCCTCGAAATTTTACAAAGCCTTAACAGCAAAGGAGTAACGCACTTGCGCCGGGCCGCGTTTCCCGTTCCAGGGGTAATCCGCAACCGTGAAAAAGACACTGTCTACGCTGCTGTTATCCTGCGCGCTGGCGGCGGCGTTAATGGCTCAAGCCGGCGGCCGACACAGCCCGCAGGACCGCGTCAAGTCGATGACCGCGAAACTGGGCCTCACTGCCGAGCAGCAGTCGCAGGCTACCACGATCTTCAGCAACGCTCAGGCCACCGAGTCCACTCTGCGCGCCAGCATGAAAACCGCGCACCAGGGCCTGAACGATGCCGTGAGAAGCAACAACACCGTCGGCATCGAGCAACTCGCGGCCACCATTGGCAATCTCACGGCCCAGTTGACTCTGGCGCAGTCGAAAGCGCGCGCTGCTTTCTATCAGATTCTCACGCCGGAACAACGGACGGCGCTGGAGCAACTGGAGAGCCAACGGCCCGCCCGGTTCCGGGGTGGCACACGCGCCGGTTTGCGGGCGAGCGGCCAATAGCCGGTTGGGCGGTCATCTTGCGGTCCCCTTCAGAACCAGAGATTGCGGACTTTAGTGTCCGGGATGAAGTGGAGAGTTGCCTGGCGTTGGCGCGTTCGACGCAGGCGCTGGTCGCCGCGGGCGATCGCCTGGCGGCCGCGCGCGCAGCGGTGGAACTCGTCAAGGCTTATGATAGAGTTCTGGAGAATATTCGGCTCGTC
Source organism: Bryobacterales bacterium (assembly GCA_003132865.1). The sequence continues at coordinate 3,701 of PKYZ01000290.1, forward strand.
CCGCTTTCCCTGCTGGAACAACAGCGCGTGCGCGATCGACTGACGCCGGTGGCGGAGCTGCTACGGAAGTACAGGCTCCGTTGAGCGCCGGGCAACGAAACAAGGGATCCATAAAGGTGACTCGACAATTGATTCATTCAGATAGAGTACACGGAAGTTATTTATTCGCTCTCGCATTCATATTCGTACTTGTGCCCGTCTTATGCCGGGCGCAAGCTCCGCCGGTATACACCATCACGACCATAGCAGGGAATTGTACGACAATTCCCTGCGCCGGCAATTATGCCGGTGACGGAGGACCGGCCACAAACGCGTTCCTCTTCGGCCCATCTGACGTGATACTCGATTCCTCCGGCAACGTCGACATCTCGGACACCGTCAACAATCGGATTCGCCAGCTTAATCCCAGCACCGGCATTATTAACACGGTAGTTGGCAACGGCATTGCGGGATACGCCGGGGACGGATCGTTGGCCACGGCCACCGGCACCGAGCTTTCCAGCCCAACGGGAATGACGTTTGACAGCCACGGCAATCTCTACATTGCGGACACTGGCAACTTCGTAATCCGTGAGGTGAGCACGAGTAGCATTATCTCGACGGTGGCCGGGGAAAACAGCTTAGGCGCAGGCTTTAGCGGGGATGGGGGGCTGGCCACCAGCGCGCAGCTCGCGAATCCTACCAGTGTGGCCGTGGATTCCGCTGGCAATATGTACATCGCCGACTCGTACAACAATGTAGTTCGCGTGGTGTGCGCCAACCAAGTGCCGATCGCCTGCCACAACGTCGCCGCCGGGGACATCAACACGTTCGCTGGAAACAGCGTGACCGGCGCCAACTATACGGGCGATGGAGGTCCCGCGACCAGCGCACTGCTCAGCGATCCCGTGGCCGTGCTTCTCGATGCGGCCGGCAATCTCTACATTTCCGACTCGGGCAACAACGCGATCCGCAAGGTGAACACGAGTGGCATCATCACCACACTGGCCGGCATGGGCCCGTTCGCCAACGGTTATTCGGGCGATGGAGGACCGGCCGCCCAGGCGGAACTGAACGCCCCGAAAGGCATCGCGCTGGATTCCTCCGGCAATCTCTACATCGCGGACACCGTGAATTGTGTGATTCGCGTGGTAGAGCCGAATGGCATTATTACCACGATCGCCGGCAACGGTACGCCCGGCTACAGCGTGAACGGAGGTCCGGCCCTCAGCGCGCAACTGTACTTTCCTTCCGGTGTGGCGGCGTACGCCGGAAAGATCTACATCGCGGACAACCAGAACAACCTGATCCGGTTGCTGACTCCCCCGGCGCAGGCCCCGACGATTAATGCGGGTGGCGTGGTGAACGGAGCCAGTTACACAGCGCCGGTGGCGCCCGGCAGCATCGCCGATGTTTTCGGTGATTTTTTCCTGGCCTCCTCGTCGGGAGACACGGACCTGCCGCTGGTTACGAGCCTGCAGAATCTCTCGTTTGAGTTTGGCGGCGGCACCGCGGCTCCCTTATATTTCGTTTCGGGCGGACAGGTGAATCTGCAAGTGCCGTGGGAATTGGCCGGACAATCGACGGCGACTCTCGCCGCCACGTTGTACGGCACGGCCGGCGCCGCCCAGACCGTAAGTCTGGCGGCCTTCGCTCCAGGAATCTTCACTATGAATTCCAAGGGTACCGGCCAGGGTGCGATCCTGGACTCGTCGTATCGTCTGGTGGATTCGTCCAACCCGGCCGCCGCCGGCACGACTACCATCCTGATTTACTGTACCGGTCTTGGAGCGGTCTCGAACCAACCACCGACCGGTTCGCCCGCTCTGGCCAACCCGCTCTCCGCAACGACGGGCGCCACCACAGTGACCATCGGCGGAGTGACGGCAAACGCGTCGTTCTCCGGCCTTGCGCCCGGCTTCGCAGGCCTGTATCAGGTCAATGTCCTGGTGCCGGCCGGCGTAGCCGCGGGTAGCGCCGTGCCCGTTGCGATCTCCATGGGCGGCGTGACCTCGAACACTGCCACCATTGTAGTGCAGTAAGTAGATGAGACTCGCACTAGAGATGATGGCAGCGCATGGCGTTGCCCCGTTAGTCGCTCAGGCGGTCAGTCACTTACCAGGCCGGGACGGCTTGGCGTTGGCGCGTTCGACGCAGACGTTGGCCGCCGCGGGCGATCGCCTGGCCACCGCGCGCGCAGCGGTGGAACTCGTCAAGGCTTATGATAGAGTTCTGGAAGAACATTCGGCTCGTCCCGCTTTCCCTGCCGGAACAACAGCGCGTGCGCGATCGACTGACACCGGTGGCGGAGTTGCTAGGGAAGTACAGGCTCCGTTGAGCGCCGGGCAACGAACAAGGGGGATTCATAAAGGTGATTCAACAATCGATTAATTCGGATAGAGTACACGGAAGCTATTTATTCGCTCTCGCATGCTTGCTCATACTGGCGCCGGCCGTGGGCCACGCGCAGGCTCCGCCCTATATCATTACGACCATTGCCGGACAAGGCGGCCAGGCAGGCAATTATTCCGGTGATGGAGGGGCGGCCACCAGCGCGGCCCTCTGGGGCCCCGCTGACGTGATCTTCGATTCCTCCGGCAATCTCTACATTGCGGATTCCGTCAACGATCTGATTCGCCAGGTTAATTCCAGCGGCACGATTCACACAATCGCGGGGAGTTGCCCGTCGACGCCGTGCGCCGGCGCCTTTTCGGGCGACGGAAAAGCGGCCACAAGCGCCGGGCTCAACAGCCCATCGGGACTGTGGCTTGACAGCAGTGGCAATCTCTACATTGCGGACACCGGCAACTACGAAGTCCGGAAGGTTACCAGCGGCACGATTAACACGGTGGCCGGGGAAAACAGCTTGGGCTCCGGCTTTGCAGGCGACCTGGCCGCGGCAACCAGCGGGAAGCTCTCGAATCCTTCCAGTGTGGCAGTGGATTCCGCGGGCAATATCTATATCGCGGACCCGAGCAACGATGTAGTTCGCGTCGTGTGCCAGAACCAAACGCCTATCGCCTGCACCAACAGCGCTTTCGGCAGCATCACATTCGCTGCTGGAGACATCAACACGTTCGCCGGAAGCAATGTCAATGAAGTGTCCGGTCAACCCAACCCCGGTTATCAAGGCGATGGAGGCGCCGCGACCGGCGCGCTGCTCAACAATCCCGTGACCGTGCTGCTCGATGCAGCCGGCAATCTCTACATTTCCGACTCCGGCAACAACGCCATCCGCAAGGTGAACACGAGTGGCATCATCACGACAGTGGCCGGCGACGGTAGTGGCAATGCCGGTTATTCGGGCGATGGAGGACCAGCCACAAAGGCGGAACTCAACAACCCGAAAGGCCTTGCACTGGATTCCTCCGGCAATCTCTACATCGCGGACACCGATAATTCCGCGATCCGCATGGTGAACACCAGTGGCACCATTACAACGATCGCCGGCAATGGCAAGCCCGGATTCAGCGGGGACGGAGGCGCGGCCACCAGCGCGCAACTGTACTTCCCTTCCGGCGTCACGGTGAATGGCGGCATGGTCTACATCGCGGACAACCAGAACAATGCGATCCGCCTGCTGACTCCCGTGCCGCAGGTCCCGCAGATCAATGCGGGTGGCGTGCTGAACGGGGCCAGTTACAAGGCGCAGGTAGCTCCCGGCAGCATCGCCGATGTTTTCGGGACCTTTTTCCTGACGTCCTCGTCGACAGACACCGACGTGCCGCTGGTTACCAGCCTGCAGAATCTCTCGTTCCAGTTTAGCGGGGGCACGCTGGCTCCCTTATATTTCGTTTCGGGCGGACAGGTGAATCTGCAAGTGCCGTGGGAGTTGGCCGGACAATCGACGGCTACCCTCGCCGCCACGTTGAACGGCACGACCGGCGCCACCCAGACCGTGAATGTCGCGGCATTCGCTCCGGCAATCTTCACCCTCAGTGCCCAGGGTACCGGCCCGGGTGCGATCCTGGACTCCTCGTATCATCTGGTGAATTCCTCCAACCCGGCGACCGCCGGCACGACTACGATCCTGATCTACTGTACGGGTCTTGGAGCGGTGAGCGAGAATCAACCCGCGACTGGCGCAGCCGCTTCCCTGGATCCCACCAAACTGGCTCCAACAGCCACGCTTCCAACGGTAACCATCGGCGGAGTGACGGCAAGCGCGTCGTTCTCCGGCCTTGCGCCGGGCTACGTGGGCCTGTACCAGGTCAACGCCTTGGTGCCGGCCGGCGTAGCGGCGGGCAGCGCCGTGCCCGTTACGATCTCCATAGGCAGCGTAACCTCGAACACTGCCACCATCGTGGTGCAGTGACTCTTGAGCCTCGCAGAGGCACTCCGCGTGGGGCAGGACGCCTCCAGTCCTGCGGCCGACGTCCACCTCGGCCTCTTCTTATGGAAAGCCCACTACTCGCTCTTCACCGCGATCGCAATGATGGAGGTGGGCGGCCACGGCAGCCGGTGGTCGATGCGCCGCCACAGCCACACCAGGCTGTCGAAGACGCGCAACTGGAAGCGGCCGATGGTCTTTCTCTTCAGCAGGCGGCCATTCACGTACCAGGCCGGACGCGCGATGCGGTTGAAGTCCAGAATGCGCTCCACGCGGAAGCCCGCCTGCTCCATCTTCCGCTGGAGCTCTTCGCGGGAGTAGCGGCGGAAATGGCCTAGCGCCTTATCCAGCGAGCCAAAGACCTCCCGGCCGTACGGCACCAGGACGATAGCGCGCCCGCCGGGCTGCAACGCCGTGTAGATGTTGCGCAGGCCCGCCATCTCGTCCTCGACATGCTCCAGCACGTTCAGACACACCACCGAATCCACCGCCCCGGCCAACGGTTCGAAATCGACCGGATTCGACAGGTCGCAGTGCCGCACTTCCATCTTCGGCCGGTGCTGGAAGCGCGCGCGCAGCCGCGCCAGGTACTCAGGATCGATGTCTCCCGCGATATAGCGTTCGCGCCGCGGACACAGAATGCGGGTCAGGTTGCCGATGCCCGCTCCGGTCTCCAGCACCCGCTTCCCGATGTAAGGCTGGATGGCGTCGGCCATCCAGCGATTGAAACGCTGGGCCCCGGCGAGCGCGTCCAGGATATCCGGTCCGGAATCTTTGTAGAGGTCTCTGGTGAGCGAATAGCGCAGGATCACATAGACGGCTTCGAAGGCGTCCTTCAGTCCGATCTTCTTGCCTTCGTCGTAAGTCCGGCCGTGATAATCGATGGGCGTTTCGTAGACGCGCACGCGGCGCTTGGCCAGTTTGATGGTCAGTTCCGGCTCCAGTCCGAAGCGGTCGCTGCGGATGGGGATACTTTGCAGCAGCGAGGTGCGGAAGGCTTTGTAGCAGGTCTCCATGTCGGTCAGATTCAAGTCCGAAACGATGTTGCACATTCCGGTCAAAATCTGGTTGGCCACGGAGTGCCAGAAGTAGAGCACCCGGCGTTCGCCCGAGATCACGAAGCGCGAGCCATAAACGGCGTCGGCTTTGCCCTCCAGCAGCGGAGCTAAGAGGCGCCCGTATTCGCGCGGGTCGTATTCCAAGTCGGCGTCCTGAATGATGGAGAACTCGCCGGTGGCGTACTCGATGGCTGTACGGATGGCGGCGCCCTTGCCCCGATTGCGGGGTTGCCGGATGAATCGCAGCACGCCCGGGTGGGCCGCGGCGATCTCTTCCACGATGGCGGCCGAGCCGTCCGTGGAGCCGTCGTCCACTACAACGATCTCTCGCCCGACTCCCTGCGGTAAGGGCGCCGAGAGCACTCGCTCCAGGAGTGTTCCGACGAACTCTTCTTCGTTGTAAAGGGGGATCAGAATAGAGAGGGTGTGGGCTGCCATGGCGGCGGGAATCTCCATTGTACAGTAGAGATACACGCCTGCCGGAAACGGAGGCTTACGCCACGCTAGTGAATGGTTTCGCCGGCTCTGCGAGCGCTGCGCAATACCAATTCTTCCAAATCCAGGAGATGCTGTGGCTCAAACTGCTGCCGGGACCACCTGCTGGATGGCTCCAGCTCGATGCCCACGAAATAGCCGATCTCCCGATAAACGCAGTAGCGCACAACACCGGCCAGCCTATCGCCGGGACAGTGTACATCTACATGCGTGCCTATGGACACCGGTATCTCGAATTGTAGGCACATCCCGGATGGTGAGATATCCTCCAGCAAAGCGGTGGATTTGCACTTGCGGCCCGCCGGTTCTTTCCAACAGACCTCTACCATATCGGCGCATAGCATCCGAATCTCAGCGCGTGGTCGCTGCATAACTGTTCTATCGGCGGGACCGGCGGATCGCATTAGGCGGCCAAGTTTTCCCATTTTGAGCAAGCGGCGCTGTTCGTGGGGCAGGACTCCAGTCCTGCGGCCGACGTCCACGCCGGCCTGTTCGTGCTCGGATATGGCTGATTTCNNCCTGGAGGTCTGCCCCACAAATGCGGCAACATCCTGATATTGGGAAAACTAAGCGACACTACGCACGGGTGCGTGCGCCAGGCACTTTAATACAATACTGGGAAGCACAGGCGATCCCATGGATAATACCGCCCAATCGACCGCACCGCCCTGGAGCGTGGCGCACCGCATCGTCTTCCGCTTCCTCTGCTGCTACTTCCTCCTGTACATGGCCCCCGATCCGCCGGGGAGGCTCGACCTGGTGGATGTGATTCCGGGCGGCTCGTGGCTCGCAAATGCGTACGGCGGGCTTTGGCACAAGCTGGTTCCGTGGGTGGCCATCCACATCTTTCATCTTAGCGGGAAGGCCACCACGTACTTTCCCACGGGGAGCGGCGATACCACTCTCGATTACATCGAGAACCTGCTTTTCGCCGTCTTCGCGGCGGTGGCGGCGGTGGTCTGGTCGCTGGCCGACCGTGAGAGAAAAGACTACCGCCGCCTCGATTCGTGGCTGCGTCTTGCGGTGCGTTATACGCTGGCCTTCACGATGTTCACCTACGGGTTCGCCAAGGTGTTTCCGCTACAGTTCCAGCCCCCTGGGTTCCAGAAGCTGACCGAACCTTACGGCGATTTCTCGCCCATGGGAGTGCTCTGGAGTTTCATGGGGGCTTCGATGGCGTACACCATCTTCGCCGGGATGTGCGAGGTGGTTGGGGGAACCCTGTTGCTGTTCCGGCGGACAACCACACTGGGAGCCATGGTGAGCTTCGGGGTCCTGTTGAATATCGCCCTGCTCAACTTTTGCTATGACGTGCCCGTGAAACTGTATTCCGCCAACCTGGTGCTGATGGCGATCTTTCTGGCGGCGCCCGATCTGCGGCGGCTGTTGAATTTCCTAGTGCTCAATCACAGGCTAAAGCCGGTGCCACCCGGGCGCCGATGGATGCGGATCGGCGCGGTGGTGTTCCAGGTTCTGTTCGTGGGGTACTTTATCTACTCGGAAATCGAGGGTGGTTGGACGGCCTATAAGGAGACCTATATCAATCCGAAGCGGCCGCCGCTTTACGGGTTTTACGACGTCGAGAGCTTCATGCGGAACGGGCAGGAACTGCCGCCGTCGATCACGGATACGGCGCGGTGGAGGGAGGTGCTGATCGAGTACCCTGGCTACATCGGCATCCGGATGATGGACGACTCGCCCAAGGGTTATAGCGCGGAATACGACGCCGCTAAGAACACCGTGACGCTTTCCGTGGGTGCGGATAAGAGCCGCAAGAACGTACTGGCTTATTCACGGCCGGATGCGGACCATGTCGTGCTGCAAGGCGCGCTGGGAACCGACACGGTCTCGATCCGGCTGCGCAAGATCGACACTTCCAAGTTCCTGCTGATCAATCGCGGGTTTCACTGGATTAACGAGCTGCCGTTCAACCGGTAGGACGGGCTAAGGCAAAGAGCGGTTCTGGAGGACCCGCGCAGACCTGGAGGTCTTCCCCACAAATTCCCTGCTAAAGCTAAACTACCAACAGTGTCGAGCCAGACGGGTGTCAGCCCGGCGACCCGAGTTTCTTCCATTAGCAGATCGAGTGCAACGGCGTTCGGGGTTTTGGCGGCCATCGGCTTTTGCCACTTCTTGAACGACCTGCGGCAGTCGGTGATACCGGCGGTGTATCCGATCCTGAAGGAGGCGTATCGCCTGGATTTCAGGCAGATCGGATTGATCACCCTGAGCGTGCAACTGACCGCGTCTCTGCTGCAACCCTTCGTGGGCATCTACACCGACCATCGGCCAACTCCGTATTCGCTGCCGGTGGGGATGGGATTCACGCTTTCCGGTCTACTGCTTTTGGCGTTTGCGCTTCGGCATGATCCTGCTGGCAGTGGCGCTGGTCGGAGTGGGATCGTCCGTGTTCCACCCGGAATCGTCGCGGGTGGCGCGGATGGCGTCCGGGGGGCAGCACTGGCTGGCGCAATCGCTCTTTCAGGTGGGGGGCAATACGGGTCGGCGCTGGGCCCGTTGCTGGCCGCGCTGGTCGTACTTCCGGGAGGCCAGCGCAGCATCGCGTGGTTCTCCGCGGCGGCGCTGCTTGCCATTATTGTATTGGCGCGCATCGGGGCCTGGTACAAGGGCCACGGCGCGGTTAGGGCGAAAGCGGCGGCGGCTCTGCACGCCCGCCACCCGCAACTATCCCGGCGGAAAACTGGCGTGGCGCTGGCGGTGCTGATGGGACTGGTCTTCTCGAAGTATTTCTATCTGGCGAGCCTGACCAGCTACTACACTTTCTTCCTGATGAGCCGGTTCCACGTGCAGTGCGATCCGCGCAGATCCACCTGTTCGTGTTTCTGGGCGCGGTGGCTGCGGGGACTTTCATTGGCGGGCCGGTGGGCGACCGGATCGGCCGGAAGTACGTGATCTGGTGCTCGATTTTCGGCATCCTGCCTTTCACGCTGGCGCTGCCTTACGCGAATCTGTTCCGGACCACGGTCCTCAGCGTCGTGATCGGGCTGCGCAAATGGCTGCATCGCATTGTCGTCGTGCAGCGGTTTTCCTGTCTCTGTTCCAGCAGCGTTCTTTCGACCGTGAGCGGGAGGGGCAGGTTCCGGGCGCCGCGGAGGAGATGGAACGGCGCTTCGACGAGGCGCACGCGGATGGCGCCGCATATGCCGCGCGCCTGGACGAGGCGGAACTTGCGCGCACGATCGAGTTTCCGGGATGCGCTGATGCAGGTCGTCATGCACAGCGAACATCACCGCGCCCAGGTCGCCATGCGTCTGCGCGCGCTCGGCGGAACGCCCCCGGTCACCGACTATATCGTCTGGGTGCGCGACGTAAGAGGGCGTGGTTAAGCGCTCCCTCTCAGATGCACGCGGATTTTGATCTGCGGCGCGCGTCACCCTTCCTCCGACCCGCCGAGCTTCCACAGAATCTGCCGCAACATCCCCAGCACCACTGGCGCATCGCGCGCGGTGAGGTTCAACCGCCGCACCAACCGGCGCACTTTGGTCTTCGCCGATCCCGCCGTCAGCGGCTTGATGTAACCGCTGCGCTCCAGCGCCTCCACCAGCATGGCCGTGATCTGTTCGGTATCCGCCGCAGCCGCCACCTTCAGCTTTTCCGGGCGCGTGGCCGCCGCCCGCGGGTCGCGCGCCAGTTCGTAGAGGCACACCGCCACCGCCTGGCCCAGGTTCATCGAACGATTCAAGTCCACCGTGGGGATGCGCATCAGCCAGTGGCAATGGCTCATGTCCTCGTTGGAGAGGCCGAACTTCTCCGATCCGAAGAGTAACGCGACGGGTCCGGCGGCTTTGCGCATGAGGCGCGCGCCCGATTCGAGCCGGCGCAACGGATGCTGCAGCTCGCGATGGCCCACCGAGGTAGTTCCAACCACCAAGGAGCAGTCCGCAACGGCGCTGGCGACCGTGGCGAATTCTTCAGCGGAAGCCAATAACGGCGCGGCTCCCACCGCGGAGCGCGCTTCGCGGAACGCGACCTCGTATGGATTCACCACGCGCAACCGCGTGCATCCAAAGTTGGCCATGGCGCGCGCCGCCGCGC
>PKYZ01000290.1:13646-20478 GCA_003132865.1 Bryobacterales bacterium
GCGCCCGCCAAGAAGAAGAAGTAGCATGGGCGCCCACACAAGGGCGTGATCCAAGTTTGAGTCAACAGGCCCCGATTCGTCGGGGCCTTTTTCATTTTGTGGCCAGCTCCGCATGTGCTCCTCCCGGCCTCTGTAGCAGCGTCCGGAACGTCTCCCCCATCCCGAACAGCAGGCTCTTCAACTGCAATCGCCGCCGCAACTCCTCCTCGCGCGTGGAGGCCGCCAGCGCCGCGGCGAACTGATCCGGCTCTCCGGCGGCGAGCAGCGTTTGCGCCAGTGTTTCGAAGCGCACCGTCTCCAGGCCGAGGCGCGCGCCGTGTTCTTCGAGCGCGGTGAACGAGACGTGCGCGGTGATGTCCTTCGCTCCGGGATCATTCAGCACATCCTCATCCGCCTGGTGCCGCCGGTAGCTCATGAGCGCGCCGCGCGGGAACCGCACGGACTCGGCGCGCGTGTAACCGTAGTCGATCGTAAAGACGAATCCCGCCTCCAGTGCGCGCGCGATGCGCTCCAGCCAGGCGAGCGCATCCAGGTTCACCTCGAACAGCGCGCCTTCCGTGGGCGGCGGAAAGTAGCGGCGCAGATAGCCGGCCACCTCCTCGCGCGCGGGCGGGCCGGCCGCCCACGCGAAGCGCTCGTCCCATGCGACACGCATCTCACGGAAGCCGCCGTCGCGGAAAGTAACTTCCTCAACCGGCAGGGCGTCGAAGAACTCGTTGGCGAACACTACGCCGCGAAAACGCTCCGGCATCGCCGGCGTCGCACCATGATGGGCGAGATCCACCGGGACGTAACGCCACTCGGAGAATGCCGCGGCCATCTCGCGTCGCCCGGCGCCCAACTCGACGACGGTGAAGTCCGGCGGCGCGCCCATCGTCTGGTACAGCGACCGTATGCGCGCGGCCATCAGGATGCCGAACACCGGCTGGATCTGTTCGGCCGTGTAGAAGTCGCCCTGCTTGCCGAATGGGTCGCGTGCGCGCCGGTAATATCCGTGGACCGGATCGTAGAGCGCCGCTTCCATGAACCGGCGGAACGAAATCGGGCCGGCGCGGCGGATCTCGTCGCGCAACATTTCGGTGAGCGGGCTCACGGCTCGACGACCCGGGTCTGCGGCGTGCGGATGAACATCTCGATCAGGTAATCGTGCAGACAGTCGTAGAGGTAGCGCTGCAAGGTCCAGGGAAACTGGGGATGCTCGATATCCCGCGGATGCAGCGGCGCATAGTAGGTGTGCAGGCCCAGGCCGCGATTCTTCAGCTCGATGACCAGCTCGATGGACCCGTTTCGCTCGCGCGCCGAGAAATCCACCAGCGCATGCTCATAGCGCCGCAGCTCGGCTTCGACCTTTTCCAGAGGACTCTCCAGTGGACTCACGCATTTATGCTAGCGTGAAAAAACACGGCATGTCTCTACCCGCCATCGTCCGGGTCAAACTCAGCTCGGAAGCCGCCGAAGGCATTTCCATCACGCAGGTGGTGGTGCAGGACTTGCCCTTGCGCGATCTGGTGGAACATATGCTGGGCATCACGGGCAAAAACGAGGCGCGTGTTCGCGAACTGCTGCTGCGCGGCACCCTGGTCAGCGGCGCTTCCCGCTTCCGGTGGACCGGATGGGAGGCCGAGTTGGACGGCCTGCGCGAACTGCTGGCGACTTACCCCGGCGACGACCCCGCGCGGCCCTTTGCATCCGCGCGATGCCTGCGCGCGGTGCTGCGCGGCGGACGGCAGGCCATCTACATTCCGCGCGAGGCCGCCGCACGCAAGCCCCCGCTACTGAAGAAATGGCCGCGGAAGGCGAGCTTCTGGGATGTGCTCATGGAGTTGGCCGCGACGGGCGAGATCCGGTACCTTCATTACTCTTATAAGGATCGCGCCGACTGCTACCGCTTCGACATGCCGCTGGCCGCCGCGGAGAAGCTGCGCGCCGCCAGCGAGGTTGTGAAGTACAGCAGCTTGCGGGAGCAGATCCGGTCGGCGGGGTTTGTGTGGGCGGAGTTGTTTGTGGAACGGTGAGGGGCGTCAAGTGGGTGGGATGCGGGAAAGCCGCTTAACGAAGGAGCGGAAACGCTCCTCGTCCTGACACCCTTCGATCTTGTCGGTCTAAGTAAGCCAGAACGCGCTGCCCGCCGTGATCCTAAAGTTCAGCGGTTGGCGACGAAGGAAGGTTGCTGCAAGACGCGATCATCGATATGGACGGCGGCGCCACTAAGGTCATCCGAGACAAATGCTATTCTAGGAGCGATGGCGACACTGACGGTCCGAAATAACCCGTACATCATCGGACCGCCTATCAGCGATCCAAAGCGGTTCTTCGGCCGCACGAGTCTTTTCGATTTCGTGCGGAGCAATCTGCTTTCCGGTGCCAGGGTGATCCTGCTGCATGGCCAACGACGAATCGGCAAATCGTCGGTCCTGGCGCAGATTCCCGCGATCGAAGGCCTGGCGGATTTCGTGTTCGCCTCACTCGATCTGCAATACGTCAGCAACGAGCCCCTGTGGGCCATCCTCCACAAGCTGGGGCTGGCCATCGCCGCGGCGGCAGAAAAGGCAGGCGCGGTCGTGACCCCGCTCAGTGCGGAAGAGCTGCGACAGGATGAGCAATCGTTCTTGAGGGTGTTCCTTCCGCGGGTCCAGGCGGCACTGGGTTACCGGCAACTCGTGCTTCTGCTGGATGAGTTCGACGTGGTTGGCGACCAGCGCGCCCCGGCGGCTTCTGAGCCGTTCTTTTCTTATTTGCGCTCTGCTCTCAATCAGGTGCGCCTGATCGCCGTGGTGGGAAGGCGAGTGGATGACCTGGGGGATATGCGGCAGCTCTTCCACGAGGCTCCCAGCCAGGAGATCGGGCTGCTCGACCGGGAAAGCGCGGTGGAATTGATCACCAGGCCGGCCGAGTCGATGATCAAGTTCCGTCCTCCAGCAATCGATGCGATCCTGGAGTTGTCCGCGGGTCACCCCTATTTCACGCAGCTTCTGGCCTATGCGCTGTTCCAACGGGCCGAGCAACGCAAGCAATTCGTAGTAGAACGCGAGGATGTGGAGGCCGCAGTAGGCAAGGCTATGGAGAGCGGTCTTCCCGGGCTCGCATGGTTCCACAGCGGACTGCCGGTCGAGGAGCGAGTTATGTTCTCGGCGGTGTCTGACTGCCAGGAGAAGACGGGGGGCGGCCAGCGAGAGCAGGTCTTGATGGTCCTCGCGGGCGTCGGTATTGTAGTTACCGAGGCGCTTGAGCGGGCAGTCGTGAGGTTGCTGGACTGGGGCTTCGTGCAGCGGGTGGGACCCGAGCCGCTGCCGGTCTTTCGGGTTACAGTCGAACTGGTCCGCCGCTGGATGGTGCGCTATCACCCGCTGCGCAAGGAGATCGAGGACCTGGAAATTACGATTCCCGAGGCCTCCCAGAAATACGCGGAAGCACAGGCAGCGCGGGCCACCGGCAGCGGGCAAGCCTACGGCCTGTATAAGGACGCCGTCGCTCTGAACCCGAACCACTTCAGCGCTGTGTTGGAGATGGCCGAACTGGCGTCCGCTTTAGGCAATTTTGGGGAAGCGGCGCAAGCTTACCAACGTTTGTACCTTAGCGACCCGACTCCACGGAACGCTGAGCGCTATGCCGTCGCTTTGCTGGAGGCTGCAAAACAGGACCTCTCTGCTGGCGATTTTGTGAGTGCCGGCAGGAATGCGAACGATGCGCTTCGCTACGACGCGGAGAACCAGGATGCCCAGATGGTATGGGAAGCCGCCGAAGCGCAAAGACTCCGCGCCCTCGCCGCACGGAACCCGTTTATCGTGGGCCCGCCCGTTCCACCGAGCGAGTTCACTGGCCGGAAGAAGGAAGTGGGATTGGTTTTGAGCGCGATCGGACGCCGCGGGCACGTGGTGCTTTTCGGGGAGCGCCGTATGGGGAAGACTTCGCTGCTCCAGTATATTGCCTCACCGAATGCCTGGAGGGGCGCTAGTTTTTCGCCCGACGCCGTCTTTTCTGTGTATGTAGACTGCTCGAGTGTGCGTTCATTTTCGGCTGCGGCGCTCTGGCAGGAGATCGCGGCAAGGGTGCAAACGAGGCTTGCGGAGAGCGGGAATAGCTCACTGGCGCCGGATACGCTGCCCGGGATTGACGACAAATCTCCCTCGACGATGAATCCATACATTGCAATGGCGGGTCAGGCACTCGCAGCTAGAGGACGCAGGATGGTCTTGCTATTGGACGAGTTCGACGGAGCGCTAGCAATGGCCGGTGGACAATGGGAGGCCCTGACGACGCAGTTGCGACGGTTGGCCACTGCCTCGCCGGGAGGGGCCTCGCTGATACTGGCGATGCGCCGGAGCCCGGCCGGCGCTCAGGAGCCAGCCAGTGTGGTTTCACCGTGGTACAACATTTTTAGGCTGGTGCCGGTTGCGCGGCTCGAACCGGAAGAGGTTTCTGAGCTGGTGCAGAAAATGCCGTATCCCTTGACCGATGACGAGGCCATCTGGTTGCGGGAAACGGCAGAGAGGTATCCGTTTCCACTCTCCTGCGGGTTGAGCCTGCTGTTTCAGTGGCATGCGGCTGGGCGGAGGTTTGAAGTGCTGGAAGTGACACAGGAATTATTTGACGAGACCAACAGCTTCTTTGCGAGCCTCTGGTCGGGGGCTACCGCAACGGAAAAGGGGGTCATGGCGTTAGCTGCCATTCGAGACTGTGAGCTCAGGTTGGGAAACCGGTTCTCTGGATTTGACGGATTTGACATGGCAATCGCACGCCGCCGTCAAGTGCTACGTGAACTTCAGGAGCGGGGCTTGATGGGCAAAACGCCCAACCGATATTCGCTGGGAAGCTCCTTGTTGGAGTTGTGGATCATGCAAGAACTGGAGGCGCTCTCTCCGAGGGACACCGAGGAATTGGCCAGCTCGTTCCGGGAGCTGAGCGGCCCGCACGTTGCGGACGAACTCCTCGCAGCGCTGCGGGAGATCGCAGCCAGACAGGTCACCAGAGACATTCGACCGTGGACTCATCCGGTCTTGGAGGGATAAATGGTTCCAATCGCGACTAACCCATTTTTGACGGGAGGTGCAGTCTCCGGTGAGCACTTCATTGGGCGCAGTGCCGAGATCAACGAGATCTTTGGCATTATCAACAACAAAACGCATCTGGCGATACATGGCAGTCCGGGCTTCGGAAAAGGATCTCTCCTGCGCGCCATCCAACAGCCCGAAACCTGGCAAGCACGGGGGCTGGACCCTAGTAGTGTGACGATGATCTGGGTGAACTGCGGCAATTTCGCTCCGTTTACTCCGCAGGCGTTTTGGCGGGAGCTGCTGGAACGGCTGGATGACATAGCGGATGCAGGTTTGAAACCGGTGGTGGCGGAAGGGCTGAACAAATCCGCGGGGCGGGACGATTTGCAGAAGGTGCTTACTTATTTGTTGAAGCAACACCGGGTGCTGGTGATGCTGCTGGAAGATTTCGAGGCGGCCCTCTGCCCGCACAAGGGGTATTCGGAAGACGACGTGATGAAGCTAAAGACGGACATTCGCGCCCTGTGCAACGAATACGGGACGAGATGCCTGAGCCAGATTGTGACGTCGGTCCATCGCCTGAGCGACCTGGGACAACCGCTCTTGCCGAGCGGCTCTCCGTGGTATAACCAATACCTCTTTCTTTCCATGAAGCCGTTTACGGAAGAAGAAGTCAACGCGCTCTTCGATAAAATGCCCCCGGCCTGGACCCTGAACCAGGCGCAACGGGACTGGATTCGCGAATTGGCGGACGGACATCCAACGTTGTTGCAGAACGCCTGTAGTCTGTTATGGCGGATTTTTCACGAAAAGAGGAATCTGGAAAACTGGCAATTCGTGGATGAACTCCTCGGGCAAACCCGTCACATCTTCGAGGATGAGTGGCGTTCCTCGCAGAAGAAGGAGCAAACGGCATTGCTGCTGATCGCCCTGATTCGGGCGGACGGACACGTCCCGAAGCAGAATTACAACTTGAAGGACCTGGATACCGTTCTCACGCAGATGCAGAGCAACATGTTCGGATTGAAGGATCGCGGCATCATCGAGGAACGTATGGAGGGCGCAAAGCCAGTCTTTCGATTCCGGTCCTCTTTGATGGAGTGGTGGGTGATCCAAAGCATTCGGGACGCAAAGGACGAAAAGGAACTAGCCGAACGCGAAGAGATTCTGTGCGGCCTCAGCAAGAAACAAGTCGACAAGGTCAAGAGTGCGATGAGTTTGATCTGGAGGCACAAAGACGACGTGACCGCGCTCGTGAAATGGAGCGGCCAATTGGCGGGCGCCTTCGCCAAAGGCTTCGGCGGAGCCTAATCGCGATCANNTCGAAAAGCTGCGCGCCTCCATCAGCATTCCATCTATGATGGATAGGGGAAGGCGAAGCAGCAATGAGGACGTACACCGCCGTAATTGAGCGATGCCCGGACACCGGCCTATACGTGGGCTACGTTCCCGGCTTCCCTGGGGCTCACAGCCAGGGTGAGACGCTGGACGCACTAAATCGCAATCTCCAGGAGGTGATTGAAATGCTCCTGAAGAATGGCGAACCGCCATTGGATGCGCAGTACGTCGGAACGCAGACGGTGACCGTCGCCATTCCGAACCGGCAGACGATCACCGCCATGGCGGAGGCGAGTACGCCATCCAGGTTGAAGTGCTATCGTTCGTTTCGCGAATTGCGCGACCAAATCTGATGGCGCTCGCCAGAGTTCCCCGCTCAAAGCTGATCCTTATAATTCTCCAACGCCGTGCGCACGAGCTGGCTGTGCGTGCGCACGCCCGTCTTTGAAAACAACTGCTGCAGGGTGGCCTTCACCGAGCTTTCCGAAACCTGCAAGCGG
>PKYZ01000346.1 GCA_003132865.1 Bryobacterales bacterium
CGTCGAGAGGCCCGTTGGGCGGGATGAATGGCAGGCCGAGCCCGTCGTGCTTGTGTCCAGCTTCCTGATGCGGCGGACCGACCGGCAGCGGGAACTGCTCGACGCCGTCCCTGGGATTGGCGATTGGGATCTCATCATTCTGGACGAAGCGCATCACGCGCGGCGGCGCGGGGCCGGGAGTACGCAGGAAAAGGGTCCCAATGCGCTGCTGGGGTTGATGCAGAAATTGCAGGCGAAGTGCCGCTCGCTGCTTCTTCTGACAGCGACTCCCATGCAGGTGCATCCCGTCGAACTGTGGGACCTGATGGATCTGCTGGGATTGCCGGATGAGTGGCGCCGGGACGATGGAGTCTTCCTGCGGTATTTCCAACGGGCGTCGGGCAATCCTTCTACCGAAGACCTGGAGTACCTCGCATCGCTATTCCGCTCGACCGAGGCGAGCTTCGGGGAGATGGCGGACGCAGAAGCGGATCGGATCCTGCCGGGCGTTTCGCCGCTCAAGCGCAAGAAGGCGCTGCGTGCGCTGCGGGATGTGAGCGCGATACCCCGCAGGACTCTGGATGCGGACACGCGGCGCGCCGCCACGCGCTTGTTGCAGGCAGCCACTCCGTTGCGGCACCGAATGGTCAGGAACACGCGCGCATTGCTGCGACGCTATCAGCTTCCGGTCCCCAAGCGCGATCCGCGCGAAGTCGTGGTGGAGATGACTGCGGCTGAAAGCGCGCTCTACACGGCGGTTGAGGATTTCATTGGCGATGCGTACAAGGCCGCGCCTCCCGAGAAACGATCGGCGGTGGGGTTCGTGATGACCGTGTACCGGCGGCGGCTGGCGTCTAGCTTCGAGGCACTGAAGCGGACACTGAACGGGCGGCTGACGCGGACGGAAGTTATCACCGAGGAAGACGCGTCGCAGGATGAAACTTTGGACGAAGTGATGTCCGGGGAGGAAGTGGCGCGTCTAGCTGCGGAGGCCCCAGAAGTCGACGCGATTAACGAGCGGGAGCGGATCAACGATTTGCTCCGGCGAATCGCACAATTGGGTACCGACAGTAAGGCGCGACGGCTGAAGGTCGAGTTAGATGCGTGTGTCGCGGACGGGTTCGATTCAATGATCGTGTTCACGCAATACACCGACACGATGGAGTACCTGAGGGATTATCTGGCCGACCAGATGGCCGGGATGCCTGTGGCGAGCTACTCAGGCAAGGGCGGCGCGTGGCGCGATGCAAGCGGTCAATGGGCGCCGTGCTCGAAGGAGGAAATCAAGCGCAGGCTGCGGGACCGGCAAGTGCGGCTGCTGGTTTGTACTGACGCTGCGGGCGAAGGATTGAACCTCCAGTTCGCCGGCGTGCTGGTGAATTACGATCTGCCGTGGAATCCTATGAAGGTGGAGCAACGCATCGGACGTATCGACCGTCTCGGCCAGCAGCGTCCGGTGGTTCGCGTGTTGAGCTTCGCGTACAAGGACACGGTGGAGCAGGACGTGTTCTTTACAGTAGGGAGCCGTATCAATTTGTTTCAGGGGATCGTGGGGCGGCTGCAGCCAATTCTGTCGCGGCTGCCGCGCGAATTCGGAGAGTTGGCGCTGCTCGACCGGGAGGCACGGGAGGCGGCGCGGCAACGATTCCTCGCGGAGCTGGAACAGCAGGTCAGGGATGCCGACAAGCGCGGTTTCGATATCGATGCGACCGTGGAGGATTCGCTGGACCTGCCTTCGCTTCCGGAACCGGCCCTGACGCTGCGCGACCTGGACAGTGCGATTCAGATTGCACGCGCGCGGCCGCCCGAGGTCGACTTCCGGCCACTCGATCCAGGATCGTACGGGATTGGGCTGCCGGGCGGCGCGCCGATTCGAGTTACGACCGATCCGGGCGTGTTCGAGTTTTCATCCGACAACTTCCAGTTGTTCTCGCCGGGTGGCGACGCGTTCGGCGCGTTCTGTGTGGAAGGCGGCGACGGCGCCGAGGGCCGCGGAATCGCATGGATGGTCCAGCGTCCTGGCGCGGAGGCGGAATTTGTGGTGGCGACGCAATCCGGACCCCGCAGGGTGGAGAGGTTCGCGGAGCTCCTTGCGGCGCTCGATGTGGCCGGGGAGCCTTGCGACTTCCCGCTGGCGGACTGGCCGGGGGTAACCGCGTCGGTTATCGCATGAGTATCCGCCCCTGGGCCGGCTCACGCACCCAGTCCCTGGTCCCCAGCCCCGTTCCGAGGTTTTTACAGCTTTTTTACAGCCCACCCACCGCCCGGCCATCCAAATGGGCGAAAATGTACAGATGAGGTGCAACGGAGCTTGGAGATGCCGGGCGCAACAGTCCTCATAGTCGAAGATGCCGCCACCTGTGCCACTACGCTGGAAATGGCGTTTCTCGGCATACCGGACATCGCCGTGACCGTACTGCCGACGGCTCAAGACGCATTGCGCCTGCTCGCAAGCGGGGATTGCGCCGTTAGCGCCGTGGTCACCGACCTGAACATGCCGCGCATGGACGGATTCGAATTCATCGAGCGGATCCGCGCCGAACCCCGTCATCAACGGCTGCCCATTATCGTCGTCAGCGGCGACACGGATCCCCGCACGCCTGAGCGCCTGGCGTCGATCGGCGCGAACGCCTTCTTCCCGAAACCATATTCGCCCGCCCAGGTGCGGCTCAAACTGGAGCAACTTCTCGATGCAATGTCTGCCGATCGTTCCCCGTAGCCACGCCCGGCGCGTGCTGATCGCTCTCTTGGCGCCAGGCATCCTTGCGGCTCAAACTGCTTCCCCCGATCTCCGGCAAATCGATCTTGGGCAAATCATACAGCGCCTGGACCGCCTGGAACGGCAAAACCAATCGCTGGCCGAAGAGGTCCGCCAACTGCGCCAGGAACTGGCGGAAGCCCGCGGCCAGCCGCCCAAAGCCGCGCCGCCGCTCGACGAGAAAGTCGCCGTGGACGCGAGCCGCGTCGAAGAACTCGCGCAGAGCAAGGTGGAGGCTTCCCAACGCTTCCCCATCCGGGTCACCGGCATGGCTCTCTTCAACGGCTTCCTGAACTCCAAAGGGAGCGGCGGACAACAGTACCCCCTGTTCGCCTGGCCCGGAAACCTGGCCAGCGGCGGCGGCACCCTCTATCAGACCACCCTCGGCCTGGACTACTCCGGGCCGCAGGCTTTCCTGGGCGGCAAAGTACACGGCAACGTCTACATGGACTTCGCGGGCGGCTCCGGCGCGCCGCTGGATTTGGGATTCCGGCTGCGCACGGGCGAGATCGAGATCGATTGGGCAGACCGTAGCATCATGGCGGGCGTGGAGAGCCCCATCTTCGCGCCGCGCCAGCCCGCCTCGCTGGCGCAAGTGGAGTTCGCGCCTCTGGCCGGCGCAGGCAACCTGTGGCTCTGGATTCCGCAGGTGCGCTTCGAGCAGAAGATCCGCTTCACGGACCAAACCGGCGTACGCGCGCAATTCGGCGCCGTGCAGACCTCCGAGATCCAGCCGTACGTGCAGAGCACACAGACCCCCGAGCCCGCCCGGCCAGGCATAGAAGGGCGTTTCGAGTTCTACCATTTCTCACAGCATGGCTCCGAGGCCGGCCGCCGCGTCGAAATCGCGCCCGGCTTCCACACCAGCATCACGCACGTGGCCGGCTCATCCGTCTCGTCCAATTTGCTCTCGCTCGATTGGTTCACCAATCCCTTGTCGAAGCTGGAGTTCAGCGGCGCTTTTTTCAGCGGCCAAAACGTGGGTCCGGTGGGCGGTCTCGAGGGTTTCACGATCCTGCCCACGGGCGCCGCTATCCCGGTACACAGCAAGGGCGGATGGGGGCAATTGACTGTTCTGGCCACTCCCCGCCTTTCGTTCCACATTTTTTCCGGGCTGGAGAACGGCCGCGCCGCGGACCTGGCGGCATACGCCATAGGCCGAAACTGGCTTTACGGCGCGAATTTCTTCTACCGCCTGGCGCCCAACGTGCTACTCGGCGCGGAAGTCTCGCAGGCGCGCACCGCTTATATTGATAGTAGCGTTCGATTGAACAATCACTATGACCTGGCTCTGGCGTATCTGTTTTAGCGGCCTCTGGCTCATGCCGGCCTGGTGCGCCAGCGTCAAAGGCAACGTCGTGCTGACCGATTCGCGAGACCCGGGCGTGCGCCACAACAAGGACTTTTCCGGAGTGGTCGTGTGGCTGGAACCTACCAACGGCGACCCCCCGGGGAGAGTCCCGCCCCACCACTTCCGGATGGTGCAGAAGGAAAAGCATTTCACGCCGCACGTATTGGCCATCCCGGTCGGCTCCGCGGTGGACTTCCCGAATAAAGATCCCATCTTCCATAGCGTGTTTTCCAACTACGACGGGCAGATTTTCGACTTGGGCCTGTACCGGCCCTATACCAGCAAAGACGTCGTATTCAAGCGCGCCGGCATTGTGCGCGTGTTCTGCAATATCCATCCAACCATGAGCGCGGTGATCGCCGTGCTGGATACGCCCTGGTTCGACGTTTCCAAAGGTTCGGGCGATTTTGAAATTCGCGACGTGCCGCCCGGCAATTACACGTTGCATATCTTCCACGAAAGGGCCACGGACGAGACGCTGAACGCCCTGGTGCGGCCGGTCGGCGTGGAGAAGGCCGCGCCGCGGGTTCTCCCTCTCATCCGCATTTCCGAAACCGGCTACATCCCCGCGCCGCACAAGAACAAGTGGGACAAAGACTATCCGCCGGTAATCGACGACCAGCCGGCCTATCGGCCAAACCAATGATTGCGCGCTTCTCACGCCTGTCGCTGCTATGGAAGATCCTGCTCTCCACCTCCGTGGCCGTCACCCTGCTGTTCGCGCTCATGGGCTGGATTGTGGTGCACAACGCCGTCCAGACCACCACCAGCACTATGGAAGACGAGGTGGGCGCCAGCTTCCAGGCCTACCAGTCGCTATGGGAAGCGCGCGCCGAGTTACTCGGTTCGGTGAGCCTGACCCTGAGCCAGATGTCGGCCGTGCGTTCCGCCTTCGGCACCAAGGACGCCAACACCATCCGCGACACAGCCAACGAGCTCTGGAAGATCAAGAATGCCGTTTTTCTGGTAACCGATGCGGCCGGCAAGGTCATCGCACCGGTGGGGGTAATGCCTGTCGCCGAACGGGATGTGCGCATCGCCGCGGCCCGCTTCCCGGATCAGGCGTCCGGCTTCCTGGTGGGCGGAGGGCACTTGTACCAAACGGTGTTCACGCCCGTCTACCTGGAGAACGTGCTGCAAAACGTGCTGGTGGCCGGATATGGCGTGGACAGTCTGGTGGCGAAGCAACTGAAGGCGGACACCGGCGGCAGCGAATTCCTCTTCGTTTCCAACGGCCAACCGATCGCCTCCTCGCTGGATCCCGAGGCCGCCCGCCTAGTGGTCTCTAGGCTCCCCTCGCGTCCTCTGGAGCCCTTCAGCGCCGGCGGCATCGAGTACGCCGCGCGTCCCACGCCGCTCCTCGACATTGCCGGCAATCCCATCGGCGATTTGTGGATTCTGCGCTCCTTCGCGGCCGACAGCGAGCGGCTGGCCGCGCTCCAGCGCAAAATCATTCTGCTTTGGCTGCTGGCCGTCGCCGCCAGCCTGGGCCTCACCTACCTGCTCGCGCGGCGCATCGTCGAGCCGCTTAAAGAATTGGACCGCGCGGCCGCGGAGGTCTCCCGGCAGAATTACGAGCACCGCGTGAAAGTGGTCAGCCAGGATGAACTCGGGCGCCTGGCCCGGACCTTCAACGCCATGTGCGCCTCCATCCAGCAGGCGCGCCAGGAACTGATACGCCAAGAGCGCATCTCCACGATCGGGCGGCTTTCGAGTTCCATCGTGCACGATCTGCGCAACCCGTTGGCGGCGGTTTATGGCGGCGCCGAGATGCTGGTGGATGCCGAGCTGACTCCGCCGCAAGTCAAGCGTTTGGCCGCCAACATTTATCGCGCTTCGCGGCGTATCCAGGAATTGCTGCAGGATCTGCTCAATGTCTCACGGGGCAACGCCCGCGGCGCAGAGGTGTGCAAGCTGCGGGAAGTGGCGGCGGCCGGCTGCGAATCCCTGCTGGCTTCCGCCGAAGCGCAGCATGTCGAAGTGCAGATCCGCATTCCGGACGATATCGAGCTGCCGCTGGAGCGCAACCGCATGGAGCGGGTCTTCTCCAACCTGGTGGGCAACGCTCTGGAAATGATGCCGGAGGGCGGCCGGATTCAAATCTCGGCCGTGGCGCAAGACGGATTCGTGGTGGCGGATGTGCGCGATACCGGCCCCGGCATCGCGCCCGAGATCCGCGACAGCCTGTTTGAGCCGTTCGTCAGCGCCGGCAAGAAAAACGGGCTGGGCCTGGGCCTGGCGCTCGCGCGGCAGACGGTGCTCGACCACGGCGGCGACATGTGGGCGGAATCCGAGCCCGGCAACGGCGCGTGCTTCCGGCTGCGCCTGCCGGTGACGGAAGTGGTGCGTGAGAAGGCAGTGCTGGGGCAAGGGTGAGTGCGTATTTCGTCGAAAAAGTGAGATACGTCCGGACCGTCGTTGTTCCTTCTGTCACAAGCCCGAGGACGCCGTCGGCCGACTCATCTCAAGTCCCAGCGACTACCCGCGCGCCTTCATCTGTGACGAATGCGTGGCCGTCTGCCACATGATTTTACGGGACGATGCGGGAGAGCTCGATACGAATACCGCACCGGCGCCAGACGCTCTCGGCGTCGAGCCGGAAGGGGATGCCAATCCCATCACGGTAGACGCCGACGGCAATCTGCACCTCCAGCACTCGCGCACTTCCGAACTGATCGCCGCGATGAGCACTTGGGTAGCTTGCGAAGCTCAAGGGCTGGATGCCTCCAAGGAATTAGCCGAGGTACGCCGCCTTGCCACGTTGATCTTCGGCCCGGAGCCCGGCATGTCCTAGCCGCACGTGCACCCTGCCGCTATACTATGAATTCCATACATGCGCTACCAGGATGCCGGGGTCAATATCGATGAGGCGGATCGCGCCGTTTCTGCCATACGCAAGCTGGCGCGCGGCACCTTCACGCGCGGGGTGCTGACCGATATCGGCACGTTCGGCGCATGCTACTCGCTCGCCGGATGGAAGAGGCCCGTGCTGATCAGCTCGGCCGATGGCGTGGGCACCAAGATCAAAGTCGCCTTCCTCACCGGCCGCCACGATACCGTGGGCCAGGACTTGGTGAATCACTGCGTCAACGATATCGCCGTGCAGGGCGCCACGCCGCTGTTCTTCCTGGATTATTTCGCGACTGGAAAACTGGAAGCGGGCGTGGCCGCGCAGGTGGTGGCGGGCCTCGCGCGCGGTTGCCGCCGGAACGGCTGTGCGCTGATCGGCGGCGAGACCGCGGAGATGCCCGGCCTCTATGCGCCCGGCGAATACGACTTGGCGGGCTTCATCGTGGGTGCAGCCGAACGGCGCGCACTGCTCACGGGCAAGCGCATCCGCGCGGGCGACGTGCTCCTGGGCCTGCCCTCCACCGGGCTGCATACCAATGGCTACTCTCTGGCGCGCAAGCTGCTCTTCGAAGTGGCCGGCTACGCGCCCGCGACCGTCGTGCCGGAAATAGGCGGCACGGTGGCCGACGCTCTGCTCCAGGTGCATCGCAGCTATCTGAAGCCGATTCGCGCGCTGGCGGATAAAGGCCTCTTGCGAGGCGCGGCGCACATCACCGGCGGCGGCCTCACGGATAACACGCCGCGCATGCTGCCCGAGGGGCTGGCCGCGGAGATCGATACCGGCGCTTGGACGATCCCGCCGATCTTCGAGCTGCTGCGGCGCCTGGGCAATCTGCCAGAAGACGATTACCGGCGCACGTTCAATCTGGGCATCGGCATGATTCTGGCGGTGCCGGGCCCAGCGGGCACCCCGCAGGTCCGCCGCGCCGAAGAGGTGCTGCGCAAGCTGGGCGAGCCTTTCTTCGCTGCCGGCCAGGTCGTGCCGCAAAAGCGGCGCGGGCCGCGGGTGGTGTACCGATGAAGCGCCTCGGCATTCTCCTTTCAGGGCGCGGTTCCAATTTCGAGGCCATCGCCGACAACGTGGCCACCGGCAAGATCGACGCCGAAATCGCCATCGTGATCTCCAACCGTCCGGAAGCGCGCGGGCTGGAGGCCGCCCGCCAGCGCGGCCTGCCTGCGGTATCGATCCCGTCCAAGGGCCTGGACCGCAACATCTACGATGCCATGCTGGTGGAGGAGCTGAAAAAACATGCCGTGGACCTGGTCTGCCTGGCAGGATATATGCGGCTGCTCAGCGCCGGGTTCATCCGCGAATTCCCGGGCCGCGTGTTGAATATCCACCCGTCGCTGCTGCCCGCCTTTCCGGGACTCGATGCGCAGTACCAGGCGCTGGAGCATGGCGTTAAAGTGACGGGCTGTACAGTACACTTCGTGGACGAATACCTGGATGCCGGCCCCATCCTGGTACAGGCGGCCGTGCCGGTGCTCGACGACGATACGGTCGAAACACTGTCGGCGCGCATCCTGAAGGAGGAGCATCGCATCTACAGCGGAGCCATCCGCATGGTGATCGGCGGCACACTACGGATTGAGGGACGCAGGGTCTTGGCCGGGCACTGATGGCGGCGGGACCAGTTCAGGCCCACGCTTCCGCCGCCCTAGGAAATCCGCGAATTTGACCGGCGGCAGTTCCCCACGCTCCAATTGCTTTTGCACCACGCGCTGATAGCGGCGCAGCGCTTCGTCCCGGCGCGAACGCGTCAACCGGCAGTCCTGTAAGTCCAACAACAGATGGACTTCCCATGGCTGGAACGAAGTGCGGCGCACCTCCCCTTCCAGCAACTCCTTCACCAACCGGTTGAAGCGATTGGCCATCAATTCCAGATCCGGCGGATCTTCCATACTAATGGCATCGGCGGATCGCGGATGAAACTTTAGTAATCCAATGCTGACAATCATTTACACTCGCGAACGGACCCCGTTTCGATCCCCACACATCTATCAAGGTGAGTATGGAGGTGATGCGATGGCCCCACAAGTTGAACTACAGAGGATTCCGGAACCCGCCGATGAGACCGACATCCTGCGCGAACAACTGGACTACCTCATCGAGCACACAGCCCGGAATGCGCAGTGCGGCTGCTCCGCGTGCCAGCGATACCTCAAGGTGCGTTCCGCCCTGCTCGAGATCTTTGGGGGGCCGCCGCGGACCAACGTCCAGGAGATAGCGCCCCGGTTGGCTAAGGCGGCCTAGCAAGCGGGTCCAGGGGACCCGCGCAGACCAGGGGGTGCTTAACCGTTTTGGGGAATGCAACCGCTCGCTTACGCTCGCGGCTCAGTAAACCTTGCGATATCAACGCGACTGTTACCGAGCCGCGACCGTCAGGGAGCGGTTTCCGTCAGAAATCCCCAAAGCCGTTAAGCACACCAGACCAGGGAGTCCCCACTGCTCTGTGGTACCGTCGAGTCATGCAGAATTCCGATGGCATTTCCCGCAGGAACCTTCTCAAACAGTCGACCTTTCTAAGCGCCGGGGCGTCCGCCTTGTCCATGCTCCAGCCGCGCGTGGCGCGGGCTGCCGCCAACGACCGGCTGAAGGCCGGCCTGGTGGGTTGCGGCGGACGCGGCACGCAGGCCGTAGTGGACCTGCTCACCGGCAACGAGCACGTCGAACTCGTAGGCATGGCGGACGTATTCGAAGACCACCTCGAACAATCGCTCGCCCGCCTGCGCGACCCCAAGTTCATCGGCCGCTACGCCGGCATCACCGTGGAGCGCAGCGGCCGGCCCCAGGAGATGAAAGCCGAAGACTTGGTGGCCTCCATCCAGCCGCGCATCCGCGTCGAGCCGGACCATCACTTCACGGGCTTCGAAGCCTACCAGAAGCTGCTCGCTTCCGATATCGATATCGTGATGCTATGCACGCCGCCCGGCTTCCGGCCCATGCATTTCGAAGCGGCGGTCAACGCCGGAAAGCACGTCTTCACCGAGAAGCCCATCGCCACCGATCCGGCCGGCGCGCGGCGCTTCGTCGCCGCCGGGAAGCTGGCCGCCGAGCGCAAGTTGACAGTGGTCTCCGGAGCCCAGCGGCGCGCGCACCGCGAGTATGTGGAGACCGTGCAAAAGATCCAAGATGGCGCCATCGGCGATATCACCGCGCTCTACGCCTATTACCTCAGCGGTCCGGTCTTTCACGCCGAACGCCGCGAACCGAAGTGGAGCGACATGGAGTGGCAGCTCCGCAACTGGTATTCGTTCATCTGGATTTGCGGCGACCAGATCGTCGAACAGCACTTCCACAACATCGATTTCATGAACTGGCTGATGGGCGCCCATCCCGTGAAAGTAGCCGCTTCCGGCGGCGCGGCGTGGCGTCCGCGCGAGGAACTCTACGGCAACATTTACGATCACATGAGTTCCGATTTCACCTATCCCAACGGCGTGCACCTGAGCAGTCACTGCCGGCAATATCCCAAGGGCGTCTATACCAATGTGAGCGACATGATCGTGGGCGCCAAGGGCCGCAGCAACGGCATGGACATGGGCGCCCCAGGGATCAATCCCTACGTGCAGGAACACATCAATATGATCCGGAGCATCCGCGGCGACGGGCCGTACTTGAATTACTCACTGCCCATTGCGGAGAGCACGCTTACCGCCATCATGGCCCGCGAATCGGCCTACTCAGGACAAGAGATCACCTGGGACCAGATCATGAATTCGCAGTTGGACCTCATGCCGAAGGCGTTCGGGTACGACGTAAAGATGAACCCCCCCCCGCTGCCGGTCCCCGGCACGTACAAGTTCGTGTGAATGCTTTGAACTTATCCAAGTGGAGGACTTGGGGGGCAGGTTTCGCTCGGGGCGAGGGCCGGCGGCGACGACAGGCGACACGTTTGAAAGGGTGTTGAAAGTATCGCCTTTTGTCGCCTTTTGCCGAAGTTGTCAAAGATCCGGCAGAGGCCCCGGCCAGAATCACGTGGCGGTGAAGTAGCGAGGCTCTTTTCTAATATGACCGTACCACAGCCCCGCACGCGGTTTGCCCTATCGGTCGAGATCTCACCTGTCGTAGAGAAATTCGAGAAGCGTTCACCGCTGGCGAGACCGCCTGCCACGGCCGATTAACAATCGGCCAGACAACCTGCCCCACGGGAAATAGCAAATCTCCAGACGCCGGCTGNNCGGCCGGGCCGCCGCCGGCGGCTCCCTCTTCGTCATCAGGATTTGCTTGTTGTCCAGGCCCTCCCCGTACAGTTCCCTGTTGCCCTCTCTGTCCGGACGCAGCGACGCGCCGCTCAGTGAGATGCCCGCAAAAAGACCCTTCGCGCGCGACCACGAAAGAATCTCCGCGGTCATATAGGCATCGGTGTTGGCCGTCGCCGTGCGCCCCACCGGTCCCGCCGCCACGCTGGCGTCCCCACCCAGAGTGACTTTGTCTTTGTCTAATTCCTTCATGCCGTGCTCGTTCATGACGAGCATCACGACGTCCGTCTCCGAGCCGCCGATCTGAAACCCGAAGCTGCCGCCTTCCACCCTGATGGCCCCCGGCGCTCCCCACCCCATGCCCGCGCCCCTCCGGCAAATCGTAAAGCCCTTTCCGTACTGGCCGCCCACCACGAACGCGGCTTTCTTCAGTGACGGAACGACCACCACGCAGTACGCTTTATTCAGCAGATCTTGAGGAATTCCCTTGTCGGGCGTCGCCATGATCTCATGCACAATCCTGGCCGATTCCTCGAGCCGCTCGGCCGCCGTATCGGCAAAAAGCCCCAATGGCGAGCAGCCCAGAGCCGTAGCCAAAATCAACACTTTCTTCATTCCCATATCCTCCTGTAACATTATCGCGCGTGACTGGATGTCCCGTCTTCCCGCATGCGTGGGGTTCCATACATATAGCTAGTGACAGAGGCTTCAATCTGTGATGGTCCCCACGAGATTGCTTGCGCCACGTGCTTTTCCCAACGATGGCGAGATTGCGCGCTCGTGCGCGACGATGGCTTCGAAATAGGCATCGGGGGTCGCGCTGCTCAATGGCGCGCGCGAAACGGTCGAGCCGGGCGAAGCCTTCCAGCTTTTCGGGGCCGCCGAATTTCGCGGCGTCCAGCGAGCGGCGCAGCACGGCGGGTGGGTTCGCCGGAGGTCTTCGGGAGCACGGGCGCGCTTTTGCGGGCCGATAAGCGGCTCCACGCGCCGGGGCAGGGGCCGGGGGCCGGGCGGACGAGGGCTATTCTATGGGGCGAGCAGGGCTTCGATGCGTTGCGCGAGTTCGGCCTCGGTCATGCGGGTGGGCCGGTACATGCGCACGATGCCCTCGCGATCGATCAAAACCAGAGTCGGCGTGGAACTGACGCCGTAGCGCAGCATCATGGTTTCGCTGATGGGATGCGGGGCTTCGGAGAGGGCGGCGTAGGAAGTTTTCCACACGCGCTCGATCTCCTGGTCTTCCTGCGCGGCGGTGGGATGGTCGATTTTCGGCACGTCTCCGTAACGGCGGGTAGGCGCCAGCACGCGCAAGCCGCGCGGCTCGTACTTCTGCCTGAGGCGGGCGATGACGGGGCCCTGCGCTTTGCAGTCGCCGCACCAG